>JBJDZN010000074.1:0-15116 GCA_051868045.1 Eubacteriales bacterium
CATCGCTCTGGCAGGCGAAATTCTCACTGCCTCGAAACCCGAACAGGAGATTGTCGGTCAGATCGTCCAGCAAACCAAGAACTGGATGCAGCAGAGCATCAGTCAGCGCGGCGATTCCTTCGCCATCACCCGTGTCAAATCCTATCACACGGTGGACGGTGCCTACAACGAGCTGTTCGGCGGAATCTCCTACTACCGTTTCCTGAGCGAGCTTTGCGGCAAAATCAAAACCGATTATGCCGACGTGCAAAAGGGCTTTGCCGCCGTTGCTGACTGCATTAAGGCAGAGAACCTGACCATCGGTCTTACCGGCGAAGAGTCGGCATATAACCTCCTTGCCGCATCCCTTCCCGTGTTTGAAAGAGGCGAGAAGAAGCCTGCCGCACCCGCACCCGCACCCGTTCCCGTCTATACCGAAAACGAGGCGTTCATCGTGCCGGCAGGGGTCAACTATGTGGTTTGCGGTTGCAACCTGATCAAGGAAGGCATGGAGTACAACGGTTCCATGCAGGTGCTGTCCAAGATTCTGACCTACGATTACCTCTGGAATGAGATCCGTGTCCGGGGCGGCGCATACGGTACCGCATTCTCCACAGGCTTTACGGGCGATGTGCTGTTCTCCTCCTATCGGGACCCCAATGTGAGCGGAACGCTGGAGAATTATCGGAAAACCGTGGACTATCTTGCCGATTTTTCGGCGAAGGTTCCCGACATCACCCAGTATATCATCTCCACTTTGGCAAGCAGCGACCGTCCGCTGACGCCGAAGGATAAGGGATCGAAAGCTCAGACCTACTATTTCCAGAAGGTGACCGATGACTCCCGCAGAAAGATCCGTCATGAGACCCTGTCCACCACCTCGGCAGACATCGAGGCATTCGGAAAGCTGATTCAAACGGTCTGCGACAAGGGACATTGCGCTGTCGTGGGCAATAAGGCGAAGATTGAGGAAGCCGGCGACGCATTTACCAAGAAGGAAGAAGTATAAAATAAAGCACCCCCGTGAGCCTGTGAAAAGGTTCCCGGGGGATTGTTTTTTGGATAACCGTGTCAGATCAGGTGACTGCCGTCAAAATGCAGCAGATCAGGGGCTGAATTCCTTTCAATCTCAATCTCCATGAAAATTGTCATTTTCCTCAGTGGTTTTCTCGCCTGAATTTTCGGCAGCCAGCTTCTTTTTTTCCTTTTTCTGACGGGAGATGACGGCAAGCTCCTTGATCAGGGTAAAGAAGACGGCGAAAATCGGCACGCCGAAGAACATACCGAAGAAACCGAACAGTCCGCCCATGGTGATGATGGCGATCATGATCCAGACGGGAGGCAGCTCCAGCGAGTCGCCCAGAATGTAGGGACCGATCCAATTTCCGTCAAGCTGTTGGATGACGATGATCAGGATGATAAACAGAATAACTTTCGAGGGATCGGAGATCAGGATAATCAGGGCAGAGGGAATGGCACCGATGAAGGGACCGAAGAAGGGAATGATGTTGGTGATTCCCACAATCAGCGCAATCATAGCGGCATAGGGAATCTGGACGATGGAAAAGATGATGAAGGACAGAATGCCGATAATGATCGAATCAACGATCTTGCCTTCGATGAATTTGCCGAACTTGACGTCCACGTCCCTGATGATGAACTTGATCCAGTAGCAGGCTTTATCGGGGAAGAAGCTGTTCATTACATATCTGAACTGGGAGAACAGCAGGTCCTTGGAGGACAGGAAGTAGATGGCGAAGATCAGACCGATGATCCAGTCGTAAACGGTCTGGTAGATGCTGGTGATGGCAGTGAACAGATAGGTGGGTGCCTTTACGAGAACGGACAGGATCATATCCTGGAATTGCTTTAAGATGGATGCCAGATCCAGACCGTTGTTGATCAAGAGGGTGTAAATTTCGGAAAGGGTTTCGTTGTTCTGGATCTTAGTCAGCAGTTCATCCAGCTTGATGGACTGAATGCGGACGGTCAAATCGTAGATGGTATGACCAAGCTGAGGAATAACGACCCAGCCCAGCAGGAGAAGAAGGAAGATAAACAGCAAAAAGGTGCAGAGGATGGAAAGACCACGGAAGGGATGCGGCTTGAATACCGGTTCCTTTTTTTGCTTGAAGGAATGCTTTCCGATTTTTCGGGTGGGATTCTGACGGTACTTTTCCAGCTTTGCCTCGAAATCAGTCTTGCGGATCTGCTCATATTCCTTTCCGGATTCCTCAAACAGCTCGGCAAGGGACATTCCGGAGCTTTCTTTTTTGGCTTTTTTCTGCTTTTCCAGCACTTTTTTGCGGGAATCGTTCCGAACGAAGACCCAGTTTTCGAAGAAATTGACAATGGGATCCAGAATGTAGGCAATGATCGCACCGATAAAGATTTTGGATATGATGCTGCGCAGGGTGGCGGAAAGGGATGCGAAGCGACCCTTGTCCAGTGACAGCAGGAGATAGACGCAGACGACGGCAAACAGAATTACCAGACAGGCGTAGAATGCGACTGTTGTGTATTTTTTGTTAAACTTCATGTATGTCCTCCTCATGACAGCAAAATCCGAATATCTCTATCCATGAGATCAAGCTCTTTCTCTCCTATTCTACCTCTTTCAGAAGAAAATGTCAAGTTGGTTTCGAAAATCTATTGAAAAATTTCTGAATTTGTGATAGAATAAGCCCATCAACCCAACGTTGTCCGATTGATGGGTTCTCCACCTGACCATCGGGCGATCTTATCCGAATTTTTCCCTTTACGGAGGTTTTCATGTCAGATCCCAATGCCAAGGTCTTCCTTTGCCGAAAAGAAAGCTATGATCCCGATGCCCTGATTCCCACCCTGTCCGATTTCTTTGACGGAATGGGTCTCGATAAGGACTTTTTTGTGGGCAAAAAGGTGGTTATCAAGCCCAATCTGGTGAGAAAAATGGATGCATCCCTGGGCGGAACCACGCATCCCGCTATCCTGAAGGCAGTTGCCGCCGTTTTGCATGATCGGGGCGTACAGGACCTTCTGCTGGCGGAAAGTCCCGGGGGAATCTATACCGAAAGTTCCCTGCGTGCCGCCTATCGGGTCTGCGGAATGGAAAAGGCGGCGGAAGAGTCGGGAGTACGTCTGAATTTTGACACCTCCTGTCGGGAGCTGGACGCTCCGGATGGGGTCAAATCCAAGGTCTTCCGCATTATCACCCCCATTGCCGATGCCGATGTCATCGTGAATCTGTGTAAGTTGAAATCCCACGGGCTGACCACCATGACGGCGGCGGTGAAGAACTATTTCGGCACCATCCCGGGAACGGAAAAGTTCGAAATGCACGCCAGATTCCCCGATCTGAACGATTTTTCCGGGATGATCGTGGACCTGTGTGCCCTTCACACCTCCCGTGCCACCACCGTCAACATTGTGGACGCCATCGTGGGCATGGAGGGCAACGGTCCCACCAACGGCACGCCACGGAAAATCGGACTGCTGGGGGCATCTCTGAACCCCTTTGCCCTGGATGCCGTCTGTCAGCAGGTGCTTGGCATGGAGGGCAAGGTCAAAATGGTGGACATTGCCGCAGAGCGGGGCTACTTCCATCCCGATGAAACGGAAGTCATCGGCGAGCGGGTGGAGGATGTGAAAATCCCCGATTTCAAGCTTCCGGACAGCTCCATTCAGATTACCAGCGTTCTGACCAACAGCCGTTTTCTCAAGATGTTTGAGCCGAGACCGTCCATCGACCGGTCTGCCTGTGTCGGATGCGGCGAGTGCGTCCGCTCCTGCCCCAAGAAGACCATTACCTTGAACAAGCAAAAGCGGCGAGCTGAGATTCATCCCTCTGCCTGTATCCGATGCTTCTGCTGTCAGGAGCTTTGTCCCCACGATGCCGTGCGGATCAGGCGGAACCCCCTGCTGAAATGGATTAAGTAACCGGAATTTGCCCAAAAACCGAAAAAGAAAACAAAAGACCGGATAAGACCAAAAGAAAGGAACCTTTGTCATGAACGAGAGCCAGACCGTCTTCTGTCCTGCCAAGATCAATCTGTTTCTGGAGGTGCTGGACCGCCGACCGGACGGGTACCATAACATTGACACCGTCATGCAGTCGGTGAATCTGTGCGACATCGTCAGTATTACTCTGACCGACGGAACGGGCAGAATAACGCTGGAATGCACCGAACCGACCCTTCCCACCGACCGAAAAAATATTGCCTATCTGGCGGGGGAGCGTTATCTTTCCGGGATCGGCAGAGACGATCTGGATCTATCCATTCGGATTGAGAAGAAAATCCCCTTGGCAGCGGGACTTGCCGGCGGCTCTGCCGATGCGGCAGGGGTGCTGGTCGGACTGAACCGCATTTTTTGCGCCATGTCGGAAGAGGAGTTGATGACGCTTGCCCGAACCATCGGTGCCGACGTCCCCTTCTGTATCAGATGCGGATGCGCCAGGGCAAGGGGAATCGGCGAGATTCTCACACCCGTAACGCCCCTGTCCCCGGAGTATGCTTTGGTGGTTGCCAAAGGCGGCGAGGGAGTGTCTACCAAAGAGGCGTATGCGGCATTGGATGCCGAATGCGGAACGCAGTCGGCAGAACTGATGGCAGATGCCCTGAATCGGGGGGATGTGGGAGAGGTCTGCGACCGACTGTACAATGCCTTTGAAAAGGTGGTTCCCGGACAGCGTCCCATGGTGGGCTTCGCCAAAAATGCCATGCTCCACGGCGGAGCCATGGGGGCAATGATGAGCGGAAGCGGACCCTCGGTCTTCGGCATTTTCTCCGATCTGGACCGTGCCGAGACGGTCTGCGAGTATCTGAAAACCAAGGGCTATGCTGCCTTTGTTTGCGCTCCCGTCCGGTAAAGGGGCAAATCTATATCGGGGACTGCCAAAAAAGGAAAAGGGATTGCCGCTTTACCCAAAAGTTTTCGCCAACTCACGAAGTGCGTTTCCTTTCCGTTATTTTTGGAACAGATCAATGAGAAAATCTTTTTCAAATCGGGAAAAGACCTCCCGATCGGTGACAGACAGATAAATTTCGTCGGATTTTTGCCAAAGTCCGGCGATTTTTTTTCGCAGTCCGTCAATCTGTCCGGCAATCTCGTCCTTTTGCTGCCGAAGGGCACGCAGAAGGGGACGGATTTCCCGAATTTCTGCCCTGACAAATCGGGAGGCGTTCAGGAGACGGTCGATCCGATCGGTGGGACATCCCAGCCCAACATAGGTATCAATGGAGGGGATCAGAATCCCGTAGACCTTTCCGCAGAAGTCGGTATATCGAACGAAGGAGATGCCCAGGGCGGTAAGCTGTCCGGTGAGGGCGGACAGGATCCGATGGGCAATGGGCGGACGCTCACTGACGGAGATGCGGACCTTTGCCGACAGAATGGGATCGGGCGATCGGTAGGCACCGCCGTTCACCGGGGTTGAGGTGCAAAGGTCGCTTCTCACAGGCAGGGGCTCACGTGCAGGCTTCAGTTTCCTGACCAGCCGTAGGGCAAAGGCATCCAGCTTGTCGGTCAGCAGATAGGGCTCCAATGCCTGGCATTCCAGTGCGTTCAGCGACAGATAGGCAGAACGGAGGAGCCGATAGCTCTCGCCGTATCGCCGGAACTGATCGTCCACCGTCCGAAGGAACGGCATGGATTCCGACAGTTTACCGGAATCCGGGAGAGAATGCAGATCGGTCACCTGACAGTCCGGGGTCAGAACATAGGGATTCTCTGCAAGCAGGCAAATTTCCTCCCCTAAAAGGACTCCGAAGGGCTTCGGAAAATGATGGAAACAGAGCAGAGTTACGGAAAGGGAGCGATTATCCGCCTCCCGCACTGCCTTTGCCAGAAGGGACAGTCTTTGTCCCATTCCACCGCCTGACAGAATTCTGATTTTACATCCCTCTCTTATGGGGATGTCGGCATCCGGTCGGGTCAGTTTCTCGGGATAATCGACGAACAAACAACTCCGACCGGACAGCAGATTCGGCTGGTCGGAGAGGGATAAATCATCCAAAAACGGCATAGCTACCTCCAAATCGCATGGGATTTGTAATAGCATATGCCGTTTGGTCTGTTTTGGTTGAGAATCTTCGGAATTACAGCCCCCGTTTTGCAGGGTTTTGCCTCAGCACCTCAAAGGAGAGGATGGATGCCGCAGAAGCGGCGGACAGGGCGGCGGGGAAGACCCTGCCGTAGTCGATCCGAACGGTTCCGTCGGCGGAAGATCGCAGGGAGGACGAGATTCCACGCTTTTCCCCGCCTACGATGATCAGAATGGGGGCAGTCAGGTCGGCATCCCACATGGAGACCGAGTTTTCAAGATCGGCGCAGATCACCCGATAGCCGACGGAATGAAAAAGGTTCACGATGGTATCGGGATCGGCGACCCAAAGGGGCAGCTGCTCAGATGCCCCTGCTGAGGCACGGCAGACGACTCCGGCAGCAGTCATCCAGTTCCGGGGCGGCAGCAGAACGCCGTCTACACCTGCCGCATACAGGGAGCGCAGGGCATATCCGAAGTTGTAGGGATCCTCGATACCGTCCAGATAGAAGTAGATTCCTCTTTCCGACAGGTCGCTCCTGTCAAGTGACGGCAGGGTGCGGGAGGAGCAGAGGGTCAGAATTCCTCCGTGACTGTCGCCGACGGCAAGAGCGTCGATGGTTTCCCGGTCGGTGTATTCAATCTCAAAGCCGTATTGATAGCCCTTGGCTCGAATGTAGGACAGATTTCGTCCCAATGTCTTGATCTTTTTTTGATCGAACAGCACCTTCAGAACCTTTCGGTCGGAGACTCCTGATTCCATTCCCGCAATGACACTGCGAAAAGAGACCATGCCTTCCATCAGATTGCTGTCGGCGAATTTGTCCGATTCCTTGCGAATTTCAGCCATGGCGTTCACCGTCCCGTGCCAGCTTGTCAAGCAGATAGCCTTCCCGGACACCGGCATCGGTGACGGTCAGCCGATCGGCACCCGCCTGATCAAGGATGACGTCAAGGGCGATCAGTGCCGTGGGAATGGTGTGGATGCGCTCGGGAACCAGCCGCAGAAGCAGGGATTTGATCCAAGGCGAGCAGTTCAGCACCTCGGACAGGAAATTGTCAAGGACCGCTTTGTCCATGGTGAAGGGCAGGGATTCCTTTTGCTTTTCCCCGTTCTCTGCGAATGCCCCGATTGCCAGTTTGACCAGACATTTTCCCGATCCGCCGTTCAGATAGATCGGCTTGTCGCAGGATGCCAGAAAATCCGCAGGTATCAGAGCCTGACGGACAAAGTCGGAGATTTTTTCTGCCTCATGCCTTGTGGGCAGGATGTTTCGGACAAAGCGATTGTGCAGGGTCAGTGCGCCGAAGGGCAGGGAAATCCGATGCTCTGCGGTCTTCCCGGAAAATCCGATGATTTCGGTGGATCCTCCGCCCATGTCCAGAAGGATTCCGTCCCCCGGATCGGGAACATTCTCGGTAAAGCTCCGGAAGGTCAGGGCGGCTTCCACTTCTCCGGGAATCAGGTCGATACAGAGTCCGGTATCAACTGCGGCACGCTTGACGATCTCTTCCGAATTGGAGGCGGCACGCAGGGATGCCGTGGCAAAGGGGTAGACTTGCAGGCATCCCAGAGATGCGGCATAGTCCCGTAGGGTGTTCATGGACTCTGTCAGAATCCGGTATCCCTTTTCGGTGAGCTTCCCCTCTGTGATATTGCTGATCAGCCCCGCCGGAACGCTTTTTCGCCCTCTTTCGGAAAGGGTACTGCCGTCATAATCAAAAACGGTGATTTTTATGGTGTTGGACCCGATGTCCAATGCTCCGATAAGCATGAGGATTCCTGCCTTTGCGATGATTTTCTCCTATTGTATCACAATTTTTGTCTTCCGTAAAGGGAATTCAGAAAAGTTTTTTCATTTTTTCGGGGAATCTCTGATGTCCTTTTCCCATAGAATACACCAAATCGAAAAAATCGCCGGAAGGCAGCGGTCGGGGACGGTTTGTCCCCAGAGGCTGTGCTTCAGGCGGACCGTGGAATATTGGGTATGGAGGGCTGTTTTATGGGGATTTTTCGAATGCTTGCGGGACTTGTCTGCCTGTTTTTGCGGGTGGAGGAGCAGGGGAGCTTTCCTCCGCCCCTGACTCCCGAAATGGAGCGGGAATACTTTCGGCGGGCAAGATTGGGGGATGAAAAGGCAAGGGAGGAACTGATTCTTCACAATATGCGGCTGGTCGCCCATATCGTCAAAAAATACTACACCGGCTACGGGGCGCAGGACGATCTGATCTCCATCGGAACCATCGGTCTGATCAAGGCAATCGACTCCTTCAACGTGGACAACGGAACACGATTCGCCACCTATGCGGGCAAATGCCTGCAAAACGAGATTCTGATGTACTTCCGCTCCCAGAAGAAGACGCTGGGGGATGTGTCCCTGTCCGAGACCATCGACGTGGATAAGGACGGAAATCCCCTGACCTGGAGCGACGTGCTGGCAGTGGAGGACACCATTGCCGATGATCTGTTCATTAAGATCAGCAGTGAGAAGGCAAAACAGATCATCTCCGAGCATTTGACGGGCAGGGAGCAGACCATCATTCGGCTACGCTACGGACTGGACGGCAGGGAACCTCTGACCCAGAGGGAGATCGCAGGTCGGCTGGGAATTTCCCGTTCCTACGTCAGTCGGATTGAAAAATCCGCACTGGAAAAAATCGGGTGCGGACTTTCGGGCAAACCGATTCCCGAAAGCGGTGCATAGATTGACGGTGTCCTGCATAGGATGAAAGCAAAAAAGATAAGGGGCGAAGAGTTTGAAAAATCAAATGAGTGAGAAGGAGATTTGGACCGTAGGATCCGAAAAAGTCGGCGGCATTGAATGCACCAAGGATGTCATCCTGCCTGATCTCTATCGGGATATGAAGAAAATTTTGTGGTATACCGGGAGTCTGCATCCCGAATCGGTGTACATGGATAACGCAAAGGCAAGCTATGAGGGAACCCTTGCCTGTACGGTTCTTTTCCTGGATGAGGAGGATCAGGTGCGCTGTATGAAGGCGTCGCTGGACTATTCCGGCTCTGTTCCCGTTGATGGGGCGGGCGCACAGACCCGGATCCTGTCACTGCCGGTGCTGGAATCCCTCAGTATCAAGGCACTCAATCCCCGCAAGCTGGGGGTTCGGGGAAAGATTTCGCCAGGTATCCGGTGCTTTACGGCGGTGGATTCCGAGCCTGACTACCCCGATTTCTTCGGAAACGAGGACCTTGCCTGCATCGAAAGTCAGTATGCAACGCTGAAACAGATGGTTCCCACCGGCGTGTGGGAGCGGGAACTGACGGTCAGTGAGGATTTGGCACTGGAGAAGAATCTCCCTTCCATTGAGGAAATCCTTTCCTGCGTGGCATCGGTGGATACCGTTTCCGTCCGGGCGGGGGACGGCGTGCTGGAATTCAAGGGAGAGGCACGAATTGAGCTTGCCTATCTTGCCGACGACGGACAGATCATCTTCCAGAGCCGTACCCTTCCGGTGGAGCAGATGTGTCAGGCAGAGGATATTGACGGTTCGTCCGAGGTCCTTGCCGTTGCCTACGTCAAGAGTGCGGAATGCTCCCCTGCCGAGGATATGAGCGGACAGTACCGTATTCTGGGGCTGGATCTGACCTATGAGATTTGCGGGATCTGCGGAACACCGAAGGAAATCCGGTACGTGACCGATCTGTTCTCCACCAGCTATCTGTCCGAGAATCGCACTGCCGGCTACAATGCTGCCACCGATCAGCGAACGCTCAGTCAGACCTTCTCCCGCAAGGTATCGGTTCCCTGTGAGGATAAGGGAAGCCCTGCGGCGGTCTACGGCAATGCCATCATGGGATCGGCGCAGGTTCGGGAGGAGGATACCGGAGTCCGGATGACGGCAAATCTGACGGTGATGCTCTGTGACGGAGAGGGAAAGTTGACCGCCGTTCCCGTCAACGACAGCTTTGACGGCAGTCTGCCGCCCTGCAAGGAGTTCATGGGCACTGCCACGGTTCAGAATCCTGTGGCAAAGTTGGAGGGCGGCAGCCTGACCATAACCTATGACGTAAAGCTCAGCCTGCTGTGCTGGGAAAGTGTCCGGATTACGGCGGTTTCCGAGGTTCATTCGGCAGAGAGCGACCGGATTGTCAGTGCCCGTCCCCTGACCGTCTATTATCCTGCCCCCGGTGAAAATCTCTGGCAGATCGCCAAACGGTACCGGATCAGCCGTTCTTCCCTGGATGCGGCAAATCGCGGAAGGGAGCAGGGGCAGGCGATGATTATCCCCAGACGGGTAAAAGCGTGATGCCCCAAGATTTTGGTCGGATATTTTTCCAAAAAAATCCAGACTCACTCTAGAAGGATTTGCATCTCATAATCTGTCCGATCCGTTGCACAATAACATTGCAGAACACGATTCTGCACAGAGAGCAGACAAAGAAAAAAGCCAAGTTATTGGCATTGAAGGGTTCGTTCCCTTTTTCAAAAGGCGGCAGACGCATCACAGAGTGATAACGCCTTTTGTGCAAGTGAACGGTACGCAAAAATGAACAGGCTTCGTTTGCAGTCTGTGCAGAATACGGTTTTGCAACTGTTTTGGAAAGGGATTGGCAAATGAAAAGGCTACAAGGAAAGTCGGGAATCCGCCGATTACCGATCATTCTGTCCCTTCTGCTTTTCGTCAGTGTTCTCCTGCCTATGGGGGCACTTCCTTCCCGTGCCGCAGATGAAATGACCGCAAAAGAGCAGGCAGTAAGTCTGCCTGCCGAACTGATCCCCGGCGGAATGCCCTTCGGAGTTCAGCTTCAGACCAAGGGCGTTCTGATTGTGGGAATGTCACCGGTGAATCCGCAAGGGGACGGTATCTGTCCTGCCGAAGAGGCGGGAATTGCCGTCAGGGATGTCATTCTCTCCATCGGGGGTCAGGAGGTCGGCAGCGTCTCAAAGGTTGCCGAGATTCTGGCTGCCTCAGGAGGAAAGGAACTGACCCTGACGGTTGAACGTGCGGGTAAGCGGCTGGAGAAGCGGCTGAAACCCATTCGTTCGGATAAGGACGGAATCTACCGTGCCGGAATCTGGATCCGGGACAGTGCCGCCGGAATCGGAACCATTACCTTCTTATGTCCCCAAAGCCACGGTTTTGCGGGGCTGGGACACGGAATCTGCGATCCCGATACGGGAATGCTGATGCCTATGTCCAGAGGATCGGTGATGAACGTGGTCATCGGATCGGTGCAAAAGGGAAGAGAAGGCTCACCCGGGGAACTCAGGGGCTATTTCAGCGGAGATAGGGTCGGTGCGCTTCTGGGAAATACCGAATGCGGTGCTTACGGTATGCTGTCGGTACTTCCGAAGAATATCGGTGACCCCATTCCCGTCGGGAATGCATCGGAGGTGCATACGGGGGATGCCTATATCCTCTGTACGCTGGATGACAGTCAGTGTGTGAAAAAATATCCCATACGGATTACCAAAATCATCGACCGAAAACGTGAAAACAAGAATTTTCTGGTGGAAGTGACCGATCGGGAGCTGATTGCACAGACAGGCGGAATTGTACAGGGCATGAGCGGAAGTCCGATCATTCAGGACGGAAAGCTGATCGGGGCAATTACCCATGTGATGGTGGAAAATCCCAAACAGGGCTACGGAATCTTCATTGAAAATATGCTGGAAAAAATGCCCGAACTGCTTCGCTGAGGAGCGGCAGCAGGGCAAATAGGGCAAATTCGGAAGCTGACGCAAAGGAAACCTTTGCGTCAGCTTTTTCTGCGTCAACCAAAGGGATCATTGTCGACCAAAACGCTGTTTTTCGCCTTATTTTGAACCGTTTTTGGAAAACTTGTCTTCCGAAAAGCCCTGTATTTGGGTGTAATATCCTGATTCCCTGCGGATGGCAGAAAAAATTGAAAGATTTTTGGCTTTTTGCAATTTTTGAGTTGACAAATTGCACAAAATCGTGTATAATGGTGCCGTATAATCCGATGTGAACTTTGCAGGATCAATGTTTTTGGAAAAGGACTGAACCGTATGCCCCGCTTTTTTCTTCCCGCCGATCGCTTTTCGGATGATCCCGTTGTCATCGACGGCGAGGATGCCCGACATATTTCCCTGTCCCTCCGAATGGCAGTGGGGGATCCCCTGATTCTGTCGGACAAGCAGGGGATGGACTATCATTGCTCCATCGTGGGGATGGACAAGAAGAAGGTATACGCCAGAGTGGAGCAGGTCTTGCCCTGTGAAAGTGAACCGCCCTGTCAGATCACGCTGTATCAGTGCCTTGCCAAGGGCGATAAAATGGAGACGATTATCCAGAAGGCGGTGGAGTACGGCGTCACTGCCATTGTTCCCGTTGAAAGTGAGCGGTGCGTGGCAAAACTGACAGCCGACAGCGTGGACCATAAGTTGATGCGCTGGCAAAAAATTGCCGATGAGGCGGCGGGTCAGTGCGGACGGGGAATTCTGCCGTCGGTTGGTCGCCCCGTGTCCTATGATGAGGCGGTCAGGGCGGCGGCTGAGTCCGACCTGTCCTTTTTGTGCTATGAGGGAGAGGGAACGGTTTCCCTGCCGCACCTTCTTTCGGGAGATTGTCCCAAGTCCCTGTCTTTCCTTGTGGGTCCCGAGGGCGGAATCTCCAAGGACGAGGTTCTGAAGGCAAAATCCGCCGGTCTGAAACTCTGCGGACTGGGAAAACGGATCCTCCGGACCGAAAGCGCATCGGGGTTTGTTCTTGCAGCAGTTTCAATGCGATGGGAAATTGTATGAACACATGACGCAATCACCATATTGCCGTAAAACGAGAGAATTTTTTTGAATTTTTTATTAAAAATATCGAAAAGACTATTGAAATTCCACAAAAAATGTGTTACAATAATGGAAGTATTACACAAGAAGAAAATCACAGAATGCTGAATATCAGGAAGGAGACGCTCTATGTCTAATAGATTGTTTCAGGGAATTATTTACCAGATGAAGGACGCAGTCGACCGGGTGATCGGTGTGCTCGATGAAACGGGCGTGGTCATCTCGTGCAGTGAGCTTGTCAAGATCGGAGAGATCCGCCAGGGAGTACGGGACGAGCTGTCCTATACCGCTGAGGTGACGACTCTCGGAGGCTATACCTACCGCTCGCTGAATGCTGCGACCAAAAGCGAGTATGTGGTTTTCGTTGAGGGCGAGGACAAAGAGGCGGAGCGTCTGTCCATGATTCTTGCCATCGCTCTCGGCAACATCAAGGTGCTGTACGACGAAAAGCATGACAAATCCTCCTTTATCAAGAATATTATTCTGGATAACATTCTGCCCAGCGACATTTACATAAAGTCCAAGGAACTGCACTTTGCCAACGACGTGTCCCGCGTGGTCTTCCTGATCAAGTTTACCGGAAAGAACGACGTGATCCCCTATGAGATCCTTCAGAATATGTTCCCCGGCAAGAATAAGGAATACGTCATCAGCGTAGGCGAGCGTGACAGCGTACTGGTCAAGGAGGTCAAACCCAACATTGACATGGACGAGGTCGAAAAGATGGCACGCTCCATTTCTGATACCATCTCCGCCGAGTTCTATTCCAAGGTGTCCATCGGTATCGGTACGGTAGTGGACAATATCAAGGATCTGTCCCGCTCCTACAAAGAGGCGCAGGTGGCTCTTGAGGTCGGCAAGGTCTTTGATACCGAGAAGGATATTATCAGCTATGACAATCTGGGTATCGGTCGTCTGATCTATCAGCTTCCCACCAGTCTCTGCGAGATGTTCCTCCAGGAGGTCTTCAAGAAGGGACCGCTGGAGTCTCTGGATCGGGAAACCCTGATGACCATCCAATCCTTCTTTGAAAACAATCTGAATGTCTCCGAAACCTCCCGTAAGTTGTTCGTTCACCGGAATACGCTGGTCTACCGTCTGGAGAAGATCCGTAAGCTGACCGGACTGGATCTGCGTGAATTTGAACACGCCATTACCTTTAAGGTCGCCCTGATGGTCAAGAAGTATCTGTCCTCGAAGCCCGTGAAATACTGATCCGACGATCTGATGTAGCTTGTACAACCGACTTGGCTTGTGCAAGCTACACTGGCTTATGAGAAAAGAGCGGAGGATGACTACATGATAGAATTGAATGATGTAACAAAGATATATGAAAACGGTACGGTAGCACTGGATCATGTGAATCTGAAGATTGAAGACGGCGAATTTGTCTTTATCGTGGGACAGTCGGGAGCGGGAAAATCCACCCTGCTCAAGCTCCTTTTAAGAGAGGAGACCCCCACCGAGGGTCGGATTCTGGTGGACGGCGAAGACCTTTCGAAAATGAAGCGGCGTCGGATTCCCTACTACCGCCGGAAGTTGGGCGTGGTATTTCAGGATTTTCGCCTGTTTCCCGATAAAACGGTGTACGGAAATGTGGCTTTTGCCCTGAGAGCCGTAGGCGCACCCGCCTCCGGAATCCGCCGGAAGGTGGAGGCAACCCTTCGGATTGTGGGGCTGTACGATAAGATGCGCTGTCTGCCTTCCCAACTGTCGGGAGGAGAACAGCAGCGTGTGGCACTTGCCCGTGCGCTGGTCAACGGTCCCGACATTATCATTGCAGACGAGCCTACCGGAAACATTGATCCCAAGCTCAGCTATGAGATCATGTCCCTGTTGGTTCATATCCAGCAGAAGCGGGGAAAGACGGTCATCGTAGTGACCCACGAACGGCATCTGGTGGATTACTTCCACCAGCGTGTGGTCACAATCCACTCCGGTGTGGTGGCTGACGACAGAATCGGCGGGATGTTTGCTCCCGAGGACGATCCTGCCCTTGCCGAGAAAGCAGAAGCCCTTGCCACTGCTGCGGTGACCGGGGAATCAACGGAAAACAAGGAGTCGGCACAAGCTGCGCCGACAGTGCCCGACGAGGTGCATTGATCAATCGCTTTCGTTTATGCAGTCTTTTTATCCAAAGCCTAAGTATACCCGAAAAGGAACGGTCACCCGAAGATGAATAACCGAAATATAAACAAAATCAGTCTGACATATACGCTGTCCCAGAGCCTTGTGGGAATGTTCCGGAACAGCGTCATGAGCATTGCCTCCATTCTGGTACTGGCAAGCTGTCTGATCGTGCTGGGAACCTTTGGTCTCCTGATCAGAAACATCAACTATAATCTGGAGAG
>JBJDZN010000075.1:0-14789 GCA_051868045.1 Eubacteriales bacterium
AATATGATGAAAATTGTCCGTCGGCTCTGCGATGAGCTGGGCAAGACGGTGATTTTGGTGCTGCATGAGATCAACTATGCGGCATTCTATTCCGATTACATCTGTGCCTTCAAGGACGGAAAAATCGCAAAATTCGGCACGGTACGGGAGGTAATGACAAAAGAGTGTCTGACCGGAATCTACAATGTGGATTTCGAGATTCTGGAAATTGAGGGAAAACCTCTTTCAATCTATTATTAAAACACCTGAACATCAGGTAAAATAAAAGCAAAAAAGGAGATAGCTTACATGAAAAAACTCATTTACCTTATTCTTGCGGCGGCAATGACCCTGTCTTTTGCGGCGTGCGGCACCTCTTCGGACGACGGAAACGATTCGAAGATCGACGGCGAAACCGTTACCGTCAGCTGTCTTGACGGTGACGGCAATACCGTCAGCGTTGAAGTCCCCTACGATCCTCAGCGCATTGCCGTTGTTGATTTTGCTTCCCTTGATATTCTGGATAATCTGGGGCTTGGGGACAGAATTGTCGGCTGTGTGAATGTTACGCTGGATTACCTTTCTTCGTACAACAGCAAGGAAGGGGTCACAAATATCGGAACCATCAAAGAGGCAGATATGGAAGCCCTCTTTCTGTGCGAACCCGATCTGATTTTCATGTCAGGACGTATGTCGGATTATTACGACTCCTTTAAGGACATTGCACCTGTCGTTCGCCTGACCTCGGATTCGACCCTCGGTCTTGTTGAAAGCGTGCGCCGAAATGCCAGGATCATTGCCTCTATCTTCGGACTGGAGGATGAGGTGGATGCCAAGCTGGCAGTCTACGATGAGCGTATCGCTGCATTGTCAGAATTTGCAGAAGGCAAAACGGCACTGGTTGGTATGTTCAGCGGCGGAAGCTTCAGCACCCTTGGCAATGACGGACGCTGTTCCATCATCGGCACCGAAGTCGGCTTTGATAATATCGGTGTCAGCGCAGATACGGCAACGGCGACCCATGGCAACGAAGTTTCCTATGAGTTCGTTGTCGCCTCAAATCCCGATTACATTTTTGTTATGAACCGTGATGCTGCCATTGGTGCTGACGGTGCCGATCTGGCAAAGGACGTTATCGAAAACGAACTTGTCAAGCAGACGGACGCATACAAAAATGGAAATATCGTTTATCTTGCCAATCCGGGAATCTGGTACACTGCAGAAGGCGGTATTTCTGCCCTTGACATTATGCTTTCCGATCTGGAAAGCGCATTGCTCAAGTAAGATAAGAATATTTTATTGAAAAGGAGAGGATAGAGATGCCAAACACAGATGTTTCTTCCATGAGTCTGGACGATGCGGCAGTCATTTCACTGAGAAAGTGCGGTCATTTTCTGCATCACAGTGCAGGAAAAGGCAATGAAAAGACCAATGCGGATCTGCTTGCTGCCCTGAGTGATGAGGAAAAGAAGACGCTTACCGAGCTTCTTCAGAAGTGCCTGACCAGTTGGCAGGTCTGATCGGGCGCAGATAAGCGCACCTGTCAGACAAAATGACTCACAAGCGACTGCTTTTTACCGGAAGGTATTGAGCAGTCGCTTGCTTATGTGAAGATAGGGTCTCCTATGCTTGGTAAAACGCTAAAGATATAGATTTAATTTATGCCACGGTATTTTTTTCATGTATTGGACAAATAGGGATATTGGTAGTATAATGTCAATATTATGGCATAGATAAAATCCCCGCTTCAAAAGGGCGGGATGGATGGCGGGAGGCACCGGCGGTGCCGAACCCGGCAGAGGACATCCCCCCCCCGGAAACGGGCGAACCGTCAAATAGGAGCTTTTTTAGATAAAAGGAGACAGAAATCATGCACAGACTGGAAAAGGACCTCAATCAGCTGGTCGAAAATCTCATGGAAGATTACGAACAGGGAAGGGATATTGATGTTTCAGATACCTTCACACCTCCGAACAAGGATGACATCATCAAAATCGTACTTCAGATCCGGAATATGATTTTTCCGGGATATTTCAAAAACAGGGATTACCGCATATATACGGCGAGAAACAATCTGTCGATGCAGCTTGAGGACGTGCTGTACAATCTGAGCAAACAGATTTCCATCGTCCTGAAATATCTGCCTGAATATGCGGAGAAGGAAGAAAAGGAACTCCTGTATGAAGGGGAAAAACTGGCACTGAAGTTTCTGGGAAAACTGACCTCCATACGGGAATTGATTCAAACGGATTTGCAGGCAGCCTATGAGGGGGATCCTGCCGCATTCAACAAGCCGGAGATTATTTATTCCTATCCCGGATTGTTTGCCATTATGGTGAGCAGAATTGCACACGAGCTTTATCTGCTGAAAATCCCGCTTATCCCGAGAATCATGACGGAATATGCCCATACGATAACGGGAATTGATATTCACCCCGGTGCCACACTGGGAAGGTATTTCTTCATAGATCACGGAACCGGCATTGTTATCGGCGAAACCGCAATTATCGGAGACAATGTGAAGATTTACCAGGGTGTCACCATCGGAGCGTTGTCCACCAGAGGCGGACAGAAGCTGCACGGCAAAAAGAGACATCCTACCATTGAAGATAACGTCACGATCTATGCAGGGGCGTCCATTCTGGGAGGAGATACGGTGATCGGTCACGATTCCGTTATCGGCGGTAATGCGTTTATCACCGCCTCAATCCCAAGCGATACCAAAGTCAGCATCAAGAATCAGGAGCTGGAATACAAGCGGGGAAGCAACGGAAGCAGGGATACGGCGGAAGTGATCCAAAGCGAAGAGTGGTATTACATCATATAGTGAAATCCCGTGTCCTATTGTACCGTTTTCTTTCAAAAATGGATGAATTTCGGCAAAATTCGTTGACAATCCGTCTTTTTTCTGCTATACTATTTCTATCCTGATCATATGTGAGGTGTCCATAAATGAAAAGATTCCTTTCCATTACGGCATTCGTTCTGGCTTTGGCACTGTCTTTGACTGCCTGCGGCGGCAAGACGGGGCAAACGACGACCACAACGACATCTGCAATCGACTCTTCGACGCTTACCTCAACATCCGGGACTCCGGTTACCGAGCCGGATATCGTGGAGGAGATTCCCTTCAGTTGGAATCCCGTGATCTATACCGGATATGAGGCGTCGGCGGGACAGGGATTCCCCGATATTTCCGATGCCAACGGTTTGCTCTGGTACAATTTTGAGGAAAACGTCGGCGCAACCGTTCTGAAATCCTCATTGGGTGCCGCCAGAGACAGCATCAAGGTGACCGCTACCCTGGTTCCCGGAGGCGGACCCGACGGAAGCGGTGCCATTTCCTTCGACGGCGTGGACGACAATGTAAAACTCAACAACGACTTCAGTTCGGTGTCCCAGATCACCGCAACCACCTTCCTGCATCCTGCCTTCCGGAAGATCAGCGTCAGCCTGACCTTCTGCCCTGAAAGTCTCGAGGGGGATCAGCTTCTTTATGAGCAGGGAGACCGGACTTCCGGACTTGCCATCGGTATTTCCGGCGGTAAGCTGATTGCCGCCGTCGGGGCAGGGGATTCATCCACCTCTGCGGGCAGTGCAACCGTGATCGGTTCCTGCGATCTTCCCACTGACGCCGTGGGTCAGTGGTTTACTGCCGCACTGTCCTTTGACGGAACCGTGGACGGCGGAACCGCCATCCTGTATCTGAACGGAGTTGTGGTCGCCACTGAAAGCGGGTTGGGAGCCTGGATTCCCCAGACGCTGGATGCTGCAGGAATCGGCGGTGCCGTATGGGGAACCAATGCGCTGGACTTCGTCGGTGCCTTCTATCAGGGCAAGATGGACGATCTGCGCATCTATTCCACCGTTATCGAACCCATGGGCGAGCTGGAGGATCAGGCAATCTATCTCCAGTCGGCGTCCCTGAAGAATTACTACATTGCTGCCTCTTCGGACGGGCTGTCCTGCCAGACTATGGTAGACCCCTCTTACAGAGGCTGGATTCCCACCGTGGGTCTTGCCGACAGCGACGGAATTTCCTTCCGTCTGACCGGAACGAATCGCTTCCTTTCGGTTGTGGACGGCAGTCTGACTCTGACCACTCCCGGAACCGACGGAACGGATGCCGAAAATCAGGCGGCGACCTTCTATGCCGTCTTGGCAGAGACCGTCCCCACATGGGGCGAAAGCCAAAAGTCCGCTTTCTTCCGTTTTTACAGCTATGATCGGTCGCTGGTGCTGGTGACTTCCGATACCGGCAAGCTGTCCCTGACCTCTCCCGATTCTGCCGACCTTCTGTCTTCCACCTTCAAGGCAACCGGTGATCAGACCCAGGTGGCGGAAGGACTCAAGGGTGCGGTTTACTATCCCAGTTATGCCCTGAATGCGCCCCAGTTCTGGAAATGGTACGATCACGCCATCATCGACCGGGATATGCAGTATGCCACCGAAATTCTGGGGATCAACTCCTTCCGCATTTGGGTCTCCTATGAGTACTGGCTTGAGGATCCTGCTCATTTTGAAGCCGGCTTCAATGATTTTCTGGAGCTTGCCGACAAATGGGGGATCAGCATCATGGTTTCTCTGTTCGAAGGGTGCGGCGACAGCTATGACTACGATTCCTATTCCACCTGGAACCGCTCCTATCTGACGGTGTCCAACAAGACTGCCGGATGGGCGGTGACCTCTCCTTCTCAGGAGATCTACGGCAACCGTTCCCGTTGGAATGAGCCGAAGGCGTTCGTTGAATGGTTTATGGAGGGCTATCGGAATGATAACCGGCTGATTGCCATTGAGATTTACAATGAGCCCTGGGGCGATGCCCGCACCGCCCTGGCATTGGAGCTTTGCGACTATGCCGTTTCCCTTCAGGGAAGCGTGGCATTGACGCTGGGTACGGCACCCTCCGGGGGACATACCCTGCCTGTTGCCGCCGCTCACGGCATGGATCTGCTCCAGTATCACGACAACTTCCCCACAAGTACTGACGCATTTGAAACCAATGCCCTGGCGAAGATTGCCGTGGCAAGACTTGCCAATCTGCCGGTGGTCTGTACCGAGATTCAGTGGATCGGCGGTCCGTCGGGGATCAACTATCCTGTCTACTCCAATCTGGCACCCACCTGTGAAAAGCTGATGGAGGGCGGCAACTGGGCTCCCTACTACTGGACATTGATGGTTCACCCCTGCTATCTGAACTCCTATCGGGACAACTATCAGATGTACAACGGACTGATCAATGAGGACGGCACGGTGAACAATCTGAAGAATGCCCAGGCGGTGGCAGGAGGCAATCCCGCCGTATCCGCAAGCAGGGTAAATCCCTATCAGGAGGGTTCCTACCATTACCATGTTACCTTCTCGGATAGTTTTATGGACCTTTCAGGCTATAAATGGTCGGGTACGGGCTACTCCGCCGCCACCGGAGCCTATGTGGGATCGGGCATTGCCACTGCCAACGATACCGATTTTGCCGATTTTATCCTGACGGTTGACGTTACCTCGGAGAAGGGCGAGTCGGGACTGCTGATCCGCAGCAGTGAGGACGGAAAGAACGGGTATCTGCTGATCTGCGACATGGATGCCAAGGTGCTTCGCATTGATAAGCTGACAAACGGAGTGAAGACCGAGCTTGCCGTCTCTTCTGTCATGAGCATTGACGGCGATACGGTGACCCTGACCGTTCGGGCAAATGGGTCTGATTTGAGCATCGAAGCCGCCTGCACTGCGGCAAGTGTGACGGATGACAGTTATTCAACCGGTCTCATCGGAGTTTATGCCTCCGATTCTGCCGCCTTTGACAATGTGCTTGCGCAGAAAAGTTGAATTTTTGGGATAAAATCCTCCTGATTGCCTTTTAAAAGGCGAAAATGAGTAAACAAATTGTAAACAATTGGGCAAATTCCAAAAAGATTGGGAAATACTATTGCAAAGCTCTGATAAATATGATAATATAGAGTCAATCACGCCGCAGAATGACAAAATCCGGACGAAAAGCGGCAATAAATGGAGGATTTGAAGATATGAACAAGACAGAATTGATTCAGACCGTGGCAGAGGCATCCAACCTGTCCAAGAAGGACGCTGCCGCAGCAGTCAACGCAACCCTTGATGCCATTTCCAAGGCACTTACCGCCGGCGAAAAGGTCCAGTTGGTCGGATTCGGCACCTTTGAAACCCGTGAAAGAGCCGCCAGAACCGGCAAAAATCCCGCAACCGGCGAGCCCGTTGAGATCGCAGCCTGCAAGACCCCTGCATTCAAGGCTGGCAAAGCTCTGAAGGACAGCGTCAACAAGTAAGATTTAACCCAAAGAGACACCGGGGATGTTCCCATGAAGGGACATCCCCGGTATTTGGGTTTGAATTTATTTTAACCCGGCGGTAACAGGATGACTCCGTTGGCATCGGCTGAAAGCCTTATTCCTCATTCCCGAAACCCCAGGATCGCTCCCATTCCACATCCCCGTCAAGGGTCTTCCGGACCAGCCGGTCTTCGTCCATCGTCATATACCCGTGGGCACTGTTTTCCTTGGGAATGGACACCGACCCCGGATTGAGGCAGAGAATACCCTCCCGTCTTTCGCAAAAGGGAATGTGGGTGTGTCCGAAGAGAAGGGCGTCGCCGGGGCAAAGGGGCGGGAGATGATCGGGACCGAATTTGTGTCCGTGGGTGGCATAAACCGTCCGCTCCCCCATTTGCAGAATCAGATAATCGGCGAGAATCGGAAAATCCAGCACCATCTGGTCCACCTCGGTGTCGCAGTTGCCTCTGACGCAGAGAAGCCGATTCTTTACGCCGTTCAGCATGGCAATCACCGATTTGGGCGCATACTCCCGGGGCAGATCGTTGCGGGGACCGTGGTAGAGCAGATCGCCCAGCAGAATCAGGCGGTTCGCTCCCTCCCGCTCCAAGGCATCCAGCATCTGTTTGCAGTAGTAGGCGGAGCCGTGAATATCGGAGGCAATCATGAATTTCATTGGGGTTCCTTCTTTCTTATATTTGGCTGCGGGACTGTCGAAAATTGCTGTTGAGATGCCCACTGCTCGATGTTTGCTTTTTGGCATCGGATTTTTAGTGGCTACGGCGGTTTTCGCCTGCCAAAGCCCCGATGTGCAGGTTTTTTGTTCTGAGCTTCGGATTTTTTATCCCTTTGCCTTTGCCATGAAGGCTTCGATTTCGTCGGGATCCCGGATGATGTCCCCCGACAGAACTTCGCATCCCTCCTCGGTGATCAGCAGATCGTCCTCGATGCGGATGCCGATGGCCTCCTCGTCGATGTACAGACCCGGCTCGTCGGTGATGACGCATCCGGGGCGGAGAATCCGATCGGCGGCGATGTTGCAGTCGTGGACGTCAATGCCCAACTGATGGCTGACCCCGTGCATATAGTATTTGCCCACTTCCTCGGGCTTCTGGATCTTTCCCATGCGGATCAGTCCGTCTGAGAGAACCTTTTTGCAGATGTCGTTGAGCTGTCCCAGCGTCATACCGGGCTTTGCCTGTTTTGCAACCGCCCGATTGGCGGCAAGAACCAGATCGTAATACTCCCTCTGACGGGGGGAATACTTACCGTTTACGGGGTAGGTTCGGGTGATGTCCGCACAGTATCCGTCCACCTTGGCACCCAGATCCAGAAGAATCAGACTGCCGTTCTCGCAGATCTCCCGGTTGGTCTCATAGTGGAGCATGGTTCCGTTGGAACCCGATCCGGCAATGGTGGCAAAGGAGGGACCTTCCGCTCCCTCGACGGCAATGCGGTACTCGAACTCCGCCTGTACCTGATACTCGTACATTCCGGGACGCAGGGTAGACAGGACCTGCTCCAGTCCCTTCTTCGTGCAGTCAATGGCACGTCCAATGGCGGCAATCTCATCGGCATCCTTGATTCTGCGAAGAGCTGCAACGGGAGTGTGGAGATTCCTGATCACAACAGAGGGGTACAGGGCGGAAAATTCTCTTGCCTTGACCGAATTGTAGTCGGGCAGATCGCCTTCGCTGTGCCGCTCCGTATCAAAATAGGCACTCTCAATGGGGTCGGAAGACATAAAACTGCCGATTTCGGCATTCAGGCGGCTGATATAGCGGATGTCGTCGATCTTGCTGATCTCTCTTGCCTCCTCGGGGGTAACCATCTTGCCGGTCCAACGGACGCTGTGGGGATCGACCTCCTCAATATAGAGGGTAACGGTGGTTTTACCGCCGATTTTTTTGATGCACAATGCCATGTTCTCTCTGGTGAGACCTGTGAGATAGAAGAAGTTCCGATTAACCCGGAAGGGGAAGTAGTCGTCCTCGCTGATATGGAGCGGAATCCCCGAATAAAGCAGAGTCATGCTGTTGTCGCAAAGCAGCTCCGCCAGTTTTTCTCTGTGTGTAATAACTGACATGGTGATTTATCCTTTCAAAAAAACAGCAACTTTTGCGCCAAATCCCTTCCGGAGAGGAAGATCGGATGGATGCAATGGCTGAACTTTTGCTGTATTATAACATACTTTTTTCGATATTTCAATCTTTTCCCCAACGGAATTTTGAACTTTTTTTTAATTTCCGATGAAATTACTGTACAAAGGAGAAAAACTATGATATAATAAAAATCACGGCAAAGAGAAAGTGCCTGATTGAGAATGGGTCTGTTTCTGCCGAGATGGATGGCATGACAGATATGTATAGATAGAAAGGATAGAAAAATCCATGGAAAAACAAGTGAACAAAGACGATGATACCATTGATCTGCGCCAGCTTTGGACGATATTTGCCAAAAAATGGTATATTATCATAATTTCCGGACTGCTGATCGGTTTTTGCTGCGGACTTGTTGCCACATTGACCTATGTCCCCCGGTATTCCTCCTCGGTGTCTTTTCTCCTTCACTCGGGCGATACGCTGGACGGGCAGGTTACGGTGGACGATATTAACCGTTACGCCGCTATGACGGACACCTATGCGGTTGCGCTCATTTACAATAAAGAATTCTGTCATACTCTGAATGAGAAGGCAGGAACCAGCGAGATCTATACCGACAATGAGGTAGCATCCATGTTCAGCTATACTCAGATTCTGGAAAACACGCCTACGCTGCAAATTACGGTGACCTCCACCGATCCTGTTGCCTCCTATAATATTGCCATGCAGTTTATGCTGCTGGCAAATGAAGAGCTTTCCAAAAACTTCAGCATCGGCACCATGGACGTCTTCAATAAACCCGAGATTACCAATATTCCCGTCAACAGCGATCCCTTCATTAAGATGATGGTAATCGGTTTTCTGCTGGGTGCGGTATTGATTTACGGCATTTATGTGGTTCGGACGCTGACCGATACGGCGGTTCACGATGAGAGCAGTCTGACCGACCTGACCGACTGCCCGATTCTCGGCGTAGTCCCCAATTTCGGTGGGGGATCCTCCGGGAAAAGCGGCTCCGCCGGTCGCAGATCTGTACGTTAAGGGGGCGGAATGGGAATGTTGAATAAGAAAAAGAAAATGACAGTCGGCTATTGGGATGTTCTGGTAGCGGACAGCAGCAATTTCGTGGCGGTTGAAGCGTTCAAAACCATCCGCACCAACCTTCTTTACTCGGCAAAGGGGGAAAAATGTCCCGTCTTCGCCGTGACCTCTTCCTTTGCTCACTCGGGTAAGTCCATTGTATTTGCCAATCTGGCAATCTCCTTTGCCAAACTTGGGAAAAAGGTTCTCCTGATTGATCTGGATATGCGTTGCCCTGTTCAGCACAAAATTTTCCATACGGACAACCGTTACGGAGCCAGTGAATGGCTTGCAGGAATTCCCTCCGAGAACGGAACGGTCTATCGGCAGTCGGAATATGAGAATCTGTTTTTCATGACCGCCGGTCGGATTCCTCCGAATCCCTCCGAACTTTTGTCTTCCGACACGTTGAAGATCGGGCTGAACGGCTTTAAACGGGATTTTGATTATATCTTCCTGGATCTGCCTCCCATCGGCGTGGTGAGTGATGCGCTGGTTGTGAACGAACAGGTGACCGGCTATGTCTACACGGTCCGTGCCGAATTCGACAACAAGATAGCGGTGCGGGACGGTCTGGAGACCATGAAAAAGGGCGGGGCAAGAGTCCTCGGAATTGTTCTCAATGACGTGAGCCCGGAAAGTGACAGGCATTACGGGAAGAATTATCAGAACGACCGTTATGGCTACGGCTACGGATCACAAGTGGAACATAACCGTCGGGAGTCGGACGGCTAAGAAAACAACACTTTTGCGGCGGCTCAGGCGTGAGTCGCCGCAATTTTGGAATATGACAGCATCGGTAAATGACGAAGGCAGAAACTGATCAATTGTAAAAATAAAACCGAAAAACTGAAAAGGAAGGCAATTTCCATGAAAAGAGTCCTTGCAATCGGAGAGGCACTGATTGATTTTATTCCATCTGTAACGGGATGTACACTGGACAGAGTCCCCTCCTTCACCCGTACCTGCGGAGGCGCACCTGCCAATGTTGCCGCCGCCGTGTCTCTGCTGGGTGGACGCTCGGCTCTGCTGACCAAGCTTGGAAAAGACGGGTTCGGCGATTTTATCATCCGCACGCTCAAGGACGCCGGGGTGGATCCGTCGGGCATCCTTCGCACCAATGAGGCACCCACTTCGCTGGCGTTCGTAAGTCTCAAAGAGGACGGCGGTCGGGAATTTTCCTTCTATCGAAGCCCGGGAGCGGATATGCTCCTGAGTGCCGACGAATTGAATCCCGACAGCTTTGACGATTGCGGGGCTCTTCACTTCTGTTCGGTGGATCTGGTGGAATGCCCCATGAAGGAGGCTCATCTGAGGGCAATTGCTTATGCGAAGGATCGGGGAGCCATCATTTCTTTTGATCCCAATATCCGCCTGCCTCTGTGGAAGAATCCGGAGGATTGCAAAGCGGCAGTACGGCAGTTCCTGCCCTATGCCGATCTTGTTAAAATTTCGGATGAGGAAAGCGAGTTCGTTACCGGAATTCCCGATCCCAGCCGAGCGGCAGAGTCTCTGATAGCGTCGGGGGCGAAGCTGGTTCTGCTATCCCTGGGCAAGGCGGGAGCCAGACTTTACGGCAGACAGGGTGTCCTTACCGTGGGGGCAGAGAATACTCCCGCTCGGGATACGACCGGAGCAGGGGACTGCCTGATCGGTTCCTTCCTCTTCCGTCTGGCAAAAAGGAATGTTATGGCATCCGATCTTGAAACCCTATCCCCGGATCAGCTTTACCGGGATCTGGCATTCGCCAATCGTTGTGCAGGAATCAGCATCACTGCAAACGGTGCCATTCCCTCCTATCCAACGGCAAATCATCCCGGACTTGCGGAATTTACTGAATAATACAGAATTAACAAAATAAAAGGTGGTATCTCCATGAAACGATGGTCTCTGTTTTTCCTGACTCTTGCTACCCTTGCTGTCTTTGTCCCCATGTTGCTGTCAGGCTGTGGAATATCCCAAAGCCCATCGGATAACAGTTCCGTCCAAGCTGCCGGATCTTCCGATGCTGCCCAGACGGTAACGGCACAGCCCCTGAGCCGGTCAACCGTCACAAATCCCCAAATCATGGACACGGGAGAGAATCCCTTCAAGGTCTGGCTTTCCATGAAGCATGGGACGACCTCTTCCGATCTGCGGCTGGTGCTGGCGGAGAAGGGAATTCTGACGGCTGATAAGGAACTGACGGTGACGCTTACGCTGAGTGCATCTGTCGGCTCCGATCGGGTGATCCCTTTGACCCTGGGGCAGGATGGCGGCGATTTTTCTCCCAGACGGCTGATTCTGGCAGGATCGGATGCCTATACTCCCGCTCCCGGCGTTTCCATCTATGTGACTTCAGTGGAGTCGATTCCCTACGGCAGCTTTACCGACCTTACCGTTGACATTTCGGACGGCAGCTCGTCCCTGTACAATAAATCCATCTCTTACGGCAATCTGTATTCCTCCGACCCCTCCTTTACCGCAGGGCAGGTGGAAAATCTGTCAGCTCAGTGGATGTCCTTTTTATCCGACAGCCTGTCGGTGAAGGACCTTTCGATTCCGGGAACCCATGACAGCGGTGCGGCATTTCAATTTGTCTTCAGCCAGACCCAGAATACCACTATCGCCGAACAGTTGGAAATGGGCATCCGGGGACTGGATATGCGGTGCAAAGTCAACAAAAACGGCGGCTTTGACATCTATCACGGCATTATCTCCCAGAATCTGACCTTTGATGAGGTACTTGCCTCCTGCAAGAGCTTTCTGGAGGCGCATCCCGGGGAGACCATCCTTATGTGCGTCAAGGAAGAGAACGACAGCAATGCCGCCTTTGAGTCCACCCTTCGTTCCTATATCGAACAGGACAGCGATCTCTGGTATACCGATGCCGGCTTCCCCAAACTGGAAACGGTGCGGGGCAAGATCGTCCTGCTGCGCCGATTCGGGGCAAGCGGAACTCTGGGAATCAATTTCTCCGGCGGCTGGGCGGATAATACCACCTTTGATATCAGCGCAGGCGGTTGCACGGTCCGTGTTCAGGATTTCTATCAGGTCGGCACGGACAGCGAGGAAAACCTGAATAATAAGTGGAATGCAATCACAGCAGTGCTGGACTATGCCGCCTCCACCGCAGGAAGCGGGAACTTCTGTATCTGCTTCACCAGCGGCTATACGGGAACCTTCGGCATTACCAATGTGTCAAACTACATAAATCCCAAGCTCGCCGAGAAAATGGCATCCTCCGGGAAGGCTCGTTACGGGCTGATCTACTCGGATTTCGTCACGCCGGAGCATTGCCGGGGAATCTATCTGACAAATTTTGAACAGTAAATGAATCAAAAACCTGAGATAAAGGAGATAAGACATGACAAAACTCATCCTCAATCAAATTTACAGCGGTTTTCGGGTGGACAGAATCACCTATGTTCCCGAAGTGTCCGCCAATATCTACGAGATGGAGCATCTGAAATCGGGGGCAAAGCTCCTCTGGATGGATGCCGACGACGAAAACAAGGTCTTCGCCGCCGCCTTCAAGACCATTCCTGAGGACAGCACCGGCGTATTCCACATTCTGGAGCATTCGGTTCTCTGCGGTTCCAAACGTTACCCCGTGAAGGAACCCTTCGTGGATATGCTGAAATCCTCCATGAATACCTTTCTCAACGCTTTCACCTTTCCGGATAAGACCATGTACCCCTGCGCAAGCTGTAACGATAAGGATTTTGCCAACCTGATGGGGGTCTATCTGGATGCGGTTTTTGCGCCCAATATCTATACCTATAAGGAAATTTTCATGCAGGAGGGCTGGCATTATGAGGTAGAGAATGCCGACGATCCCCTGACCTATCGGGGCGTGGTCTTCAATGAGATGAAGGGATCCTACTCCTCCGTGGATACCCATGTCTATGAGCATCTCAAGCAGGCCCTGTTCCCCGATACCCTGTATCGCCATTCTTCCGGCGGCGATCCCGTTCACATTCCCGATCTGACCTACGAACAGTTCCTGAATGCCCACAGAAAGTACTACCATCCCGAAAATTCCTTCCTCTATCTGTACGGTAAGATGGACATCGAGGAGAGGCTTGACTTCATTGACAGAGAGTATCTGTCCGCCTTCACCCGTACCGGCACCTTTGTGGACATTCCCATGCAGTCCCCCGTGGTGAATATGGATGTTACCGGCGAATATGCCGTCGGCGAGTCCGATCCTCTGGAGAAGAACAGCTACATCTCCCACGCCTTTGTAGTGGGTAGATTCGATGAGGCGGAAAAGATGCTGGCACTGCGGATCCTTTGCTCTGCACTGGCATCCACCAATGAGTCTCCCCTCAAGAAGGCGGTTCTTGCCGCCGGACTGGGCGACGATCTGTACGTTTATCTGAACGACGGCATTGCACAGCCCTATCTGGAGTTCCAGCTTTGCAAGTGTGACGCCGATCAGAAGGATGCCTTCCTGGCACTTCTGACCTCCGAGCTTGAAAAATATGTGCGGGAGGGACTCGACAAGAAGATTCTCCTTGCCGAGATCAATCAGACCGAGTTCCATCTGCGTGAGGGAAAGCAGGGTGGTATGCCTGCCGGTCTGTCCTACGGTCTGGACATCATGGACAGCTGGCTGTACGGCGGCAGACCCGAGACCTATCTGGTCTACGAGGAGGCAATTGCCAATATCCGTAAGGGCGTGGAGGGACGCTATTTTGAAGACCTCATCGAGAAATACGTCCTGAACGGCAATCATAAAGCACTGGTGGTCATCACACCTTCCGGAACCAAGGGAGAAGAGGATGCCAAGGCAGAGGCACTGCGTCTGGAAGAATACAAGAAGACGCTGTCCGACGCTCAGGTGAAGGATCTGATTGCCGAAAATCAGAAGCTCATTGAGCATCAGAAGAAGGAAGATACCCCCGAACAGCTTGCTACCCTTCCCAGACTGTCCCTGTCCGATGTCAAGGACGAGATCACCGCACTGCCTCTGGAAAAACGGGTGCTGGGCGGCTATCCTGTCCTGTGGACCCATATTCCCACCAAGAAGATTGCCTATCTGAACTACTATTTCGATCTGTCCTCGCTGGAGCCGGAATACCGTCAGTATGCTCCCTTGTATGCCGATCTGCTGGGTCAGATTGCCACCGAGCATTATTCTGCCGCCGATCTGGATGCCGAAATCAAGACGAAGATGGGTGCTTTCTCCACCTTTACTCAGGTGTTTACCGATCGCACCGATATTGATAAGGTGACCCCCGTTCTGACTGCCCGCATTTCGGTACTGGAAAGCGGACTTGCCGATGCCATCGCTCTGGCAGGCGAAATTCTCACTGCCTCGAAACCCGAACAGGAGATTGTC
>JBJDZN010000076.1:0-135457 GCA_051868045.1 Eubacteriales bacterium
GCTGAGAATTATAAAACCAATCGGCAGTGCCGACAGCAAAAAAAGCTGTTCGCACTGCCGTTTTTTGGCGGTTGAATCGGGGAAGGCTTGTTGCTCCCCCCCCCGATTTTTTGACTCATCCCTCCGTTGAGAGAAATTCATTTTTATACCGCTTGACTTTTTTCGAGATTGGCACCGGTGTCCCTTTGCAAAACCTCATGGAGAAGATTTCGCCCTATTGGAAAGAAGTCCCCGGATTTCCCCGACTTTTACGGTTCCCGTCAGAATCAGCAGACCGAGATAGAGCAGGGCGGCAACTCCGATGTGCAAAAACAGGGTCACTCCGTTGTAGATCAGGATCATCGCCGATGCCGACAGCAGCAGACGGACAAGAGTTGTGGCTCCGATGATGCAGATCAGGGGAAGAAGAATCTCCCGAAGGGCGAAGATGGGAAAGGGCATTACATGAAGAAGTCTGGCGATGGACAGGGAAGCGTTGATGATTTCGCAGACATACAGTTCGATGATGAAGCCGTAAATCCCGATTCTGGGCAGGAGCAGGAAAACAATGACTACCGACAGAAGGGAGTCCACGATGTTTACCTGCATGGAGTAAAGTTGTTCGTTCATCCCCTTCAGGATGCTGTCCACACAGGTGTCCAGATACATGATGGGAATCAGAGGGGCGATCAGACGGATGTATTCCCCTGCCTCGGAGCTGTGGCAGATGATATTGCCCAGATCGGCACTGTAGCACAGGATAATGCCGGCAGTTCCCAGCCCGAAGATGCAGGCAAACCGAAAGACCTTTCCGGTGACCCGTCTCGCCATGTCCAGTCTGTCGGATGCCCGAAGCTCGGAAATTTCGGGCACAATCAGTGAGCAGAAAGGATTCAAAAAGGCATAGGGGAAGAGAATCACCGGCAGTGCCATTCCCTGAACCGCACCGTAGACCGCCAGCGCACGGTCGGAGGACTCGCCATGCTTTCGCAGTCCCCATGGAATCAGCAGATGCTCGACGGTGGTCAGTGCCGAACGCAGATAGGAGGACAGGGCGACGGGAATTCCGATGGAGATCAGCTTTTTGGTAATGGGTCTGCGGTCCACACCCTTTCCTCTGGGATAGCGGCGACGGTCGCCAAGATAGAGAAAAAGGGAGAGCAGAAAGGAGACGATTTCGGCGATGACGCCGCCGGCAATGACCGAAAGACAGGCGATTTCCAGATTTTTCGGCAGGAGCAGTTCAAGGGCGAAGGCGGTCAGCCCGATTCGGGCGATCTGCCCGAAAATCTGGGAGGCGGACGATTTTCCCACCCGTCTGACAGCGGTAAAATAGCCGGAAAGGGCGGAAGACAGTGCCACGAAGGGCAGGGAAACGGCAAGCAGACGCAGAGAGGAGATGGTCCGGGCATCGTTCAGCAGTCCTTTCCCGATGGGAGCGGCGAACAGAAACAGAATCCCGCCGGAGGCGCAACCGAAGGCAAGACTGTAAAGCACCGCCCGCTCCATGGCGGGACGAATCTCCTTCGGATGCTCCCCGCCGATGGCTTCGGAGATCAGACGGGTGGCGGCAAGTCCCACGGCAGAGGTGGCAAAGGTCACGGCAAGGGAGTTGATGGACATGGTCAGGGTGAACAGCCCCAACCCCTCCGCTCCCAGTTTGTCGGTAAGATAGAGGTTGAAGCGCACCCCGATGGCACGCATAAGGAAGGAGGTTGCTGACAGAATCAGGACTCCGGAGAGAAACCGCTTGAATTTGTTCATGAAAAGGGCCGCCTTTTTTCAGGGATTGACATATTTTTATGCAGACGTTTGCGGGAAAAGAACCGGGTATCGAAGCCGTCGGTCATGACCTCCTTTGTTCTCTTTACGGCTCTGACCAAAAATTGTCCCGCTCACACGGTGAAACCGTGTGAGCGGGCGTTTGATCAAATATGGAACAGCTTTTTCAAAATGGGACGAAGGATGCCTTTTACCCTTATGGTGACGATTTTCACGGTTTTCTCAATCCTTTCTCTGCCGACGCCGACCGACGATGAAAAGTCGGTCTGATACCATTGTATGCAGGGAAAAGGGATGGGTTCAGAAAGTTCAGCGTTTTCGGTCCCAATCGTGCTTGTCCTTCAGGTCGGCATACAGTTCCAGATAGCAGTCGTGACGGGACTTTGCAATTTTGCCGGATCGGACGGCATCAAGGATTGCACAGCCTTCCTCTTTGGTGTGGGAGCATTTGGTATAGCGGCAATGTCCCAGATAGGGGGCAAATTCCGGGAAGGTGTCCGGCAGCTCCTCCTTGGTGAAAAAGTCGAACCGTTTGAAATCCAGCATGGTAAAGCCGGGCGTGTCGGCAAGATAGCCGCCGACGAAAGGGTACAGCTCCACCTTTCGGGTGGTGTGGCGTCCCCGCTCGGTTTTTTCGCTGACTTTTCCGGTTTCCAACGACAGTTCCGGAAACAGCGCATTGAGCAGAGTGGACTTTCCCACGCCGGAGGCACCTGCGAAAGCGGAAATCTTTCCCCGACCGTTTTCTTCAAGATCACGTCGGACCGCATCAACCCCAACGCCGGTGAGACTGTCGGTGACAAAGACAGGCAGGGTTGTTTTCTCATAGATTTCCGCCAGTTCTTCGGCAAAATCCCGTTTCAGCCCCGCCTTGGTAATGACGATTATCGGCTGAATGTCGTTGTGAACGGCGATGGCGGTCAACTTGTCCACCGTATGCAGATCGGGTTCCGGTGCGGTGGTGGGAACGGCGGCGTACAGCCGATCCAGATTGGCAAGAGGCGGGCGGATCAGCAGATTCTTTCGCTCATTGATGGAAAGGATGATATGATCTCCTTCGGGAGAGGTTCCTATCTCCACCAGATCCCCCACCTGTGGGGAATTGTCGTCGTGTCGGAAAATGCCCCTTGCCCGACAGGACAGGACGCCCTCTCCCGTGTCTACAAAATACAGTCCGCCGACCCCTTTCAGAATCCGTCCGTGAAGTTTATCCATGTGTTCGTCGCCTTTCGTTTTTATCCTTTTCCTATTATAAATGATTTTTCAAAAAATCTCAAGGTTTTTTCCGAAAGTTCTTGAAAAACTTCAAAAAGTGTAGTACAATAAGCCTTGAAAAAAGAACCGATCGGAGCGGCTTCGGAAGAATGTCCGAAATGCTCCGGAGAGGGAAAGGCAAGGCAGGGAAAAGATGAAAATTGACCTTCATGTTCATACTTCGGAGGTTTCCATGTGCGGCAGGCTGACCGCCGGGGAAACGGTGGAAAAATACAAAGCGGCAGGCTATGATGCCATTGCGCTGACCAATCACTACAATCGGGAAACCGCAGACCATTTTGCCCGTCACGGTATCTCCGATTTCAATGCCCACTACCGTCAGACCTACGAACTGGCAAGAAAAATCGGCGAGGAAGTGGGACTTCTGGTGCTTCCCGGATATGAGCTTCGCTTTGACGAAAATGTCAATGATTATCTGGTTTTCGGAATGCCGGATGACGTGTGCGACGACTATAAAGCCCTCTTTGCTTCTCATCCCCGGGAGTTCGGCGCACTGGCAAGGGAGCGGGGCTTTCTGTTCTATCAGGCGCACCCCTTCCGCAACCATATGCAGATCACTCCCCCGTCCTGCCTCTTCGGCATTGAGGTCAAGAACGGCAATCCCCGTCAAGAAAACCGCAACGATATTGCAGAGCAGTGGGCGGACAAGTTCGGACTCCATAAAATTGCAGGCTCCGACTGCCATCAGAATCCCGACGTGGGGATCACCGGTATCGAAACTTCCCGTGATGTCCGTACCGTGGACGATTTGATTGCCGTCCTGCGGGAGGATGACTATACCATCCTATGAGCAGGACGCAAAATCCCCGTGAAAGGGTGGAAATGCTGATCCGGGAGCAGGGTCAGAAGCTGCGGAAGATCGTGTTCAGCAAGCCGACTGCCCCGGGCATTGAGAAAGCGACGGTTCGCCCGGTATCGGTGGGCGGGAAGACCGTTTTGCAGATTGAGACCCTAACCGCCGATCATAAGGCGACTCACCAAAATCTGACGCCCATGGAGGCTCCCGAACGTCTTTCCAAGATGGCGACCGAGGACTATGGGCAGACCAATCTGATTTTTACATCGGGAGAGGTTCAGGTACGCCTATCGACAAAGGGGAAGATCACGGTGACGGGATCGGTGAAGGCGGATGCGCCCGATGCGGTGCCTCTCTCCCACAATCGGGAAAAGCAGTATCTGATTGACGCCGCCAAATACCCCGAATTCCTGTCGGCACTGGGGGTCTGCGATGAAAAGGGCATTGTTTTTGATAAAAAACGCTCCAAATACCGTCAGATCAACCGCTTCGTGGAGCTTCTGGACGATGTGTACGACAAACTCCCGTCAGAGGGACCCCTTACCGTCTGCGATCTTTGCTGCGGGAAGAGCTATCTGACCTTTGCCGTCTATTTTTACCTGACCAAGGTCCGGGGCAGGGAGGTTCAGCTTTACGGAGTGGACCTCAAGGCGGATGTCATCGGATACTGCAAAAGCGTGGCAGAGAGACTGGGCTGCAGTGGAATGCACTTTCTCTGTCAGGACGTGCTGACCTTCGATCCCGGTGTGCCTGTGGATCTGGTAATCTCGCTCCACGCCTGCGATACCGCCACCGACGTGGTGCTGGCGTATGCCATCCGGAAGCGGGCAAAGCTGATTCTGTCTACGCCCTGCTGCCATCACGAGACCTTTCATCAGCTGGGGCAGAATCCCCTGCATCCCCTGATGAAGCATTCCATTCTGAAGCAGAAATTCGCCGATGCCCTGACCGACTCCCTTCGTGCGCTTTATCTGGAGGCAGAAGGCTATCATACCGAGGCACTGGAGCTGATCGACCCGGAGGAGACCCCAAAAAACGTCATGATCCGGGCATATCGCACGGGCAAGATCAATCTCTTCGCCAGACGGGAATATGAGGAAACCGTCAGAATGTTCGGACTGGATCCCGCTCTCCGTCGGCTGATGCAGGAACAGAGGGAAGATTGACCCGGTTTATTTCATTGTGGATGATTGTCAAGGGGAGTTGAGGACCCCTTGACCGGGGTAGGGCAACGCCCAACCCAATATAAAATCTAGAGAGGTAATGAATATGGACAAAATCAGAATCGGCATCATCGGATGCGGCGGCATTGCCAACGGAAAGCATATGCCCTCCCTGAAGAAGATCAACAAGGCGGAAATGGTTGCATTCTGCGATCTTATCCCGGAGAGAGCCGAGAAGGCGAAGGCGGACTACGGTACGCCCGATGCCAAGGTTTACACCGATTATAAGAAGTTGCTGGAGGACAAGACCATTGATGTGGTTCACGTCTGCACGCCCAACCGCTCCCATAGCTTCATTACGGTGGATGCACTGGAGGCAGGAAAGGACGTTATGTGCGAAAAGCCCATGGCGATCAATTCGGCAGAGGCAAAGAAGATGATCGATGCCGCCAACCGCACGGGACGGCTCTTGACCATCGGCTATCAGAGCCGCCAGAGAAACGATGCTCAGCTGATGAAGCAGGAATGCCTGGACGGAACCTTCGGCGAAATTTACTATGCCAAGGCAACCGCCATCCGCAGAAGAGCGGTTCCCACCTGGGGCGTATTCATGAACGAGTATGAGCAGGGCGGCGGTCCCCTGATCGACATCGGAACCCATGCCCTCGACCTGACCCTCTGGATGATGGACAACTATAAGCCCAAGATGTGTCTGGGTACTTCCTACCATAAGCTGGGCAATCTGCCGCCCGAACTTCAGGGCAACGCATGGGGCTCGTGGGACGAAAAGTCCATGACCGTTGAGGACAGTGCCTTCGGCTTTGTCGTTATGGAGAACGGCGCATCCATCGTGCTGGAGTCCTCCTGGGCACTGAACTATGCCGATCCCCGCGAGGCGATCACCACCATCTGCGGAACGCTGGGCGGTGCCGATATGATGGACGGACTGCGTTTCAACGGTGTCCGTCACGGCAGACCTTTCATTACAAGACCGGATCTTTCTGCCGGCGGCGTTGCCTTCTATGACGGCGATGCCGGAGACGATCCCTCTACCCGTGAGGCAAGACAGTGGATTGATGCGGTTATCAGCCGCAAACAGCCCTGCGTTCTGCCCGAACAGGCGTACACCGTTACCCGCATTCTGGAGGGCATCTATGAGTCCGCCAGAACCGGAGAGGCGTTCCTGTTTGATAAGAAGTAAAAACGAGATTTCGGAAAATATCACCAAAAACCCAGCCTTGAGTGTCGCTCACGGCTGGGTTTCTTCGGATTTCGGTTGGATCAGGAAGCGGTTTCCCGATCGGTTACGGCTGCAAGCAAATCGGGAAATGCTTCACGGAAGGCATCGCCGGGGGCATAATAGGTTTCACCGCAGTAGGATATTTCAAGATAGTCCGTCTTTTCACTGCGGGAATACCACCAGTAGATGGGGATCGGGTTCCGGGATTCCTTGGTGGTGTGAACCCAAAGCGAAAGAATCATGGTTCTGGAAAAATAGTCGTCCGAATAATCCAGATCAGGGTCCACCTCCACCTGCCCCAGCAGGGATTCCCATTCCTCATCGGAAAGAAGTTCCTGATCCTCATCCCGTAAGAGGTTTCGTTCAACTTGAACCATGTCGGACGGATTGTGAAGCGTTTGATTCAACTGCGTCCCGAGACTTTCATAGGTGGGGAGAAAGATCAATCGGAGTACGACCGGCAAAGCGATCAGTCCCAGCGCACTGTAACCGATGATTCGCTCCAGCTTCCGATTGTGAATCAATCGGCGGTAAACGCTTCTCATGGTCAGAATGCACCCCTGAACCCCGATGATTACCGCAAGAGTGATGATTGCTCCGATTATTTGCGCCGGCAGCTTCCATGGGAGCATCAGTCCCAAGAGTCCTGCGGTATATATATAGCCCCACGAAAACCACTCCTGCCAAAGGGTTGCGGTCAGAGCATACAGAATCAGGTTGAATGGAATTTGTACGGCAAGCGATGCCAGCCAGTGCTGCTTCGATTTGACCGTCAGCGACGTTACGGTGATGAGAAATATAGCCAGCAGTGCATAAAAGATGACATACCCGGTTCGGAAACTGTAGCAAAAATGGCTGTTACTCAGACTGCCCGGGAGTAAATAAAACAGGACAGCCTGATTGGATGCTATAGCGGCATAAATCAGCGTAAGCAGAAGGATGCGGAGCTTTTCGGTTATGGATTGATGTTTGAACAATTGGAATGGATTGCATAATTTCGTCATAATGATGCCTCCGTTCATGAATCAGAACCCCGGTTTGACACGCTCGGATTCAGGACTCTTCTGCGTAGCCGTAGAGCGTGAATTCGGACAACTGCATGGTCTTGGGGCGTTCTTTTTCTTCTCTGACTATATCACCGTTCTCATCATAAATGTAGTCGCCGTCCGGCGTTAAAACAGGTACCATATATGTTCCATCGTACAGCGTCAGATCATCGAAGATAAGCAGGTAATACCGATACGCCTGTGTATTGTCAATTTCATAGTAGGTTGTATAAAAATTCTCATCGGGTAGATCGGCGTCCTTGACCGAATGCAGGAGAGTCCAGCTACCGTCGGCGGGATCATTGCTGCTAAGCTCGTTGGTGCCGTAAAGGGACCACCCCAGAGGATTTCGTCCGGGCCAATCTTTATTATCAATCCCGGTAGTAACGCTGTATCGGGTCACAACGACCGCCTTCGTCATCGACCATACGATGGGTTGATGGATGGCATCCGGAGCTTCACCAGCAAGTTTTGTTTCAGGGTCGCAGTCAAACAGCTTATCCGGTGTTTCTCCGGCTCCTCCGGGGATACCATCCCAAGTGTACCCGAACATTGATGAATAATCCTCCTCCACCTTGCAAAAGAAGGACGGCATGAGATTGACCGTTTCCAGAGTGGCGGCAGGTGTCGTGACCGGGGTCGTTGCAGACGTAGTGGCGGGAGTAGAGACGGGAGTGGTAGCAGGAGTGGTAACGGGCGGAGGTTCCGGAGTCGTTTCCGGCGTTGTTTGAGGCGGGAGCATGGGCGTCGTATCCGGTGTGGTGGCAGGTATAGTGGCAGGTGTGGTTTCCGGAACAGCGGGTGTTGTCGTGTCGGGAACGGCAACCGAAGGTGCAAAGGTTGTCGGCTCTCCCGTTTCAGAGGTCGATGTCGGATTCTCTGTTGTGACCGGAACATCGGTCCGGGAGGTGTCTGGGGTGGAATCGGTATCGTCGGAGGTGCCACCTACCGCCCATCCGGCGGGATTGGATCCCGGTTCTATGATTGAATTCCGATTGGCGTTTGCGTTCCAAATCAGCAGAATCATGGAAAGAATCCCGATGAAATAGATGGCAAATGCCGCCGCCGTCAGGAAGGGACTCTTTCTCGGCGGAACAAGAACAACGGCCTCTCCGCTATCGGCAGTTTCCGTAATGGTGGGCAAACGGAGTTTTCGGGTCGTTCTCCGGTAGTACCTTCTTAACTGCCGTTCAATGGACTTGCTGCTTCTCATTTTTATGAACCTTCCTTTCCCGGTTTTCACCTGTCAGATACAGATGTAGCTTGTTCAGTGCGCGCTCGTACCGCTTTTCAATGCCGGAATCGGTCATCTCCATGACGAGGGCAATCTCTTTGTGCGTCAGTCCCGCCTCATTTTTCAGACGGACAATCAGCTGATCCTCTTTTGAAAGCATGGAAAGAGCGTCCGCCAGCGTCATGGCGTTCTGGAGCCTCTCGATTCTGTCGTCCGGATCCATCTGTTCTCCGAGGGCGTCCAATTCAAGAATGCGCTTGCGGCTTTTGACCTTGTTCAGCGACAGATTCCGTGCGATGGTCAGAACCCATGCCACAGCATTGGTGTCCTTTTGATAGCTGCCGGAACTTCCGATGAGCTTCAGCATGACATCCTGAAGCACATCCTCCGCATCGGCGGTATTTTCGGTAATCTGCAGGGCTACGGCAAGAATCATTTTTCCTATATAACGGTAAACGGTATCCAGTCCGGACGGATCGCCGTCGGCGATTCGGAGGATTGCCGCATTGCATTCTTTTTGGACATGGGCTTTATGGATATTGTCGAACATAACTTCATCTCCCTTCATTCAATATAACAGTTTTCTATGGCGTTTTCCGACATATTAAATGAAAAAAATGAAAATTATTTTTCCTTATGAAAAAAGAGGCTGTGAGACGGTCCGGGACTGTCTCACAGCCTGCATTTTGGAGGTGGTCAGCGTTGCTTGTGGGCTACAAGCTCCAGATACTGTTCCAGATTGTAGTCCTTCTCACGGATGGACAGAACCACCGTTTCCTCGCCGCTTTGGCAGATCAGCGATGTTTCATCTTCGCTGACCGTCAGACGGGTCTCTGCCAAGGGGAGAGAATAATCCATGACAGATCGCTCGTCTGCGGTCAGACAAAGCCTTTCGGTGCGGATGTACAGATCGTTCTTCTTGAGATACAGAACCGAAATCTGTATACGGTCGGTGAGAATCTTGCCGGTTTTGGTGACTTTTTGGGTGTTACCCTCACAAAATCCCCACAAAGTCAGCGATTCGTCGTCAAAATCCGAGGGCAGCTTCAACTTGTCTGCGGTGTCCTGCCGGAAGGTGGGAATCTGCTCTTCGATCTGTTCCATGAGATACTTTTCCTTGGGACGCATGGTGATGGAGGCGATGATCATCGCTGCTCCTACGACCATGAGAATTTCCGATACCAGATCGGGAATATACTCCCATAAAAACCACCACACTACCGCCATCAGCAGAATGAGGGCGGCACCGCAGACGGCAAGAATCATCAGATTCCGCAAATAGGTCTTTGAAAAAAAGTTTTTGCTCTGCTTGTAGTCCATGATAATCCTTCTTTCTTTATTGAAATGGTTTGGCTTGCTGTAGATATTCTACTATATCCGGTTTCAAAAGTCAACAAACCGTTCGTTGAATTCTTATAAACGGTTAGTTGAATCCGCACGGTGGGGCGGAAAAAGAGAGACTGATCAGATCCTTCTGTCTATATAGTGTCAAAAATGTCGATTTGGTTTGGTCTTTTTGAAAAAATTTTGCATTTTTTATCGGGAGGAATAGAATCATGCTGAACGAGACCATCAGGGTGCTGCGCACAGCCCATAATTGGACGCAGGTAGACCTGGCGAAGAAGATGAATGTGTCGAAGCAGAGCATCTCCAACTGGGAGAACGATAACATCCAGCCGTCCATAGAGATTCTGCTGAAGCTGTCGGAGGTGTTTTCGGTCAGCACCGACTATTTACTGGGGCGGGATAACCGTCAGATGCTGGATGTGTCGGGACTGACCGATGAGCAGATCGCCCATGTCCGGCAGATCGTGAACGATCTCAGGCAGGGAGGCAGAGGCAGGGCGCAGGGATAAGCAGGCGGATTGACGGGCGCACGATTCCTGCCTTTGCGGGAAGGCAAAACAAAATCTGCCCGCACCCGAAAAACATTTCGGGTGCGGGCAGACGGTTTTTATTCTATGTGCAGTTTTTCATCGGGAAGGAGAAGGGACCCTTTGTGCGCTATCCCAGCCATATGCACAGTACAAACAGAAGCTGCAAAATCAGGCAGAGGGGAACCGTGACGGTGAATTTGACATGGCGTGTCTTGTGGTGAAAGAGCAGCATGGCGGCAAGTGCGCCCAAGGCACCGCCCAATACCGTAAGTTCCATGAGCCAGATTTCGGGAACCCGCCGCCCCTTGGATTTGGCGGCGATATGCTTGTCGATGCCGAAGACGGCAAAGGCGATCAGACTCTGAATCCCGAAAATCACCAGAATCGGGAGTATGGCTCCTTTGAAGGCACCGGCAAGGATGTGGGACAGGCTCTGAATGTCCGAAACCACCGACTTTCCGCAGTCCACAAGACTTCGGTCGGCGTAGATCAGACACAGGGTCAGCCCGATGACATAGGCAGCCGACAGGAGGGCATAGAGAACCCCCCATCCCCTGCGTTTCTTTTTGGGGCGAAAGGTCAGAACCCCCATCAGACCGCCGATGGACCCGCCAAGCAGGGCGAGAAGCAGGGGAATGACGGCGGGAAAGCGGGATTTTTTGTGGGCAACCCGATTTTCATCCTCCCCACATAGGGCATAGAGGGCGAAATTGGACAGAAACAGCCAGAGCAGAACGATCAGGGTGTGATCGCAGAGCAGATTTCCCAGATTTCTGAAAAACAGCACGAATGGCTCCTTTCTGAGTCTCTTTTACTTTTTATAAAAGTTTTTACGCACCAAACCCTTTTCAAAAGGGGACATGGTGAGAAAGTCTGACCGGATTTCTCACCGAAGCTGTACGAATCCCAGCTTTTTGTAGACCTTGCGCAGGGTTTTGGTTGCACGGTAGGTTGCCGCTTCGGCACCCGTCTTCATGATGGACTCCAGATAGCCCTTGTCCGCCATGAGACGGCGGAACTCGGACTGAATGGGGGCAAGACAGTCTGCAACCGTCTCGCCGACTGCCAGTTTGAAGTCACCGTATCCCTTGCCGGCAAATTCGGACTCGATTTCGGCATAGTTCTTGCCGGTGAAGCAGGAGTAAATGTTCATCAGATTGTTGATGCCGTCCTTGCCCTCGCCGTAGCGTACCACGGTATCGGAGTCGGTGACCGCCTTTTTGAACTTGCGGATAATGTCGTCCCGGCTGTCCAGAATTGCCACATATCCGGCAGGATTGGGGTCGGATTTGCTCATCTTCTTGGTGGGATCGGTCAGGGAGCCGACTTTTGCGCTGGTCTTGGGAATGAAGCCGTCGGGGATGGTGAAGGTTTCGCCGTAGACCTGATTGAATCTGCCGGCAATGTCACGGGCAAGCTCGATGTGCTGCTTCTGGTCGATGCCGACGGGGACTCTGTCTGCCTGATAGAGGAGAATGTCGGCAGCCATCAGAACGGGATAGGTAAACAGACCGGCATTGACGTTGTCGGCGTGTTTCTGGGATTTGTCCTTGAACTGGGTCATGCGGGACAGCTCTCCGAACTGGGTGTAGCAGCTCAGCACCCACGAAAGCTCTGCATGACAGGGATTGTGGGACTGAACGAACAGGGTGCATTTTTCGGGATCAATGCCCGAAGCAAGATAAATGGCAAGGGTTTCGTAGGTTCTGCGGCGCAGATCGGCGGGAACCTGACGGACGGTGATGGCGTGCTGATCCACCACGCAGTAGATGCAGTCGTATTCATCCATCAGCGCAGTCCAGTTGCGGATCGCCCCAAGATAGTTGCCGATGGTCAGCAGACCGCTGGGCTGTACGCCCGAAAAAATCACTTTTTTGGGGGCGTTCTCCTGTACATTGTCCTCAGTACTCATTGTTGTGTTCCTCATCTTTCCGTTGAGATTGCTTGCCCCCAAAAAGATGGGGCAGGAAAATACCGACCTTTATTCTACCACAGATTGCCTCTCTTGTCAAGAACCTTCCGGTCGGAATTTTCTTGGGAAAGCGAAAAAAGTTTACAGAAAAAACCCGAAATCCGTAGAAAAACTCCTTGCATAATCGGGGCATTTGTGGTAGAATATAAAAAACATCCCGGAGGTGTCGGGACGTTCGGATTTTGTACCCGGCGAGCCGATGGCATCCGGTTGAGAAAGGCACAGGTGAGTGTCATGGATAACGAGACCATGAGCAATGACTATTATTCCGACGGGGAGCATAAACCCAAGGGTCCTGTGGGAAAAACGATCAAATGGCTGGGACTGGCACTGGTGGTGCTGGTCTACGGACTGATCCTCTTTCGCATTTTCATCAAGGGGAACCCCACGGGGGCAAGCGAATTCATCTGGACGGAGGATACCGTCGCCGCCTATCAGGCAGAGGGATCCGGTTTTACGGTAAAAACCCAGCAGATTCAGTCCTATAATAAGGTTGTCGGCAAGGATGAGAACGGAATTCCCATTACAGAGCGGGTCGTTTATAATGACATCACCTCTGACGGCTGCTTCAAGATCAGCGATCTTGTCTATGTCCCCTCCTCCGGGGAACTTCAGGTGACCCTGAGATTCAACCGTCAGGCACTGAATAAGCTCAAGGAGCGGTACGGTCTTTCCGAAAATCCCACGGGCGATATTTTCTTCTTCGCCCTGGAGGGCGTCGGCGGGGATTACCTGACCGATTACAGCTATACGGTCACCAAGCGTTTCACTTATGAATACCGCAGACTGGTGTTCCGGAACGTGGATTTGTCCTCTGCCGATCTGGTTTATTTGAACATATACTACATTGAGGATGTGCAGCTGAATAGTCCGCTGACCTTTGATCCCGGTAAGGACTACGCTGTCACGGCGTCGCTGCCCATCTACGACAGTTATCTGGGGTGGGAGGACAGTGAGGTAGAGAAACTCCTGCCTGCAGAGGTCAATGAAAATCTGCAAAATCCGCCCTATGTGAAGCTGGATGGCTAATTGAATTCATCTTTTGTCTGAAAGTATCTGAAAGGAATTTAACCGTATGCTTTTACCTGCAAAGGAAACAACCATTGCCTATCGCTGCCCCTCCTGCGGAGCGGGAATTCTCAGTATGGTAGGCGTTTTCGCCCTGTCGGGGGACCTGCTCAAGCTGAAATGCTCCTGCGGGCAGTCGGAGCTGACCATGACCTATACTTCCGACCGCTCCTTAAGGCTTACCGTCCCCTGCCTGGTGTGCAATAAGCCCCATCACTTCAAGCTGGGGCAGAACACCTTCTTCCGCTCCGATGAGGAGGTTTTCCGCCTGCCCTGTACCTATACGGGACTGGACCTCTGCTTTATCGGCAGGAAGGAGCGGGTTCAGAAGGCACTGGAGGACGCCAATGAAGAGCTGGTCAAACTGATGGAGGAGGCGGGACTTCAGGATTTGTCCGACCTTCACGAGCAGGATGACGAAATGAAGGAAATCGACCCCGAGGTTGACGACATCGTCCGCTATATGCTTGCCGAACTGAAGGAAGAGGACAAAATCCACTGCCGGTGTAAGAAGAAATCGCTGTCGTCCTACGATTTTTCCATTCAGGACGGATACGTCCGGGTTTATTGTGCGGGATGCGGTGCCATTGCCGATCTGCCTCTGACCGGAGTCGGTACGGCGACGGAGTTCCTTCATACCGACGAATTATTTCTCGAATAGGAGTCACCAATCCTTTCTTTTCTCATATGATGGTAAAGAAGAGCGGCAACGCTCTGAAAACAATCAGGAGGTCGGGTTTCCCGACAAGAAAGGAAAGGTAATTTAAATGAGTTGTTTCTGTAATCTGTTTAACGATCCCATCGTATGGCTGATCATCATCGCCCTCATTCTTCTGTTCATGAACTGCAACGGCTGCGGCTGCAACAGATGCGACCGTGACGATAATCACTGCCGTGGATTCGAAGGCTGCGGTTGCGCAGGCTGATAAGTCCGCCGACCCGGAATGAACCGAAAATCCTCACGGGCGACTGATCCTGCCTCACCCTGACGCAGGACGGTGTCCCTGACCTGCGGGTGCCGCATTTTGGTGCGGCACCCGTACGGTATTTGAATCTTTTTTTGCTGTTTTGTATCGTCATAAGAACCTCCTTATGAACTCCGATTCTGCAAAGTTAAGGGCAAATAGTGAATTCTGACCGCTTCTGAACCGAAAAATTGAACAAATTTTACGATCAATAAAGCTTTTTCTTGTGCAACCTGATAAATTCTAAAAAATGGAAGAAAAAGTGTTGATTTTTTCACAAATTTGTATTACAATATAAAATAAGATCGGGTACCGGGGGAATTCACCCGGACAGTCTGTTGGCATCTCGACAGAAAACCAGTAATTGAGATAGCTATGAGATATATGAGATAAAGGAAGGTTAATGATATGCCAAATTTCAGAAGAATCGGTGTTCTTACATCCGGCGGCGATGCTCCCGGAATGAATGCTGCCGTTCGTGCGGTAACACGGTATGCAGCGACTCACGGTGTTGAGGTTGTAGGAATCTACGAGGGTTACAAGGGACTGATTGATGGCAACATGAAGGTATTCGACACCCGTGATGTTGCGAACATCATCCATCAGGGCGGTACCATTCTGTACACAGCCCGTTGTCCCGAGTTCAAGACCGAAGAGGGAATGCAGAAGGCAATTGTCAACTGTGAGAAGTTCCAGATTGACGGTATCGTAGCCATCGGCGGAGACGGAACCTTCCGTGGAGCCACCGACATTTCCCTGCGTGGCGTTCCCACCATCGGACTTCCCGGAACCATCGACAACGACATTACCGCAACCGATATGACCATCGGTTACGACACGGCAATGAACACTGCCGTTGAGATGATCGACCGTCTGAGAGACACCTGCGAATCCCATGCCCGTTGCGACGTCATCGAGGTTATGGGCAGAAATGCCGGCTATCTGGCATTGAATGTTGGCATCGCAGTAGGCGCAACCTCCATCTGCACCGTTGAGATTCCCTTCGATGAAGCGGATATTATCGAGAAGATCAGAGTTTGCCGCAAGAACGGCAAGCGGAATTTCCTGGTCGTAGTGTCCGAGGGTCTGGTCGGCTATGCCGAAGGGCTGACCAAGCGCATTGAGGAGCAGACCGGTGTCGAGTCGAGATTTGCCCGCCTTGCTCATGTGGTCAGAGGCGGAAGACCCACACTGATGGACCGTACTATGGCGTCCCAGATGGGCGTTGAAGCGGTGAAGCTGCTTCTGGACGGCAAGTCCGATCTGGTTGTCTGCCACAGAGACGGAAAAATCGTCACCACCGAGATCAGTTATGCTCTGAAGCTGGACAAACTCTTCAAGAGTGCCTATGCCGGCTATAAGAAGGTGGACGAAGAGGCTCTTCTGGAAGGCTATTCTGAGGAGCAGAAGGCGCAAATGCACGCATTCTGTAAGAAAAAGCTGGACAGCTTCCGTGAACTCTATGAGATGGCGGACGCCATTTCCAAGTAAGACCAATCAAATATTCCAACGGGTTGGACCTTTTGCGGCTCCAACCCGTTTTTTCTGCCGATTTTGCGGAAAATCTTGACATTTACCGCTCCCTGTGGTAAAATAAATCAGATAAGCCCTTCGGACCCCCTTTTTGTCGGAGGAAGGGAAGGGCGATGAAGATGAAAATCCTTTCGGAGGTGACAGGAAATGCTGTCCAGACTGTACGGAGCCGCACTGTTCGGAGTTGACGGATACCCGATTACGGTGGAGTGCGAGATTGCCGATAAGCTACCCGAGTTTGAGATCGTCGGACTGCCGGATAACGCCGTCAAGGAGGCAAAGGAGCGGATTCGGGCGGCGGTGGAGAACAGCGGAATCGAGTTTCCGGATGCTTCTATCATCGTCAATCTGGCACCTGCCGATCTGAAAAAGACGGGTACGGCACTGGATCTGCCCATACTTACCGGAATCTTGGCGGCATCCGGCGTTGTCCGTGCGGATCTCACAAAGACCTGCCTTGTGGGGGAACTGTCGCTGTCGGGCGAGATCCGTGCCGTCCGGGGCGTGCTGTGTATGTGCCTTGCGGCAAGGGAGGCGGGAGCCGTCGAGATTTATGTCCCTGCCGAAAATGCCCCCGAGGCAAGCGTTGTGGAGGGATTGAAGGTCTATCCCGTGTCCGATGTCCGCACTCTGGTCCATATCCTTTGCGGCAGGGAAAAGGCAGAGCCGGTTCACTATAATAAGGCAGATTTTCGCACCGAACTGGCGAAAACGCCCATGCCCGATTTCGCCGATGTAAAGGGGCAGGAGCAGGCAAGACGGGCACTGGAAATTGCCTGTGCGGGAGGGCATAACATTCTGATGATCGGACCGCCCGGAACGGGCAAAAGTATGCTTGCCAAGCGGATCCCCTCCATTCTGCCCGAGATGACCTACGAAGAATCGGTGGAGACCACCAAAATCCATTCCATTGCGGGAATTCTGGACAGCGAAGATGCCCTTGTCACCCGCCGTCCCTTCCGCGCACCCCACCATACCATGTCTGCGGTATCGCTGGCGGGAGGCGGAACGATTCCCATGCCGGGGGAGATTTCCCTTGCCAATAACGGGGTACTGTTTCTGGACGAACTGCCCGAATTTAATAAACAGGTCACGGAAGCCCTTCGTCAGCCGCTGGAGGACGGGGAGATCACCATCACCCGTGCCTCGGGCAGATGTCGGTTTCCCTGCCGCTTCATGCTGGTCTGCGCCATGAATCCCTGTAAATGCGGCAACTACGGCAACCCCTATCGGACCTGTACCTGCCGAAAGCAGGATATACAGAAATATATGTCCAAAATCAGCGGACCCCTGCTGGATCGGATTGATATTCAGATTGAGGTTCCGCCTCTGAGCTTTGAGGAGATTTCCTCCGACCGTCCTTCTGAGTCGTCGGCGGAAATCCGTAAACGGGTCAATGGGGCAAGAAGGTTTGCCGCCGCCCGATTCCAAAAGGAGAATATCCCCCTTTATTCCAACAGTGAGATGACCCCTGCCATGGTTCAGAAGTACTGCCGCATGGAGGAGGACGCAAAGGCTCTGCTGAAGGAGGCGTATAACCGTCTGGGACTGTCGGCAAGGGGACATGACCGGATTCTTCGGGTCGCCCGCACCATCGCCGATCTGGCGGGATCGGAGCTGATCGCCGCCGAGCATATCGCCGAGGCGATTCAACTGCGGAGTCTGGATCGGAAGTACTGGTAGGCGAGAGGATGGCTTGACGGCAGGATGCTTCCGACGGTCCGTCAGCATTCGTTGAGAAACGGGAGGTCAGCCTGTCCGTCCCGAAATCATGAAGCATTGCAGATAAGGCAAATAATGCCTGTAAAAAGGAGAGATCGGTATTATGATTAGCGCAAATGAAGCATTGGAAAAACTGAAGGCGGGCAACGCCCGCTATCTGGACAGCGAACGACCGATGGGCGATGTGTCGCCGCTGATTCGCAGGCGAACCTCAGCCGAGGGACAGCAGCCCTATGCCATCGTCATCTGCTGTTCGGACTCCCGTGTGATCCCCGAGGCGATCTTCTCGGCGGGTATCGGCGACCTGTTCGTCATCCGTGTGGCGGGGAATGTCATCGACAATCATCAACTGGGCTCCATCGAATATGCGGCAGATCATCTGGGAAGCAAATTGATTGTGGTGCTGGGACACGATCATTGCGGAGCGGTGGATGCGGCACTGAATCACTGCCCCGACGGCTATATCAAATCTATTACCGATGAGATTCTGCTGGCAGTGGGCGATGAGCGGGACGCCGACAGGGCCTGCCGCCTGAACGCCCTTCACAGCGTCAGACAGATCGAGGACAATCTGGATATTCGGAAGATGGAAACAGAGCGGGGACTTCGTGCGGTTGCCGCCATCTATCACATCAAAACGGGCGAAGTGGAGTTTTTGTCATGAAATCCCTTCGGCTGATGTCCTGCGCTCTGGCATTTCTTCTGATTCTCGGCGGATGTACGAACGTCAGGGAAATCCCCACGGCAAGCGAAATGACAACCGACGGGTCTGCACAGTCCGAATCGACCGGAATTTGTGGGGAAAGCCGACCGTCCACTCCATCAGATGCCGAAAAATCCCTGCCGGTCCTGTCCCTGACCACCGAAACCGGCGAGGACGTGGACCCCTACGACGGAAATGAGTACTACATTTCAGGGACCCTTTCCCTGTCCCAATGCGAGGAGAAATATCTTCGAACCGATCTTTCCATGCAGATCAGGGGGCGGGGCAACTACTCCTGGACCAGCTGTCCCAAGAAATCCTATCGGATCAAGCTGGATCAATCCGACTCTTTGCTGGGGCTGGGGGAAGGAAAGTCGAAGAGCTGGTGCCTGCTTGCCAACTATGTGGATCAGTCGCTGATGCGGAATCTGCTGACCTTCCGTCTGGCAAGGGGACTGTCGGGAATCGACTGGTCGCCCGATGCCACATCGGTTGTTTTGTACCTCAACGGCGAGTATTGGGGAATCTACCTTCTCACCGAGGCGATCAAGGTGGATGAACATCGGGTGAATGTCACCGTGGATGAGACCGAAGAAACCGGCTTTTTGCTGCAAATGACCCATAACAGCGACGAAATCTATCATTTTGATGTTTACGGCATCAATTTTGACGTCAAAAGTGACCTGTCTGCCGATCCGGAAACGGCAAAACGGCAGAAAAATGCCATTCAGTCCGTGGTTGAGGACTGTTTTGAGGCAGTTTTGTCAGAGGATGAGGGGTTGATACGGGAGAAAATTGACCTTGACAGCCTGATCGACTGCTATCTTCTGGAGGAGTTCAACAAAAATCTGGACGTGGGGTGGGACAGCTTCTATCTGTACCGGGATGTGGGCGGAAAGCTGACCTTCGGTCCCGTCTGGGACTTTGATCTTGCCTTCGGAAATGCCCGCAGTAACGGTGCATCCCTTCCCTATGACCTGTATGCCGGGGTGGATTTCGGAAACGACATCCATACCAATTACTGGTTTACCCTTCTGATGGAGCAGGATTGGTTCCGTCATGCCGTCGCCGAGAGATGGAACGAGGAAGAGGTTCAGACCCTCTTTTCCTCTGCCTCTGATATTGTCCGTGCCGAGACTTTGGCGTACGGGGATCAGTATGCGGAAAATTTTGAGATCTGGGCATTAAGCCAGGATCGGGGACCCGATGCCCTGCGTGCGCTGACCTCCTTTGAGGAGCACGCCGCCTATCTGGCAAACTGGGTGGATGCCCGCTACCGTTGGCTGTGCGGTTTTATCGGAAGCGATGCCTACTTCGCCGGGGAAATGTCCGATGGAGCAGAGGATACGGTGGAGACCCGATGATGGAAAAAGAAAAAATCACCCGGAGCCGATGTTCGGCTCCGGCTCCCTTTTTCCTTAAAAAAGTCTTTGAAAAAAGTGAAAAAAATTCTGAAAACCCCTTGACAAACGAAAACAAGTGTGCTATAATTATGACCGTCGCAAGTGCGACATCAAAATGCTGGTGTGGCTCAATGGCAGAGCAGCTGATTTGTAATCAGCAGGTTGATGGTTCGACTCCGTTCACCAGCTCCAAGCAGGTGGATAAAGTCAAATCTGAGTCCACCGAATATATGGGAGCGTTCCCGAGTGGCCAAAGGGGACAGACTGTAAATCTGCTGCATCTTGCTTCGGTGGTCCGAATCCACCCGCTCCCACCAGAAAACGACTTGCGTAAGCAAGTCGTTTTCAGTTTTGACAGGGCTTCGCACGGGAAGACTTCTGCGCACTGCTGGGCGAATTCGTTGACGGGGGACTTTGTGCCGACATTCAGATGATCGCATACGGTTCCTGTACGGCGGACGCCCTGCCCGAAATCCGGATAGATCGGGAAAAAGCCCGGACGGTCTGCGCCGAGTGCAAATGGAAACTGTAACACCCGATCGTAGTTCATATTCTCACCCCAAAAGGAGGAACCGTTATGTCCAAATCCTGTACCCGAAAAATCGGATCATGGCTGTATGCCGTTCTTGTGACCCTGTTTTCCGTTTCGATTCTGGTTCTGCTGATGGGCAGATTTCTCTGCATCCGCAATACGAAAAATCCTGCCGAAAAGCAGGATGAGCTTTTCCTTTTTGACGAAATAACCACCGTTATCTCTGACGAGGACGGCGACCGTCTCTATGTCTGCTATAATGATGCGTCCTGGGTCAATGTCTATGACTTGCAGGGGACCTTTCTGTGGGCGGTATCCACCCCTTATCTTCGAAATTCCTATTTTGAGATTCAGAACGGTTTCCTGATGATCTACGGTACGGCGAAGGATAATGCCTATCTCTACGACGCCCAAACCGGCGATTTTGCGGGGGAAATCCCGTTGGACCAATTGGACCTTGGCTATCAATGGATCAATGAAGCCGCCCCAATGGAGCCGGGGACGATCTGTTTCGATGCCTATCAGGTCTATCGGGTTGCCTCGGACGGCAGTCTTGTCACCCTTGTAGACCGCCCGGGCTGGTATCTTCTTTTTCAGCCTTCCGTTGATTTATCGGTTGCCTTCGTTTGCGCCATACTGATCGGAATCGGGGTTCTGATCGGTAAAATCGGAGAGTCCCTCAGAGTACGAAAGCTCTATCCCGATGCCAAACCGTCGAAAAAAACAGAGAGGATCCTGACCTATTTCCGGGTCACCTCTGCCGTTCAGATCATATACGCCGTCGCCAATATTGTCTGCGGATTTTACGGCGGCTTCCTGATTATCGGTATTTTTCCGGTCATGCTTCACTTTATCATCTCCAACATCATTCTGTATCATAAAACGGATGCCGTTTCCGTGAGCGAACTTGAAAAAGCCCTTATTGATCGGTGGAAAGCCCTGGAATTTGCAACGGCGGTTATCGACTTTCTGTCTGTCATCGTTGCCACCGGACTGGCAGCCTGATTCATACGATGAAATGTGCCGCAACCGGTCACGGTTGCGGCACATGAGTTTCAGTAGTACCCGGACTGTCGGTTTATGCGGCCGTCCGGTCTGCTGTCAGGAAGAAGAGGAATCCCAGCAGGAACATGATTGCAAGGGTTCCGACGCCTGCATTCACATTGCCGCTGATCTGACTGACTGCGGCAACAAGGGTTGTACCCATGAAGGACGCTCCTTTTCCGCAGATGTCGTAGATGCCGAAATATTCCCCCGATTGCTCTGTCGGAATGATTTTGGCAAAATAGGAGCGGGACATCGACTGAATCGCTCCCTGAAACATGCCTACGCATACGGCGAGGATCCAGAATTGATAAAGCCTGACCAGAAACAGCCCGTAGACGGCAATGAAGAAATAGGCGCCGATGCAGACCAGAATCAACTTTGCCGCCGAGACCTTTCTGGACAGCCGACCGAAAATCAGTGCAGAGGGAAACGCCACAATCTGCGTGACCAGAAGGGCGAGAAGCAGTCCCGTGGTATCCAGTCCCAACGCCGTTCCGTAGGCGGTTGCCATGTCGATGATGGTATAGACACCGTCGATAAAGAAGAAAAAGGCGATGAGAAACAGCAGAATCTTCTTTTTCTGTTTCAGCTCGACCATAACATGACCCAGTCGCTTGAAGCTGGAGCGGACCGGATGACGGTCGGCCTCTATGTAATGAACCTGACGGTAGCTGATCAGCAGGGGAACGGTCATGATGATCCACCAGGCGGATACGATCAGAAAGGAGAGCGCCATGGCGGACTCCAGTGTCAGTCCCAGCTTGTCATAGAAAAGCACCATTGCCAGACAAACGAGAAAGGGAAGACAGCTTCCGATGTAGCCCCAGGCGTAACCGTGAGCGGAAACCTCGTCCATGCGTTTTTCGTCTGTGATGTCGGTCAGCATGGAATCATAAAGGACAAGACTTAAGGAATAGGCGGATTTCGCCAGAATAAAGGCGCCGAGAAACCAGATCCACGATTTCAGAATGCCCAGCAGAATACAGCAGGCGGCGCCGACGATCAAAAAACAGGCGAAGAGTTTCTTTTTCCAGTTCTTCAGATCGGACATGGTGCCAAGGGTTGGACCCAGCACGGCGGTAACGACGGTGGAAACGGAAAGCGCATATCCCCAGTATGCCATGTAATTGACATCGGACACGCCGGCGCTTCCGGCCAGATAGTTAAAGTAAATGGGAATGACGGTCGAAACCAGCAGGGTAAAGGCTGAATTTCCCACATCGTACAGGATCCACTTTTTTTCCAGATGAGTCAGCTTGAATTTCATGTTTGTCCGCCTTTTCTTACAGTATAATGTCCTGCCAGCCTTCTTCAAAAGAGAAGGTCCGTTGAAAGCGTGGATCCGGAGGCTGATTATCGCATACGACCCTTTGCAGATTGTCGGTCAGCTCAAGACAGAAAGAAACGGCGTCTTCCATCCTTTTCAGCAGACCCGCATTGCTGTCCATGCAATCGGGATTCGGCTCCCGATTCATCATCAGCCCGTGCATCTCCTTGTAGTTTCCGGTCAGGCGAAGCATGGCGCAGATCAGATGTTTCTTTATTGGATTGGAAACGAGCAGAAGATTATTGTGCGAAATCATGGATTTCATGGATTTTTCCACATTTTTCGCCGTCAAAGTTGGAAAAAAGGGAGCAATCAGCTCTGCATTCTCACGGGAAGGAAGGATATGATCGGTCAGACGCTTTCGGATCGGGTCCTCGCCGTCCCGAACCAGAAGAAAACGGTCAAACTCCACCTCGATTTCAGTGTGAGTAATTCCGCTGACCGCAATCTTTTTCTCCACATAGCTGTGGCAGGAGGCGTCCAGGGCAAAATGACAGAGAAAGCCGCAGACATAGGCCAGCCGCCGATCGTACAACGAAGGGTTTTCGACGGCCTCCTTCAGCAGTTCGGCCGCTCTCTGAAAGAAGGTCCAAGCCGGTTCGGAATGCAGGGAATATCCCACATGATTCACCGGATTGTTGAATAAGGCTCCGTAATAGAACAGGATGTCCGGCCCGTGCAGACCGATCCTGAACAGGGGCAGATAGGGCGATATTTTTTCTTTTAACGCATCAGGGTATTTCTGATAGATTTCCTGACCGAAAACATAGTGCGCATAGGTTGAAGGCACGATGGCTCCCCCATTTCTCATCAAATTTCACTTGTCACAATCCTATCATGTCCAATGAAAATGTGCTATCTTATCTGTGCAAAAAGTATGTAAAATGTAAGAAAAATTTCGAGTACCCGCAGGAAGCTGCCCTTTGTATGGCCGCTCAGCCTGAGGTGGATTTTACAGAGTATACCACGGTTTCACCGGAGTATGTGTATGTCAATAGCTTGTTTGTTCCGTTTTATGCCATTTATAAGGATCTCGGCAAAAACAAATCCGGAATGAATGTATATGCCAAGATCTATGTTCCGGCAGTGGAGCCGGAAGGGCTGGAGGAATACTTCAATATGCGGACCGCGATGCACCCTTTGAACCCGAAAAGTTGACGCAGAAAGCAAAGGATCGCCGACGGGCAACAAAGGCGGCTCCCCCCAAAATGGGGGAGCCGCCTTTGCATCCGAAGAGAAAACCTGCCAATCCGGCTGTCGGACTTTTCCCAAAAGAGGCGTTTGGTCATCGAAAAGTCCTTTTTTGCAATAAAAATATCATACATTTTTTCAAAAAGCCCTTCCCAAAAACGGTCAACGGTGTTATAATCAGTATTGACCGATTCGGTCAGCGAGGTGTCTATGAACGAAAAGTTTTACCATCTTCCGCCGGAGAAGCAACAGAGAATTCTGAATGCGGGCTATCGGGTATTTGCGCAGAACAGCTATAAGAAAAGCCCCATGAGCGAAATCGCCGATGCCGCAGGGATCAGCAAGTCACTGCTGTTCCATTATTTCCGGAACAAAAAGGAGCTTTATCTGTATTTGTGGGATACGGGTGCCCGTATTACCATAAAGTATCTGAATGCCTACAAGTGCTATGAGCCTGCCGATCTGTTTGAAATGATGGAGCGGGGAATGCGTGCCAAACTGCGGATCATGAAGCAGTATCCTCATATGGCTGCCTTCGTTGTCAAAGCCTTTTACGAAAAGGATACGGAAATCAGCAGGGAAATACAGAGCAGTTATCGGAAGTATTTTGACCAAAAAGCCGCAAATGCGCTGGCGTCGCTGAATCCCGACGATTTTGTCCCGGGACTGGATCTTCAGATGATGTATCGGGAGATGTACTGGGCGTCGGAGGGCTATCTGTGGGAGATGCTGGGGCAGGGCGGACTGGATGCCGATCGGATGGAGAAAGATTTCGAGCGTCTGCTTCGGTTCTGGAAATCGGTCTATAAACGAAAGGAGAAGCAGGATGAAAGCGATCACAACGACTGATCTGACCAAGTATTACGGAAAATCCCGCGGCATTGAGGGTGTCAGCCTTTCCGTTGAGGAGGGGGATTTCTTCGGGTTCATCGGACCCAACGGCGCAGGAAAAAGCACCACTATCCGCATTCTGCTGGGGCTGATCACGGCAAGCAGCGGGTCTGCTGAAATCTTCGGGAAGGATGTGACGAAACACAAATGCGCCATTCTGGAAAATGTGGGCTATCTTCCCTCGGAGACGATGTTCTATAACGGAATGCGGGTGAAGGACATCCTTCGTCTGTCCGCCGATCTTCGAAAAAAGGACTGCACCGCCGAGGCAAAACGGCTGTGCGATCGGCTGGAACTGGACCCCTCCCGGAAGATTGAGGAACTGTCCCTTGGCAACCGGAAAAAGGTGGGCATCGTCTGCGCCATGCAACATAGTCCCAAACTCTACCTTCTCGATGAGCCCACAAGCGGACTGGACCCATTGATGCAAAGAGAGTTCTTCTCTCTTTTGAAGGAGCGAAATGAGGATGGTGCCACGGTGTTCCTGTCCTCCCATATCCTGTCGGAGGTACAACGTTACTGCAAACACGCCGCCGTGATCCGGGAGGGAAGAATTCCGGTGTGCGACAGCGTGGAAAATCTCGGTCATACCGGCGCAAAGCGGGTGACTCTCCGGGGCGTAAACGAACTGCCCGATCTGCCGGGAGTCAGGGATGCGGAGATCACGGCAGATTCGGTTACTTTCCTGTACAGTGGGAAACCAAATTTGCTTCTGAAAGCCCTGTCTGATCTGCCACTGACCGACGTCAACATTGCCGAGCCGGATCTGGAAGAGGTTTTCATGCACTTCTATGCAAAGGAGGAGGACGTTCATGACCATTCTTAAACACGAACTCAAACGGGGCAGAAACGCTCTTTTGATTTGGACAGCAGCCGTCGCCTTCATGCTGGGACTTTGCGTGCTGATCTACCCGGAGATGTCCGCCCAGATGGGGGATGTCAGTGACTTGTTTGCCAATATGGGCAATTTTTCCGCCGCCTTTGGCATGGATCGGATCAATTTCGGGGAATTTGTCGGCTTCTTCGAGGTGGAATGCGGCAATGTGATGGGTCTGGGCGGCGCATTCTTTGCGGCACTTCTGGGGATTTCTGCGCTGGCAAAGGAAGAAAGGGAGCATACCGCCGAATTCCTGTTGACACACCCGATTTCAAGAACCCGGGTTCTTGTCGACAAGCTCCTGACCATTCTCCTTCAGATCGTGATCTTCAACGGAATTATCATCGCCGTCACCGCAGTCTGCGTATGGATCATCGGGGAAGATGCGCCTGTGAAACCCCTTGCCCTGATGTTTCTCGCCTATTTTCTGATGCAGCTTGAGATTGCCGCCGTCACTTTCGGCATTTCCGCCTTTCTGCACCGTAGCAGTCTGGGTATCGGTCTCGGACTTGCCGCCCTGTTCTATTTTCTGAATATTATCGCCAACCTGACCGAAAGCGCAAAATTTCTCAAATACCTGACTCCCTTCGGCTACACGGACGGTGCCGATATCATCGCCAACGGTTCCATCAATGGGGGCTGTCTGGCAGTTGGGATCGCCTTCGCAACCGTCGGTATTTTACTGGCATTTTGGAAATATCGGGGAAAGGACATTGCCTGATGCCGATTCTTCTCATTATTTTTTGAACTCGTCCACTTTTTGCACAAATATGTCCGATTTTCATCTTGCAACTTTATGGAATTTGTATTATAATAATAAAAAAACCGCCGATTAACGGGCTAACAAGAAAATCGGCAAGGAAAGGTTGAATCAAATGAAAAGAATCCTGTCAATTCTCGTTGCACTTGCGACGCTTGTCACCTTTGCGTCCTGCAACAGAACACCGCCTTCTCCCTCTTCATCGGTAGAGTCCGGGACAACCGGAACCACCGAACTGGTTCCGTCGGGAAATGCACCGACGATCACGCCTATCGAGCAGACAGAGATCCAAAAGGAGTCCATTATGAATGTATCGGGAAATTCCTTTACTCAGACCTATGAAAATCCTCTGATTACTTTGACGACTCCGAATGTCTGGCCGAATTATGGCGTCGGAGATCCCTTTGTCATGCGCTGGAACGGAAGATACTATCTTTACTGCTCCACCAAGGACGGCAGTCTCGGTATCCAGTGCTGGACCTCGGATGATCTGATTACATGGAAGTATACGGGTCTGTGTGCAAGGGAAGTGGAAACGGTGACAGCCTACGCTCCCGAGGTTGTCTACTATAACGGTTATTTCTATATGTATACCTCTCCTGCCGGAAACGGTCACTATGTGCTGAGAAGCGAGTCGCCCACCGGTCCCTTCAAGGTAATAACCGGGAACTTCGGTCACTCCATAGACGGCAGTGTCTTCATCGACGACGACGGCAAATGGTATTTCTACTGCGCAAGCGGCAGCGGAATCATGGTTTATCCCATGACGGCTCCCGATCAGATTTCGGATACGGGATCCAATACCGGTGCCAATATGAACGGCTGGACCGAAGGACCTATGGTTATCAAGGTCAACGGTGTTTATTATCTGACCTATACCGGTAACCACGTCTGGTGTAACGGTTATCGAATCAACTATGCGACCTCTACCCGTTCCCCTACCTATTTTACGGCGGCAGATAACAACCCGATTCTGGTAAATACCCTCGACCTGCCTCAGGGAATCGGACATAGCTCTACCGTAATGGGTCCGAATATGGACAGCTATTACATCGTCTACCATTCCTCTCTCGGTGCGCCCAAGAGAGAAATGCGTATTGACAGACTGGTGTTCAACGGCTCCACAATGGAGGTGCTGGGTCCCACTACCAGTGATCAGCAGGCTCCCGAAATGCCCGATTTGTACTCTTATTTCACCGACAGTGCCGATCTTGACACCTGGTATTCCGACGGTGCAGCGATCTCCAACAGTGTGATGACCCTCAGCGACGGCGGATGGGTATTGGCAAAGTATTCGTACGGTGAAAATTATACCGCTGAGTGCAATGTGGCATCCATAAACGGCGGCAAGGCGGGTATGGTATTCAGCTTTACCAATGAGTACAACTACGGAACCGCCCTCTTTGATCCCGACGGACAGAAGCTGATCATCACCTTTATGGTCAACGGTGTTCCTACCGTCTATGAGCAGGCACTGAAAAACTCCTTCAAGGAGAATACCGATTTCACCAAGCTTCAGCTTCTGACGGTCCGTAAGGATGGCGGCAGCTTCACCTTCCTTGTCAACAACCGCACCCTTTGCACGCTTGCATCCGATCTCGGAACCGGTGCCTTCGGTGCCACTGCTGAGGGAGGAACCGCTACCATCGGCTTCATGGGCATTACCGGGGATGCCAACCAGTCCTCGATCAAGAGTTACTTCAAGCCGGTGTCCGGATCCCTTCAGGCAATCACCTGTGTTGAGGATGACGTGACGACTACCGCATATCAGAAGAAGTATCTGGTCAGCCTTGGAACGGACGGACATCTGAACTATCTGGTCAATGTGGCAGCAACTGCGGGCTACGATCTGGGAATCAGCTACCGAAGCTCGACAGAAACCAAACTGAAGTTCTATCAGAATCAAACCGAAATCGGGGAACTGACCCTTCCGTCCACCGACGGCAAGATGACTACCGTTGTCTTCCGGAATCTTCCCATGACGGCGGGAATGTGTGCCATCACCTTTGTGGCAGCTTCCGGCTCCTGTGAGATCGAATCCTTTACCTTCCTTGAGTATGAAGCCGTCACTGCCATTGATCTGAATTACTCCAACCTTGCGGATAAGAATAAATATTCCGACGGAACATGGACGGTTGCAAACGGTGTGCTGAGTCTGGGCGGCGATACGCCTCTCGGAAAGCGTCTGTATGGCAGCGAGAGCTGGGGCGATTACACCGCCGAGGCGGATATTACCCTGAACAGCAGCACCATCAACTTCGGTATGCTGGTTCGTGCCACCAATCCTTCGGTAGGCGGAGCAGGCAATGATGTTGTCGCCGGTACCGACTTTGTCCAGGGATACTTCATCGGACTGACCGGAAGTACCGTTGTGCTGGGTAAGCAGAACTACGGATGGGAGGTTCTGACCACGGCAGCCGTTACGACCAAGAACGGCGGAACCTATCATATGAAGGTTGAGGCAATCGGCGCAACGCTGAGAGTATGGATTGACGGCAATCTGTTGATCGAGTATACGGATCCGGAGCCCTACCTCCAGGGACTGGTCGGCTTCAGAGGACATTACAGTGCCGCATCCGTTGATAACTTTACGGTAACTGCAAACTAAACAGAGACCAAAGCCAAAATACGGGAGTGTTTCATCGGCATCATGCCGATGAAACACTCCCGTTTGATCTTCTATGCGGCAGCCTTCGCCGCCGCCTTTTACGGTTTTTTCAAAACCTCACAGACCTCACAGACATGGAGGACCCTGCCGTCTACCCGGAATCTGACCTCGTACTCCCCGTAGAACATACCGTAGATTCGCTCGGGGTCGTTTTGATAGGAGGGTCTGGGATCGCCGGCAAGAACGCCGATCAGTCCGGCTCGCCTGTCCTCGGGAATGAGGCTTATCAGATCGGAAGGAAAGTCCACTTCCAGATGATAGTCCCGATAGGCGTCGGCAAAGCCGCCGATGGCGTCCGGAATGGCATCCACATGAGGAAGATAGGGCTTGATGTCCAGGATCGGCGTTCCGTCCATGAGATCGGCACCCGATACATGAATCAGAATTCCTTCAGTGGGGGAGACCTCCACCGACTCCAGTTTCACCACCGACAGTCCGATGGGATTGGGACGGTAGGGCGATCGGGTGGCGAAGACGCCCATGCGGCGGTTTCCGCCCAGCCTCGGCGGGCGGACGGTCGGCGACCAGTCCTGCCGGACGGCTTCGGAAAACAGCCATATCAGCCAGATGTGGGAGTAATCGGAAAGTCCCCGCAGAGCATCGGGATTCTGATATTCCTTTTCCGGTCGAATGATGCCCTGAAGTTCAGGAACCAGCCCCGATTGACGGGGAATTCCGAACTTCGTCGGAAAATCGGTGGAAATATGTCCAATGATCTTCATTGAAATTGCTTCTTGCATACGGTTTTCTCCAATCAAAAAACTGCCGCAGATGCGGCAGTTTTTGGTAACTGTTAAGCCAACGGATTAGTGATAGAATGCGTCGGGAGTTGCGCCAAGCTCGAAGCAGCACTCACGTCCGCCCCATGCGTCCTTCATGATGATGACGACATTGTTCTCGCCCTCAACCAGCAGGGACAGCATATCCTGAGAAGCAGGTTTCAGCCATTCTTCCTCGACGTAGGGATCAACATCCTTGAAGGTGTCGCCGGGAGTCCAGTCCTGAGGATCGCCGGTCAGATTGGTGTTCTTGTAGAATACCAGAGTGCCGTTGATGTAAACGGAAGGAGTGTTGTCATACCACATAATCATGTAGAGGTCTTCATAGTTTTCCTTGAACTCTTCAAGATTGTCAATGGTAAAGGTGGTGTAAAGCATCAGACCGTGATACTGATCGGTCCAGCCGATATCAGCATTGGCGTAACCGAAACCGGTAACGCTGCAATCACCGAAGGGTCCTACAGCAGTGTCGGTCCAGCTCTGGATGTCTTCCATAGCAGCATCAGGGATGGTTTCTGCGCCCATTTCCCAAGCGAAACCGGACATGTAATCGAGAAGCTCATCCTGAGCCTCGTCGTAGGTACCGTTAGGTCCGGATGCGGAGTAAGGGCAGTAGAATACCTTGTAGGCATAAACGCTGTCAGCCTCTACCAGAGGGAAGTCGGTGTAGAAAATGTCGAGACCGCCGTCATCAGAGTCGGGAGTCGAAGGCTCAGCATCAACCTTAGTGGTGGTAGTTGCCGAAGTCGTGGTAGCTGCCGAAGTTGTGGTAGCATCACCGTTGGTGGTGGTGTCGGGTTCGTTACCGCCACAGGATGCAAGTGCTGCAGTCATGCTGACAATCATCAGAGCGGCAAGTAAAAGAGATACTTTTCTTTTCATATGATTATCCTTTCTTTGGGAAGCGAAATTTGGTATTCTTCCCATATGCACATCCATTATACACCAATTCATAAAAAAAATCAAGTACAATTCGTGAATTTTATAAATTTTTTTTGAAATTTTGAAGTCAAAAACCCCGAAAAAACAAAATTTGGTGAGATTTCACAAAAGAAACGGTTCGTTTTTGTTCGTTTGGATGAAAACATGAGACGTAATATGCGTCGGATAACCCAACAAATCCGGAAAATCCTCTTGCAAAAATGACGGAAGTGTGATAAAATGAGTTTGGAAAGCATTTTTTCAGAAGGCGAGGCAATCTTTGTGCATCTGTTGGGACATTTCAAGACGGTAGTCAGACACCGTCATAAGGTTTTCATTCACTGTGTCAAGGCGGGCATTCCGATCCGTGGACTGCTCCATGATCTGTCCAAATTTTCTCCTACAGAGTTTATTCCCGGGGCAAAGTACTATCAGGGAAACCGCTCTCCCAATGAGCGGGAGCGGGAAGTTTACGGTTACAGTGCCGCCTGGATGCACCACAAGGGACGGAATCGCCATCATTATGAATACTGGACCGATTACAATCCGACGACCCGAAAAATCGAGGCTGTGAAGATGCCCCGGAAATTCGTTGCGGAGATGTTCTGCGACAGAGTGGCGGCAAGCAAGATCTACCGTGGGAAGGATTATGCCGACGGGGACGCCCTTGCCTATTTTCTGAAGGGAAGAGCACCCGTCACCATGCACCCCGAAACGGCGGCAGAGCTTCGGGAGATGCTGACCGTTCTGGCAGAGCAGGGCGAGGACGCAGCGTTTGCCTATGTGAAGGCGTATTTGAAGGAAGAGAATAAAAAATAAGATCAAGGGGCTTTTCGTGAAAAGCCCCTTGAACCCCAAAAGCTTTTATAAAAGAAAGGATGGAACCCCAATGGGTTTCGTCTGCCGAATAAAAGATCGGTGATTGAAAGCGGCGTCTCTTGTTTTATCAATGCTTTTGAGGGGGTTCGGGGGACTTTTTCGAGAAAAAGTCCCCCGAACTTTTGGATGGAGCTTGTTTGAAAATCAAACGACTCCGACATATTTTAAGATGCAGAGTACAATTCCGATAAGGCTGTAGAGTTCCAGAAGACTGCCAATGATGCCAAAAATGACGCCAAGAATCGGGATTTTACTGAGAACTCCGATGAGAATTCCGATAACGGCGGTGACAACGATGAAAATAATCAACTGGACGACAAACGATGTCAGATTTCCCTTTTCAATTTTAAAGGGCGTGGGCCAAAATTTCTTTAAGTATTCCATATGTACATCCTCCCTTCGTATTGCAATTATAGCACATTCGACGTTGGATTTCAAGAGATTTCGGAAAAATCTCTTGATTTTTCGCTTTTGATAAAAAACTGCCGCCACCCCCTTGAAAAAAGCTTTTCGATGTGCTAGAATAGAACCGTAAAGGCATCTGCCCGATAAGGCAGCCGAAATATCAGCAAGAAAATATTATGAAGCGAGGAGATTAATATGAAGTACGGATTGCAGCTTTTCAGTGTTCGGGACGTTACCCCTACCGATCTGAGGGGAACCCTGAAGAAGGTCGCCGAAATCGGCTATCAAACCGTGGAATTTGCAGGATTTTTCGGTCATCCTGCCGAGGAGGTCCGCACATGGCTGGACGAGTATGGACTTGAGTGCAGCGGAACTCACACCGGTGTGGAGGAGATTGCCGATCATTTTGAGGAAACGGTGCGCTACCACAAGATCATCGGAAATCGGAATATCATCATTCCGGGTGCCGACCTGTCCACCGAGGAGAAACTGGATCGGTTCATCGAAACCGTAAACCGCCTGATTCCCGCCCTTGCGGCAGAGGGAATCACTCTCGGCTATCACAATCATTCCCACGAGTTCATCCCCACTTCCTACGGAAAGATCATTCACCATGAACTGGAGACCCGAACCCCTGTGGAGTTTGAGATCGACACCTACTGGGCATACCACGCAGGTGAGGATCCCTTGGCTCTCCTTGATCGGCTGAAGGACCGCATCCGGGTAATCCACATAAAGGACGGACTGAAAGACGGCAGCGCAAAGCCCCTTGGAATGGGAACGGCTCCCGTGAAAGAGGTCCATGCCAAGGCAAAAGAAATGGGTCTTTTGCAGGTTGTGGAGTCCGAGTCGCTGACCCCCAACGGACTGACCGAAGCGCAGATTTGCTTTGATTGCCTGAAGAGGTTGGATGGCGTACAGTGAAAAACACCACTCTCTGTTATCTGGAGCGGGAAGGCTGTTATCTCATGCTCCATCGGGTCAAAAAGGTGAACGACGAAAACCACGATAAGTGGATCGGCGTGGGCGGGAAATTCGAGGATGGAGAATCCCCCGAGGACTGCGCCTGTCGGGAAGTGCTGGAGGAGACCGGGCTGACCCTGACCGATTACCGTTACCGGGGAATTGTCACCTTCGTGTCCGATGTCTATCCCACCGAATATATGCACCTGTTCACGGCAACGGGCTTTGACGGGGAACGGATCGACTGCCCGGAAGGGGTTCTGGAGTGGGTTCCCAAGGATCGGGTCACCGACCTGCCCATCTGGGAGGGAGATCGGATTTTTCTCTCCCTTCTGGCATCGGATCACCCCTTTTTCTCCCTGAAGCTGTGCTACACAGGCGAGCGACTGACGAATGCCGTGCTGGATGGGAAACCGATCCTGCGCTGAAAAGCAGGGAAAATCAATAGAAAATCGAGAAAGGAAACAAAAATTTATGGCAAAAATCATCGGAAATTCTCTTCCGAATATTCCTTGGGAGGATAAGCCCACGGGTTGCAAGGAGCCGGTATGGCGGTACAGCGGCAATCCCATCATCGAGAGGCATCAGAATTTCAAAACCAACAGTATCTTCAACAGTGCGGTGGTTCCCTACAAAGACGGCTTTGCCGGCGTGTTCCGTTGTGACGACAAGGCAGTCCGGATGAATCTGTTTGCCGGATTCTCATCCGACGGCATCCACTGGCAGATTGATGAGGAACCGATTCATCCGGTGGGCGACGATCCTGAGGTGACGCGGTTCGAATATCGCTACGATCCCCGTGTCTGCTATCTGGAAGGGCATTATTATGTGACCTGGTGCAACGGCTATCACGGTCCCACCATCGGTATTGCCTATACCGACGATTTCAAGACCTTCCATCAGTTGGAGAACGCCTTCCTGCCCTATAACCGCAACGGCGTCCTGTTCCCGAGAAAGATCGGCGGACTTTATACCATGCTGTCCCGCCCCTCCGATACCGGTCATACCCCCTTTGGGGATATTTACCTGTCCCAATCTCCCGATCTGACCTTCTGGGGCAAACACCGTCATGTGTTTGGTCCGGCTCCCTTTGATCAGTCGGCATGGCAGTGTACAAAAACCGGTGCAGGTCCCTGTCCCATCGAGACAGACGAGGGATGGCTGCTGATCTATCATGGAGTTATCACCACCTGCAACGGGTATGTCTACCGCATGGGCTGTGCGATTCTCGATCTTGACAACCCCTCGGTCGTCAAGTACCGCACTCAGTTCTACATTCTTGGACCCGAAATGCCCTATGAGCAGTGCGGAGACGTGCCCAACGTCACCTTTCCCTGCGCCGCTTTGACCGACAGCGATACCGGCAGGATCGCCATCTACTACGGCTGTGCAGACACCGTCACCGGGCTGGCATTCACCACGGTGGATGAACTGGTGAACTATACGAAGAAGTATTCCATGTAAGGACAAAAGATCATGAATTTTCCCGAATCAAAACGGTGATTCGGGAAGATTTTTTTGCCCGATTTCGAATAAATCGGAAAAATAAGGCAATCCTTTGTCCGACGGCGGATATTGTGCAGTTTGCCGATCCCGAATTTTGCTCTTAACAGGATCCGCTCCGAAAAGTCGGCATTATTGGGGCAAATCGTGTATTGTTGTGCAATTTGTCAAAAGCGGGTCTGGCTTCAAAATCGTTATTTACGCCGATATTTGGTCGATTCACACAAAAACAGTCTTGTATAATTGTGCTAGTTGCACAATGGAATGACAAATTACCGATCAAAACTCGAGCAATACAGAGAATCGGAAAAATTTGTAAAAAACCTATTGACTTTTCAAAAAGGAGGTGCTATACTATGGGCGCAAACGAAAAGAGTCGGTCGGGTACGGTCGGCAGAAAAAATGAAATCCATCGTTTGACATAAAGATGAAAAGGAGATTTGAACAGTATGATTTGCAACGGAAAGTATCTTTACAAGATCAATCTTGTAACGGGAAGCGATGTAGCTGAGTTTGTCAAGATTGCTTCGCACATTGACGGAAAGGTATGGCTGGTCTGCGGCGACAAGAGACTGTCTGCGAAGAGTATTCTGGGCGTACACCTGGCGCGCATGGCTTGGAACGAGATCTATGTAGAATCCGAAAATGACTGCTTCTTTGAACTCCGGAAGTTCATTGAGGACTAAGACGGTTCTCAGGATCTGAAAATCACGGACAAATAGTCCGAATGGAATAGGAACGCACCCATCACGGCAGTGATGGGTGCGTTCGTTGCAATGTGGGACGGTCAGTATGGCGTCCTGTGGAGCGGCTGCGCCGTCGGCTCCCCGGAAGAGGGGAGCCTTTGCATTTGTTTTCTTCTGTCGATGGGGGTCCTTCAGCCTGAATCGGTTCAGTCCGCCAGCGATCCCATGGGGTCCCAGGGAAGCAGAACGGTGGGCTTTTCATCGAGAATCTTTGCCTTTTCCCCGAGATATTTTTTGTGAACGACCGCCTGGAAGACATATCGGTCGAACCAGGAGTCGGATGCCATGTGGTAGCCGCCGTTGGCACCGTCGGATCCCCAACTGTTCTCGATCTTCCAGCGGTTGGGCTTGCCGTCCTCCACGTTGACGCCGGTCAGAACCATGGCGTGATTCATCTGGGAAACGTGATAGTCCAGCGACTCCTCCTTGGTCATGGTAAAGTCAAAGCCCACGAGGGAAGGGTAGTCATAGGACTTGTCGTCCCATGCCTTCTTTTCTCCGTCACCGCACTTGCCGCAGTCAGAACCGAACCAGACAATCTCGCCGTCCTCCAACTGCTTCTGTACCATTGCCTTGAACTCGTTCATCTCAAGATTCAGATAGCGGATTTCCTTGGCTCCGGCGATGTTGCCGAGATAAGCCACGGTGTAGACCTTGTCAAAGGGCTTGTCTTTGGTGGGCGCATTGATGATGGACACATAGTCCTCCAGCATCTCGCCGATCATTTCCTTCCGGAAGGAATCGGGGGTGTAGCCCTTTTCCAGATGGTAGTTTCCGTCCTTGTCCACGTATTCAAAATCGAATTCCTTGGGCGGCAGAGTGTAGCACTGGCACAGGAAGGAGAAGGTCTTGTCCAGGACTTCTTTCCGCTTGTTCTCAACTTCGGCGGTATCGGCACCCGATGCGATCAGACGGCGCAGATCGCAGGCAACACGCTTTAAGTAGAAATTCAGGAACTGATTCAGTTTTCCCGTATTGGAAGACTGATAGGTTTCGGGCATGGCATCCTTTGGGACAATGCCGTATTTACGGACGATGTTCACGAACATATCCCACTGTCCGCCGTCATGAACCCCGGTCTGGAGGATGTAGTCCACCGTTCGGTCGCCGTCGGGCAGGGAGGCGGTGTCGATGATGGAGTCAAGGAAGTAGTTGATCCGCTCGAATTTGTCCCAGAATGCCAGATAGGACTGGGAAAGTTCGAATTTATCCAGATTCTTTTTCTTGGCGACGATTTCGCGCAGAACGTTGGTGGCGGCGAACAGCCAGCAGCGTCCGGAGGATTTCTGGTTGGTGGCGGACATGGTCTTGTTGTCTACCGAGAAGCGGAACTGCATTTTTTTCGCCTCAGTGGGATTGAATGCCAGCTCGGAAAGGTTGGTTTTGGAGAAAACATGGGTCATCGCCTGTTTGTGGGGGCAGGAGGTGTAGGACTCCTCGAAACCGGCTAGGGCATCGGGAGTAATCGGTCTTTGATTTTTCATCTTCACGGACTCCTTTCAAGTGCAAAACTGATGGCTCTATTATAGATCATTTTTTTCCATCTGTAAAGCACCTTTTCCAAAATTATCGACAAATTTTTCAGAATACTTTGAGAATAGCGAAAAATACGGCTTGACAAACCGAAAAATCCGATATACAATAGATTTACAGTACCTGCCGCAAATGGGCAGGAAACAGGAGGAAATGATATGATCAACGTTGCACTGATCAGCGCATGGCACGTTCATGCCGGCGAATATTTCAATCGAATCAACAATCATCCCGAGGCGAAAATCACCGCAGTCTGGGATGAGAACCCCAAACGGGGCAGAGAGTGGGCGGCAAAGGGAAATGCCACCTTCTATGAGGACTACGACGCCCTGCTTGCCGATCCGTCCATCGACGCAGTGGTCATCACCTCGCCCACCAATCTTCATTGCGAACTGATGGTCAAGGCTGCAAAAGCAGGCAAGCATATCTTCACCGAAAAGGTGGTTGCCATTACCCCTGAGGAGGCAAGAAAAATCCGGAAAGCGGTCAATGAATCCTGCGTTCACTTTACCATCTGCTTTCCCCATGAGGCGGAGCGGCAGTTCCTGGCAATCCGGCAGATCATCGACTCCGGATGTTTGGGCAAGATTACCTATGCCAAATTCCGCAAGGCGCACACCGGTTCCATTGACAACTGGCTGCCTCCTCATTTCTACGATAAAGAAATGTGCGGCGGCGGTGCCATGATGGATCTGGGAGCCCATCCCATGTACCTGCTGCCCTGGATTCTGGGCAAGCCCCTGAGCGTTTCTTCCATCTTTACCGACATGACCAACCGCGGGGTTGAGGACAATGCCGTGTCGGTGATTGAGTTCGAGGGCGGTGCAATCGGCGTCTCCGAGACGGGATTCGTATCCTGGGGCAATCCTCTGGTCTTCGAGATCAGCGGAACCGACGGCTGGCTCCTCATGACCGACGGAGATGTCAAGTATCACACCCGCACCTCGGGTGACTGGATCATCCCCGAGCTTCCGGCTCCCGGAAAACATCCCATCGACTACTTCGTGGACAGTGTGGTAAATAACACGCCCAATACCCTCTATACCATCGACGAGGCAGTGGCTCTGACCGATCTTATGGATGCGGCATATCGGTCCGCCGAAAAGGGAACAAGAGAGAACGTATAACCCTTGATTGTGAAAAATGCACAAAAATGAAGGCTGTATTTTGTACGCTGATCAGACAAAAAGTTCAAAAAAACTCTTGACTTTCCGAAAAAGTTGAGTTATAATAAAAGCGTAAGAAGGTTCAATCGAACCGACGGCGGGAGTTTTTTTCATTTTCCTCCCCCGCTCCTTTCATTTTCTTTCCTTTCCGGACATCCCCCTGCGGTAACCCGCAGGGGGATGTTTGGAGTTGTTGGAGCAGAGCCGTGCGGTCAAAATGCCCGCTTATGAAGTCCCGATAATAAAAAATCGGAGGTGGTTTCCCATCCTCCGATTTTTTGCGTTAAGTTTTATTTTGCAATCAGCATGGGCTGATCGTTGACGACCGTCCACCCACACAGATCAGATGCCGACAGTCCTGCCTCGGATGCCACGCTGCTCAGACTTCCGTTCAGCGCATTGACCGCCGTCTGCGCACCGCTTCTGCTGCGGTCAACAGAGGTTTCCTCCCGATCCAGCCGGACATCGGCAGTGCCGTTGTCAATGTCGTTGGCATAGAAATTGGCGGAAAACGTGCCGTTACGGTCGGCATACCAGACATTGATGGGACCGGTCAGACTGGGTGACGAGAGGCTGCCTCCGAAGTAGCATCCCGAAATCACGGCAGATGCCTGATTGGATGCGGTGATGCCACCGGCATTTCCGCCGGTGGAAACTACCTCTACAAAGGAAATGCAGTTGACCAGAACTCCGCCGGTACGGACACTTCGGCAGAGTCCGGCGGTAATGCCGCTGTTCTGAACCCTGCCCTTTGCCACCACATTGAAGACCTTTCCCGTCAGGTAGGGGAAGATACTGCTGTCGGTGCCGGTGATGTCAACCGTGATGCTGTGTCCGGCTCCGTTATAGGTTCCGGCAAAGGTGCAGCCGGAACCCATTCCCGTATACCCCTTGACGCCGGTCATGTCGATGTCGGCGGTCTGGATAAAGGTTTTCCCACTGAAGGTCTGACCGGAAAGGACGCAGGCGGTGAAATTCAGAAAATCTGCGGCAGAGGTGACCTTGTAGGGATCCTGTGCGGTGCCGCTGCCTGTAAGGGTCAGTTCACCGGTGAAAGAAAAGGTCGGGGCATTCCAGTATTCATCCAGCCAGTCGATGCGGTTCGCCATCCAGTTTGCATAGTATTCGTAATGCTCCTTGTAGGAACTCAGGGCACGGATGACGGCGGTCTCACGGTTGATCTTCTGACCGAAGATGGGCCAACGCTCGAAATTGCGGCAGTAGGAGTTGTAGCCCGCTTCTGCCTGGGCACGGATCATATCGGGGATCGTGTCGATCTGCCCCTTCAGCTCGTTCCAACGGGCGGTGATTTTTGCCTTGAACCATCCGTACTGTAATAAGGTTTTGAACCACGTGTTGGTGATGCCGGCACGGAGATCGTAATAGTTTTCGCAGCCCTCGTCGGCATTTCCGCCCGATTGGTCAAAGTCCCAGATGGGACCGAAGGTCAGCTTGCCGTCCTTGTCCTTGTACATGTAGAAGGAATCCCATCCGGCATCCAGATTCTTGAAAAGCTCCTCCACCAGATAGGTGTCAACCACCGAATCCATGTCGATGAGCTGCTCGATCGTCGCCTGATCGCCGCTTTGGACGGCATACCAGCATTGCCATAGATAATCCTCGATGTATGCACACTGACGGTTGAACAGATTGGCGTCGGTGGACAGATCGGAAATGATCTGATACTTGGTTCCGTTGACAACGAAGTAGGGGTCCTCCGCATAGCCTGACAACTCGATCAGGTAGCCTCTCTGATCGGGTTCTGCCTCAATATCGTCGTTGATGTTGACCCGATACTCGTTGACCTGATTCTGCTCGCAGAGCAGGAAAACGCCCCGGTATTCGCCGTTCAGGTAGACTTCCACGCTCCTTGCGGCGGAATTCCATGCGATGCCCGACAGACTTCTGGCAAAATTCAGGGTGGTGTAGTTGCGCAGCAATGCCTGATCGCAGTGATCGGCAAGCAGGGTCCATACCTTGCACTTTCCGTTGCCCTCACCCAGAAGATTAACCTTTTGGGACAGCTTGATCTTGTAGGGGACCTTACCGTTCGGTGCCTGGGAACTCCAGGTGTAGTTACCCCGTCCCCGGATCTCCATGGCGAGGTTGTCGATCAGATACTGGTCCTCGGTGTTCAGAACCGAGATCGTTCCTTCAATGTAGACTTCCTTGGAGGTGATGGCGGCACCGTTTTTAGTGGTCAGATAGAGGATAGGCAGTTCCAGGGCGTCGATTTCGAAATTGGCAACCAGATTCTGATTTTCGGTAAAACTCTCCCCACTGCGGGTGGCGGACTGTACGCCGTCGCTCCAGCCGGTGAACTTATAGCCCAGCTTGGGGGTGGCGGTTACCGAGGAGGTTGTGGACTGTCCGTATCGGATGGTCTGGTTTACCGTGCCCGACAGCGTTCCCCAAAGGGAATTGTTGACGCTGTATTTCACCGTGACTGCCGTTCCGACGGCAGGCTCCTGTACGGTTGGCTTCTCCGATGTGGTGGTGACGGGAGTCGTGACGGTCACTTTCTGCGTGGTTGCCGCAGGTGAGGTTGCCGCAGATGAAGTTCCTTCGGGCGTGGTTCCTTCGGGCGCGGTGGTGATCGCAGGAGTTGTCGTAATGGACGGAACGGGAGTCGTCTGTGTGGAGGCTTTCGTCGGAACCGTTGACTCTGCCGTTTGACTTTCCCTTGTGGAGGGCTGGGACGTGGAATCCGTCGTGCTGCTTATTGTGGGATTCTGACTGTCCGTAAGGACGGTTGACTGTGCGGTCTGATTGTCCTCTGTGCCTGCCGTCTCTTTAGGTGAGCATCCGAAGAGGGTGAGCGACAGAAGGAGTCCCAGACCGAGAAAAAACAGGGGTTGGAATCGTTTCATCATGTGACTGTGCCTTTCTGCGTAAAAAATGGAGTTAACCTATTGCTAACTCCATTTTAACATATTGATATGAACATTTTATGAATGATCGGCGGGATTTGGAAAAAACTGTTCTTTTTGCGCCGGTTTATTACCGAAGATAATGCCCTTTATTCCTGTTCGGGGGCGTATTTCTTCAGATAATTGCTGACGGTGGTGTTTTCCGTAAAACGAACGGTGCGAAGGGAGGTACTCCAGTACTTGAGGATGTTTTCATAGGAGTCGTTTGCAAGATCGGGAGCCTTGGCATTTGCACTGTAAAGTCCCCAGTTTCCGAGATTTCCACGTCCGACCTTATAGGTCCACATGGTCCGTGAGATGCCTGCCTCGCAGTATGCCTCGTAGGCGTATTTCTGATTCTCGTCCCCGTTGTTGAACTCACCCACATAGATTGCAACGCCGTACTTTTCTTGTACGGCTTTCAGCTCTGCAACCCGGTAATCAATCATATCTTTGGAGGTATCGTACAGATGGAGCTGATAAAGCATATTCTCCCAGCCGTAGTCGGCGGGATTTGGCAGACAGGCGGTGGACCAGATTCCCTCCACTGAGATGACGTGGACGGGATCCACCTGTCGGATCGCCTTGTAAAGCAGGTCGTAGATTTCATTCGTCAGTCGGATTGCCTCGGCGGAGCCGGCGGAGGGTGCCTCATTTCCGTCGTTGTTCATGGGTTCGTTGAGCAGATCGTATGCGGCGACCGCACTGCTGTCCTTGTATCGCTCGGCGATGGCGGTCCAGAGCCTGACTGTGGCAGCTTTGGCATCCTCATCGGTGTAAAGCCCGCATCTGCCGATGGAGCCGCAGCAGTGATTGGTGGACTGACCGCCGGGCGCACCGTGAAGATCAAGAATGACGTAGATGCCGTACGTCTCGCACCATGAAAGCAGTCGGTCAATGACCTGAAATCCCAATATTTCATCGGGATTTTCCGATAAAAAGCTGCCGTCCTCGTTCATGAAATTGCGGTACCAGAAGGGAAGGCGGACACAGTTGCAGCCCAGAGCGGCGATTTTTTTAATGTCATCCTCGCAGATGTAATTTTCGGCGTAGCTTTCAAAGAGTGCCGCCGCCTTTTCCGCCCCGAATCGGGATTCCAGAAGGGTCCATGAGTCCAGATTGCACTCCGAACCGTCCACCGGACACATCCAGCTTTCCTGAATCAGCCAGCCGCCCAGATTGACCCCGTGGAGAACAACGGTTTTGCCGTTGGCATCGGTCAACTGACCGTTTTCAACCCGCAGCAGAGAAAGGGAACCCTCTCCGGACTTTGTCGGAAGGGGATTTTCTGCTGCACTGCTGCTGATACTGCTGCCGGTATCTGACGTTTCCTGCCGATTCTCGGTTTGATTTGCACCTGTGCCGCCCGAACAGCCTGCCAGGAGCAGGGGAAAAGTCAGAAGAAGGGATAAAATTTTGCCTGTTTTTTGGCGTTTCATGATAAATCCTCCCGTTACGGTAAAATGGTAATTTTATATCTGTATTTTACCATGGATTCCGTTTTCTGTCAAGACCTGACTCTGCTTTTGGTCTAAGTTTACAAATTTCATGTTAAAATATTGTTAAATCTGACCAGCCCGAATGCTGGAAAAATTCATAAATTTATGGTAAAATATCCTTATCCTATCTATTGGAGATTGAGCCATGCGAACGATTGAAAAAAATGTTTTGATTCTCATGTTGGCGATCTGTCTGATTTTGCCGATCCTGTCCTCCTGCCGGACGGGGGAAAGTGCTTCTTCCGACGGTACCGGGCAAACGGATACCGATGTGTCCTTTACCCGGGATCCGGACAATGTGACCCCTGAGGTGACGGTACCTCCCGTGTCGGAGCAGACCTCTCCCGACGGCAAGGCGAAGGTGATTTATGCGGTCAGCGGTCCCGGCGGATCACTGGACGGCAAGACCGAGCAGACCCCCGGCTCTTCCGGAACCACGGAGGTTAAGGCGGTTGCCGATGTGGGCTACTGCTTCAAAAGCTGGTCGGACGGTCTGACCGAAACCACCCGTAAGGGAGATACATCTTCGGACGGAGTGATGACGACCATCTATGCCGTCTTTGAACCCGAATATCTGGAGATGCCCGTAATCAACATCACCACCGAAACCGGTGAGGACGTGGACCCCAGAATAGGCAATCAGGTTTACATCGGTGCCACCCTGTCTTTGACCAACTGTCCGGCGGATTATGCCCTGACCGACGTGACCATGCAGATGAGAGGACGAGGCAACTTCTCCTGGTATGACGTGCCCAAAAAGTCCTATAAACTCAAGCTCACCGAGTCTCAGAATCTGCTGGGACTGGGCGAGGGCAAATCCAAAAGCTGGTGCCTGATTGCCAATCACTGCGATCAGTCCCTGCTGCGAAACTATCTGACCTATCAGCTTTGCAGAGGGCTGTCGGGACTGGACTGGGCACCCGACTGCACCAATGTGGAGGTCTATCTCAACGGCGAGTATCGGGGCGTCTATCTGCTGGTGGAGTCCATTAAGGTGGATGAACATCGTGTCGCCATCAGCGAGGATGTGGAGGCGGGAACCGACATCGGCTACCTGCTCCAGATGACCAATAACAGCGATGAGACCTACCATTTCAATTCAAACGGCTTCAATTTTGACGTCAAGAGCGATCTGTCTGCCAGCTCCTCACTGGCTGATCAACAGTTGAGTTATATCCGTTCCTATGTGAATAACTGCTGGACGGCAGTCATGGGCGGTGATCAGGAGGAAATCGAAGCACTGATGGATCTTGATTCGGTAATCGACAGCTATCTGGTAGAGGAATTCAACAAGAATCTGGATGTCGGCTATGACAGCTTCTATCTGTATAAAGACAGCGGCGGAAAGCTGACCTTCGGTCCTGTCTGGGACTTCGATCTTGCCTTCGGAAACTCCAATGAACATGGCTGTGAGCTTGCCGAAGGGCTGTATACCGGTATCGACTACTGCAATCATTACCATTCCAATGAATGGTATACCTACCTCATGAGCTATGACTGGTTCCGTGAAAGGGTGGCAGAGCGTTGGAACAGCCAAGAGGTTCAGACGGTGTTCGGCGGAATTTCCGCACTTGCCACCGAAACGGCGCAGAAATACTACAACTCCTTCTGCCGCAATTTCAAGCAGTGGGAAATCTTTGGTCAGCAGATCAACCGTGAGACCTGGCGGATCACTTCGTTGATGAGCTATACCGAGCATTATCAGTATCTGGCACAATGGATTTCCGATCGCTTCGACTGGTTGAACGGATTTATCGGTTCCAATGACTACAATAAAGGCAATCTGTACGGCAGTGGCGAATTGCAACTCCCGGATCCCCCAAAAAATCCCGTGATCTCCATACCGGCGTTTTCGGGAGGCAGCGGAACGGTTGACAGCCCCTATCTGATCGCAAATGCGCAGGATTTCGTATCCTTTACGCAAATGCTGTATGCGACCGACTTTGACGGAACCTATTTCCTCCAGACTGCCGATTTGGACCTTTCCTCCGTCAACGGCTACAAGGGCATCGGCTCCTCTGCCACGTTTGCAGGGGTTTATGACGGTGGCGGATACGCCATTACCGCACACATAGACTCATCCGATGGCTGCATCTTTCCCTATGTCAGCGGACTTTTGATAAATGTCATTACCAAGGGTTCGGTGAAAAATACCAATCAGGCGGCAGGAATCTGCCGCTCTGTCCGTCAGGGAGGCGCACTGATCAACTGTGCTTCCTTTATGGATGTTACCTCCACGGGCGGTAACGCCGGCGGTCTGTCGCCCTCCACCCAGGGAGGAGACAGCAGTCCTGCCATCCTGAACTGCTTCTTTTTCGGAACGGTCAACGGCTTTGAGCAGTCCAGCCCCATCAACTGTTGGCTTGCGGGACGGTTCGGTCATTTTGCCTACATCTATTATAGTGAAACCCTCGATAACGGGTTTCTGACGGTCAGTGAGGATGACATCTGTCTGACGGCGGATCAGATGAAGAATGAGCTTGCCGACCTGCTCAACGGGAATATCGCCTCCCTGTCCGATGCACTGACACCCTACGGTCTGGGAACCGATGCTCTCTGTCGCTGGCAGAAGAACGGCGACTGCCCCGTCATGCAGACCAAGGGAAATGTTGTCTTTGCCCGGTGAGACCGCCAAAAGCGGAAACAGCAGGATGATCGGGTAATCTTTGATCGGACAGGATAATCGGAACGAAAAAAACAATGCCCACGGCAGAAAGCTTGCCGTGGGCATTTGAGATTTTATCGGGAAGGGGCTTTTACGGAACCGGAATTTTTTTCAAAAGCCCGCCGTGCCTCAGATCTTGATTTCAAAGAGATTGCCGCATTTGGGGCATCGAACCTGATGCTCTCCCTTCTTTTTGGGAAGGCGTATGTTGGCAAGGCACATGGGACAGGTGCGGTAGACGTGATCCTTGTCGCGGGGTAGCTTGACCTTCTTCTTTTTCGGGGGATTTTTGGGAGTGTTGGTGTAGTCCTGATAGTCGTCCGGACGGTAGCTCTGACCGTATCCCTGATTGTATCCCTGATTGTAGCTGCCGTAGGAGCCGAAGCGGGAAGCTTTCTTCTTTCCGAAGGGCGTCTTGCTCATGACTTTGCCCCACCAGAGATTTTCTCTTGCTCTTGCGGGAATGTTTCGGGAAAACATCCGGAAGATCATATAGAAGAAGAGAACCCAGAGAAGAACCGACAGAATCATTCCCGCAGTATAGGAGAAGAAACCGACGATGATCTCAGCCAGAAACAGGATCAAATAGATCCACCACAGGCAGTAGCCGAAATAATCCATCCCGTTTCTGCCTGCCATAAAGCGGGAAATTGCCATCATAATACGTCTCATTGTCAAAACCTTGCCTTTATTGAAATATCTATCCAACGAATACTGTCTTTGCTGACGTTACGGGTGGGGAAGTCCTGCCCGATACCTTGCCATGATGTCCTTGAAGATTTCGCCGTTTGTCGGGGGAGTCCAGGTGATGGCGTTTGCACCCGCTTCAATGGTGCGGCGGATGGAATCGTCGTCGGGTCCGCCGGTGGCGATGATGGACATGTCGGGATAGCGATCCCGGATCATTTTAACCACCTCCGGGGTTTTGGTTGCGGCGGAAACGTTGAAAATAGAGGTTCCTGCCGCCACTCTTCCCTCAAAGTCGGTCTGCTCACTGACAACGGTGACAATCACCGGAATGTCGATCACCGAGACCGTCTCTGCGATGGTCGCATTGTCCACCGGCGCATTGAGAACCACGCCCAATGCTCCGCTTGCCTCGGCGGAAATCGCCAGATGCACCGATCTCTTGCCGCTGGTCAGTCCGCCGCCCACGCCTGCGAAAACGGGAATGTCGGATGCGGCGATCAACGACTGTGCGATGACCGGCTGCGGGGTAAAGGGATAGACCGCAATGACGGCGTCGGCATTGACATTCTTGATGATTGCCAGATCGGTGGAGAAAACCAGTGATTTGATCCGCTTTCCGAAGATTCGGATGCCGGTACAGGCTCGGATCGCATCGGGAACACGGAGGGAAAACTTCCGTAGGGTTCCGTCTATGGGCTCGGGATATTTTTTCGATGTTTCGTTTGCCATTGCAATCCGCTCCTTTGAACTTTATTTTCGAAAATAGACAGTTGTGGAAATTTGGTGCTTTGATTCTATCAGGAAATTATAGCCAATCTGTTTCGAAACCAAATCCGAATTGAAAATTCTTTCGCCTTTGTCGGAAACTTTGCGACAAAGGCGACCTTTTTTAGTCGTTCTCTCCCGAACGCCCTCCCATTGATCCGATCGTCAATGAAAATCCGAGGTTGCCTTTTGTCAAAATCCGTTTTTGTCAGATCCCTTGATTTTACGGTAATATTATGTTGCAGCATCCATAAAACAGTCGGAATGAATTCCGGAAGTTTTCGGATAAAGACAGGTTTACAAGAAAAAATTTCGATTGAAGCCCATCTATTTTTGAAAAAACCTTGCTTTTTTCGCAGTTGTGTGCTATACTTATCTTTGATATGAAGATTCAAAGGAGATTGTTTATGTGCAGAACCTTTACTAATCCGGTAAATCCCGGAGGGGACGATCCCTTCGTCACCAAATATAACGGAATTTATTACTATTGCTATGCCGTTCCCGGAGGAGTCAACGTGACTTCTGCGACCTCGCCTCACCTGATTCACAAAAATCATGGAGAAGCCGTCTACCGTGCCCCGGAGGGAACGGAATGGTCTCACGAATACTGGGCACCCGAACTGCATCGGGTGGACGGTCGGTGGATCATCTATGTCGCCGCCGATAACGGGGACAATTTCCACCATCGGATGTATGCCTTGGGTGCCGTCACCGATGATCCCTGCGGTCCTTATGAGATGCTGGGAAAGGTCGCCGTGGCAGAGCCTTACGATAAATGGGCGATTGATGCCACCGTGCTGAATGTCGGCGGCAGACATTACTTCATCTGGTCGGGATGGGCAGGGGATGTGAATGTCCAGCAGAACCTCTACATTGCCCGCATGAAGGATGCCGTAACGCTGGACAGTCCCCGTTCCCTGATCTCCTGCCCCGAATTTGCCTGGGAAACCGGCTCCTGCGGAGTGGATGGTCTGCCTGCCATCAATGAGGGTCCCGCCGTTCTGCAAAGAGGCGGACGGACCTTCGTGATTTACAGTGCATCGGGCAGCTGGTCGGACGACTACTGTCTGGGACTCCTGGAGCTTGTGGGCGACGATCCGCTGGATCCCAGAGCCTGGGTAAAATATCCCGAGCCGGTCTTCAAGGCGGCGGAAGGCTCCTACGGTCCCGGTCACTGCTCCTTTACCACCTCTCCCGATGGGGAAGAGGATTATATCGTCTATCATGCCAATGCAGAGCCCAACAAATCCTGGGGCGGCAGATCGCTGAGAATGCAGAAATTCACCTGGAAGGACGGTTTTCCGGTCTTCGGGGAACCCGCAGCACCCGGCGTGGAGCTGCCGGTACCTTCCGATGGGAAAAAGCGGATTGACACGGTTCTGTTTGATCTGGACGGAACCCTTCTGCCCATGGATCAGAACCTTTTCGTCAAGACGTATATGAAGGCGATCTGCAAGAAGATGGCGGAGTACGGCAAGAAGCCCGAAGACGTGGTAAATGCCCTGTGGAAGGGAACCTACGCCATGGTGGGCAACGACGGCAGACAGTCCAATCACGATGTGTTCTGGAAGGTCTTCGCCGATCTTCTGGGGCAGGATGTGATGGATGCCTACGATCCCCTGCTGAAGTTTTACGAAAACGAGTTCGATGGGGTAAAATCGGTGGTGGACCCCTGTTTTGCCCGTGGGGAATACCCTGCAAGGGAACTGATCGACTGGCTGAAAGGAAAGGGCTACCGTCTGATTCTTGCCACCAATCCTGTCTTCCCTGAGACGGCTGTCCGGACACGGCTCGGCTGGATCGGGCTGACCCCGGAGGATTTTGCGCTGGTCACTACCTACGAGAACAGCCGATTCTGCAAGCCCAACGTCCGCTATTTTGAGGACATCCTCTTCAAAGCAGGCGGGGATCCCGATCACTGTCTGATGGTGGGCAACAGCGTCAATGAAGACCTGGCTGCCGAAAAATACGGTATGGACAGCTACCTGATCACCGATTTCATTGAAAATCCGGAGAATCTGGACTATTCTGCCTATAAAAAAGGCTCCTTTGCCGATTTTATCCGTTATGCAAAGGAAAATCTGTAATCTCTTCCTGATGAAGAAAGGAATTTCAATATTATGGTAACCATTGATAAAGTCTATCATGCGTCAAATGTTTTAAAACAGGTGGTTCGTCACACCGAACTGGTTCCTTCGCCGGGACTTCGTCCCGATTGCGAGGTCTATCTGAAGCCCGAAAATCTCCAGCTGACCGGCTCCTTCAAGGTCAGAGGTGCGGCATACAAGATTTCCCAGCTGACCGATGAGGAAAAATCCCACGGCGTGATTGCCTGCAGTGCAGGCAATCACGCTCAGGGTGTCGCCCTGTCGGCAACCCGATTCGGCATCAAATCGCTGATCTGCCTGCCCGAAGGTGCGCCTATTCTGAAGGTTGAAGCGACCAAGGGCTACGGAGCCGACATCTGCATGGTTCCCGGCGTTTACGACGATGCCTACAAAAAGGCACTGGAACTGCGGGATCAGTACGGCTACACTTTTGTTCATCCCTTTGATGATGAGAATGTCATTGCCGGACAGGGAACCATCGGTCTGGAGATTCTGACCGAGCTGTCGGATGCCGACGTTATCGTTGCTGCGATCGGCGGAGGCGGACTGTGTTCGGGTATTGCCGTTGCCGCAAAATCCCTGAACCCTAAGGTTCAGGTATGGGGGGTTCAGGCAGAGGGCGCACCCTCCATGGTGGAATCTATAAAGGCAGGTAAAATTCTCCGTCTGGACAGCGTCAAGACCATCGCCGACGGCATTGCCGTCAAGGAGCCGGGTGTCAACACCTTTGAATATTGCTCCAAATATCTGGATGGCATTGTGACCGTGTCCGAAGACGAGATCTCGTCTGCCATCCTTGCGCTGATCGAGAAGCACAAGATGATCGCCGAAGGTGCCGGTGCCGCTCCCGTCGCTGCTGTCATGTTCGGTAAAATTCCCGTGGCGGGCAAGAAGGTCGTCTGCGTCATTTCCGGCGGCAACATTGACGTAACCATTCTGTCCCGTGTGATCAAGAGAGGTCTGCTCAAGTCGGGACGCTCCTATTCGCTGGCAATCGAGCTGATGGATAAGCCCGGTCAGCTGGTTGCGGTTTCCAAGATCATTGCCGATAACGGCGGAAATGTGATCTCGGTTCACCACGAGAGAGCAGGCGAGGCAATGGACATCAACGGCTGTGTTCTGCGTCTGGTGCTGGAAACCAAGAATTTTGAGCATATCGCCACCATCCAAAGTGCCCTTCGCTCTGCCGGCTACCACATTTGGGACGGTACATATTAAGGAATGACCCCAACGAAACCCTCATATCAATAAAAACGGAACTTACTTATTTGAAAGGTTGGTATATTAAAATGGAAAAAATCTACACGCCCGACGCTCCTGCGGCGATCGGACCCTACTCACAGGCAATTAAAGTCGGCTCTCTCGTGTTCACTTCGGGGCAGATTGCCATCAATCCCGCTACCGGAAACGTTGAGGCAACGACCATCGAGGGACAGACCGAGCAGATCTGCAAGAATCTTGCCGCCGTTCTCAAAGAGGCGGGAAGCTCCCTTGAGAAGGTTGTCAAGACCACCTGCTTCCTTGCCGATATGGGCGATTTTGCCGCATTCAATGCGGTTTACGGCAGCTATTTCACCGAAAAGCCTGCCCGTTCCTGCGTAGCCGTCAAGACTCTGCCCAAGAACGTTCTGGCTGAGGTCGAGGTTATCGCTGAACTGTGATTTTGCCCCGCTCTTCGGCAATTTTGACAAATCGAAGGCTTTTCAGACGAAAACAATTGTCAACCTATTTTCGAAAATAGGTTGACAATTGTTTTTTTCTGTGCTATAATAGGGACCGTAAAAATCCTGTCAAGGAAAGAAGAGGAAAAAATATGAATCTGAAAAAGCACAAATCCATTTTAAATCTGGTGTACATTGCCCTGTTTGCGGCACTGATTGCCGTATGCAGTTGGATTTCCATCCCCATCAACCTGGTACCCATCACCCTGCAAACCATGGCGGTCTGCATTGCCGCAGGAATGCTGGGCTGGAAGCGGGGCGTTTGCGCTATTGCCGTCTATCTGGCACTGGGTGCAGTGGGACTGCCCGTGTTTGCGGGCTTCAAAGGCGGCATCGGCAGTCTGACCGGTGCCACAGGAGGTTATCTGGTGGGATTTCTGCTGACTGCCCTGATTGTCGGGCTGGCAGTGGACCTGTTCGGACGGAAATGGTTCGTTCTGGCAATTTCCATGGTTCTGGGAATTGCGGTCTGCTACGCTTTGGGAACGGTCTGGTTTGTGATCCTCATGAAGGGCAAGTACACCCTGATTGCGGCACTGTGGGCGTGCGTGATCCCCTATATCATTCCCGATCTGGTCAAGATTGCCATTGCCACCCTCCTTTGCAACCGTGTTTATAAGATTGTGAAGATTTGATTTGTCAAAAACGGATCCATTATCTGCCGGAGGCTTCTCCGGCAGTTTTTTTGCCATTTGTGAACAAATGGCAAATATTTTAACAAATTGCTTGACAATCACAAACAAATATGCTATGCTGATAATGCGATAAGGGGACAGGTTCTGTTCATCGGTGGAACGGTTTCCTGATTCTTTGTCCGAATATTTGTCGATCCGGCGGTGCTTGCCGGGGATTGGATCGTCAGTGCATTTCGCTTCGGGATCCGGAAAGGTTTGGAATGATTATGATCGGGAAAAAAGAAAAAATGGGACGAATTCTCTGTCTGATGTTTTGCACCCTTGCAGTACTGCTTCTTGTTTCCTGCCAGCCAAATGCTGAAGAGGAAGACGAAAGCGAGGCGACCACTTCGGAATCGTCGATTTCGTTTGTGGACGATACCGGTGATCTGGAAGAGATTCCGTGGGGAGACAATTGACCGAAAGAGACTGACAAAAATTTGATTCATTTTAGAAAGAAAGAGTTACAGAAAGGATGATTAAAATGAAGAATACCTTGAAAACACTGCTTATTTGCACTTTGGCAACAGCACTTTTGGTGTCCTGCAACCGTCAAACGGGTGAAGAGGAAACCACCACTTCTGCAACGACTCAGAATGCCGACACAACCGCTCCTTCTTCCAATCCCACGACCCCTGACTCCACCGAAGTCAAGACCCCGGAGGAAATCTATGCCGAAATTCTGGCATCCCAGAACAATCTGAAATATGAAATTACCAACGTGGCTGAGGGAATCACGGTCAGTATTCTCACCAGTATTGATGGGAATAAGGCATATATGGTAACTTCCTATGATTTTCTTGGTATGAGCCAGACCGAAGAGACCTATTTTGTCGAAGAAGAGGGCGATGCAAACCGTTACTCTTACTATTACCAGGAAGACGGCAGTTGGTATAAGTACTCGTATGAAGAGAGTGAGGATACCGAAGGTAATACGAGTATGTTTACTTCCGATTTTGAAGATCTGGAGGACTTCTTCAAATCAGAGAACTTCGGAGAATTCGACAGCACAACCAACCGCTATCTCATCAATGAGGGTGTTGTGGTTGAAGAAACCGCTATCTTGAGCGGCTATCTTGAAATTGCCGATGACAGCTACACAATAGAGTTTGTGATCAGCGAAGAGGGCTACGAAATGACCACCAAAACGGTCTTCTCCGATTTCGGAAAGGTTTCGATCACGCTTCCCGAGGCAGAGGAGATAGACCCCGGGGAAGGATTTATTCCTGTTGAGTATCCCGAGACGGCTCCCTCCCCTGAGGAGATTTCCGCTCAGATCGAGACCGCCGAGAATGTCAGCATTGATCTTTATTCGGCTGTTGGTGAAGATAGTGTGTCGATGTATCTGGAACAGGACAGAAACCTGATTTGGGTGATAACCGGCGTTTACTCCGGTAATGTTGGCTTTACGGATGAGTTTTATCTTGAAAAGGATGGAGATGCCGTCTATCTCTATCGTGTAGATGAAAACGGCAACTGGTGCAAGGAAGAGGTAACGGATGAGGATTTTGAGTATTACAGTGCGGACAACTCGGTGATTTCCGAACTGCTGAAGACTGAAAACTTTGAGGAATATGATCCTGAAACGGGCGAATACCTTCTCAAAGACGGCAAGACGGTTCCCATTGAAGACTTTGGTACGGTTACCTTCGCATCCATTGATGTTGGCTTTGACGGCAGCTACTTCATTTATCTGACTGTCGAAAGCGAAGACAGCGTCATGGAGGAAGAGTATTATTTCTCCTACTACGATTTCGGTTCCACCGATATTTACATTCCCTTTGAGAATGCGGTAGGATAAATTCCCATAAAAGAAAATGACGGTGGCTTTTTCAAATGTCGGCATTTGAAAAAGCCACCTTTTTTTGCTATTTTCGGCTGTCGGACCGTCTTTTTCGGCGGGCACTGTGAGAGGAGTCGTCCTCTGCCTGTCTGGCAGTCAGGGAAATGAGGAGTTTTCGATCGTCCGGGATATTTCCTTCCAGAGCCGCCTTGTTCCGGCGAAGCTCGCCGCATTTCTGACAGCGATGAAGGATGATGTATCCTTTTTTGGCATCGGGTAAAACCGAAATCGGCTCCAGCAGTCCTCCGCAATCGTTGGCACGGTCGCCGGGAAGAATATCCACATGGAGCGACCAGAGACAATAGGGACAGTGATTCCTTGAGGTTTTCACCAGCGGAGGAACCTCCCTGCCGCAGTGCAGGCAGACAAAACCGTTGTCGTTTTTGGAAAATCGTTTGGTTTCCATGTGCGGGATTTCCTTTCTGAGATCGGTTAAAATTGCCGATCTTTGGCAAATTTTCGGTCATATGGATGGGATTTTAATGGAAACAGGGTTCATCGGGCATAAGAAACTTCATTGTCGTACAAACTATCGCCGAAGGCAGAAATTCTGTCTTTGAGATCAAAAGAAAGGAAATTGATCGAAGCAATGCGAAACAGAGTAGCTTGTAAACTGCCTGTCCTTTTGGCGATGGTATTTGTTCTGGCGATCTTCTGCACTGCCGCACTCAGCGTCTCTGCCGATGTCGGAGCTTTTGGTGCGGAACCGATCCGTTCTACCCTGAACGATCGTGACGGTGACGGTGTGCTGGAAGACGGATCCTTCAGAAACGGGATGCAGGACGGAGTCGGTGGAAATACCGGATCGGAAGCGGGCAATGCGATAGATGATGTCGGAGACGGTGTTGGCGATGCGATTGACGGCGTTGGTAACGGTGCAAACGATATTATCGACGGTATCGGCGACGGTGCCAACGACATCATAGACGGCGTCGGCGACGGCATCAACGATGCCACCGGCGGCACAAACGGCAATGGCAACGGTACCGCAAACGGTACCACAAACGGTACGACAAACGGTAACGGAACGACCAACGGAACGACCAACGGAACGACCAACGGAACGACCAACGGGGTAACCACCCCCGGGGGGACCAATGTGCCTGGCGGAACCGTCACAACCCCCGGTGTAACCGATGGCACCACCGCAGGTGCAACGACCTCGGATGCTCTGGGCTCCGGTAATACCACCACGGATAACGGAACTGCGGACGATAAGGATAACGGCGGCTTTAACTGGACCGGACTGATTATCGGTCTGATCGTGGTTGCGGCAGTGATTCTTGTGATCGTTCTTCTGATTCCCAAAAATGCCGGATCGGACGACAAGAAGAAATAAACCTCAAACCAACCAATCGCAGAATATGCGGTTGGTTGGTTTTTCGGCGATTTCAGGGTTATTTCTTTAAATCGGATGACGTCAGCGTGATGGAAGCGGCAAACTGATAGTTGGGATCGCCCCGTTCGGCGGTGGTAGAGCGGAGCAGTTCCAGCGAGATTTCGGGAGTGTACTCCAGAACCGTTCCGCTGGTCAGAACGACTTTGACAGGGGAGAACAGATCAACCATGTCTTCGTTTAAATAGAGGGTGATCTCACCGCTCCGAAGTCTGGAGGTGTTCATGGTGATGGTATTGGTCGCCTTGTCGTAGCTGACGTCGATGGTACTGCCTGCGGCTGTGGAGGAAATCCAGTAGAAGGACTCGATTCCGCGCTGATCTGCCTTGCTGACGGTCGTGTTCCAGATCACCCGGGTCGGCAGCGGATCTCTCGTGTGGGCGGTCATCAGGGTGGCGGCATCGGTGTTGGCTTTGGTGGTGTTGCCGGTGGCAGATGCCAGTGTGCCGTTTGCCGTGTAGGCGGCGTACCAGGCTGCGAGATCCTTGACAACGGTCTGATCGGTGGTGGCATTGTCTCCTACTACGCCGTGCTCCTTGCCTACATGAACGAAGCATTGATGGAAATATCCGCCGCCGTATTTTTCAGCCAGTGCATCCAGTTTTTCAGAGTACTCCACCGTGACGGTGTTTCGGCTGTAAGCACTGTCCAACTCGCCGACATTGAGATAGAAGGGAAGATTGTACAGATTGGTCAGATCAATGCCTTCGGGATGCCCTGCGGTCATGGTGGCAGATGCCAGCCGATCGGCAAGGACGGGGGCAATCTGATAGACTCCGTTTCCTCCCGCACTGTAGCCTACGATGTAAACCTTGTTTGGATCGGCATTCATATAGAGGATGCAGTCCTCGATGATCCGATCATAGAACGCCCAGCTGATGTCGGTGGAGAAAATCTGACCGCTGGACTCGTTGTCCGATACCGAGCGGATGGAAATGTAGATGGCTGAGACACGGGTCTGGGTGTAGCGGTCTGCCATACCTGCCCACTGGCTTTCGTTGGTGGTTCCGGAGGGATCGTATCCGCCTCCGTGATACACCAGAAAAACGGGATAACCGTCGGCGGGTTGTTTGCCCACGACCTTGGTTTGCACCTTCATGGTGGTGCGTCCGATTTTGATGTTGGTGATCTTGTTTTTCTGAATTTCGGTGGCACGTTCGGGGGATTCTTCGGCAACCTGCTCGGCGTACTCCTGCCAGATCAGCTCCCGCAGGGCAGTTACCGAGGCATTGTCGGTCAGGTTTGCCGCAAGGGCTTCGATCCGATCAGCCAAAGGAGCATCATCGGGAAGTGAGGAGTCGGCGGTTGCGGCAACGCTGTCCGTTCCGGTGTCGCTGCTTTGCGTCGGATCGCCCGATCCGCAGGAGGCGAAGGGGATCAGCAGACTTCCGATCAGAAGGGAACAGATGATAAACTTTAAAACGTGTTTTGTCATGAGTTGTTCTCCTTTTTCTTGTTTTGAGTCAGGTTTCTGAATTTTTCCCGGACTTCCGCAGCCTTTCCGCAGGTCATGGAGCCTTCCGAGCAGCCGCCTCGGACACAGGAGGGTCCCGCACCGGAGAAGAGCAGGGGCGCAGCTTCCAGACAGAGGGTCAGCATCCGGGTCGCCAGTTCTCGGATCTCCCACTGGGCACGGTTGCAACAGCGGAGCTTGAAGAAATTGTAGAGGGAGCGGGTGTTCATGGTCATGATAATGCGGGTGTCACAGGAATTGGGCAGAACGAAACGGGCATCCTCATTCGCCATCTTTCCTGCCGTTTTTGCGGCATCTGCGGGGGTACGCCCCTGTTCGATCAGGGTCTTCTCGTGCTTCTCCATCAGGATTTGCCTCAGCTTGTCATAGGCTTCGGCATCCTTTTTCATCATATCGTCGTAGATTTCCTTTGCCTCGGGAATGGCGGCAATTTCGGGGGGCGTAATGTATTCAAATCCCGATTTTTCCACATATCGCTGGCTTTGCACCGAGAAGGAAGCGATTCTGTGACGGGTCAGCTGGGCGAGCAGGGTTCGGGAAACGCCCTCAATACCGAAGGTAAAGGAGGCGTGTTCAATGGGGGATTCGTGTCCCAGATCGCCCAGCAGCTTGAGGAAGCTCTCCACCTTGTCGGGGGTCAACTTCTCCATCAGAGAGTCGATGTTGCATTTGGCATAGCAGAGCTTGGCGGCGGCGGCAACCAGTTTGTCGGCGTCGGGGGTATAGGTGATCAGTTCCACTTTCATGGGATTTCTTCCTTTCAATTCAATTCGATTCGATTTCAATGGGTCATTTGGGGTTCTGCGGAAATGATGACGGATGGTTTGAAAATGTGAAAACGGGGGATATGTCTTTATTCTAGCATAGAAAAACCGTCTTGTCAAGGGAGTTTGCCGTCAGTGCTGCATCTCGTCCAGCGTCAGATTGAAGGTGGGGAGATACTCTTCCATAAAAATGGCAAGCTCCGGGCAGTCCATCTTCTCAAGAGCGGCGTAGGTGGTCTTGGCGGCGTCGGAAAATTCACTGTTTCCGCACTTCAGCTCTTCAATGCACTTGATGTAGGCACACAACTTGTCTGCTGCCTTGACCAGCAGATGAATGTCGGGATCGGGAATTTCCAGAATGGTCCGGTAGGAATCCTCCATTTCCTTCGGAAGGTGGGAAACCAGCGCATTTACGGCGTAATCTTCGATTTTTTGATAGTTTTCCCGCATTTCGGGGGTATGATATTTGATGGGGGTTGGCATATCGCCGGTATAGACCTCGGTGGCATCGTGATAGAGGGCGTGTACGCAGACAGCACCGGCATCATAGGCTTTGTTCAGACGTTCGTTGCCGATCAGGGCAAGACAGTGGGCGATCATGGCGACCTGAGCCGAATGCTCCGCCAGATTTTCGTCGGCGGTGTTGCGCATAAGACCCCAGCGTTTGATGTAACGCTGACGGAAAATCAGCGCAAAGAAGCTGTTGTTCATATAAAATCCTCTTTTTCGGTTGATGATATATTATTGAAAGTTTTTGAAGGTTTTCAGGGGACTTTTTTCAAAAAGTCCCCTGAATGGGGGTCGGGGCAACGCCCCGGAAGGGATGGCTTGCCATAAAATCAGTTCTGCTTCTGAACGCTCTTGTATTCGTCGTAGTAGCGGAAATAGGGGCAATCACTGCCGTTGATATAGCCGGCAAGATCGTCCTCATCCAGAGCGACGGTGCAGATTTTGTCCCCCGAATCCCCGTCCCAGTCGTAGAATTCACAGATGTCGCAGGAGGGCTTGATTTTTCCCCGCTTGATCTTTTGGGAAGCCCCACGGTTCTGTTGATCGTTCATAGAGTCTCTCCCTTCAGTCTGATGCTGATCTCTCCGGTGGACAGAACCTGCGTTCTGCCGTCACATTCCACAAGCAGTCCTCCGTCATCGTCGATGCCGACCGCTTTGCCGACGTGCTTTTCGCTCCCCAGGTAAAAATCAATTTCCTTGCCGATGACCAGAGAACGGCTGCGGTAGTCCTCCATCAGGGAGGGGGCGGATAGCATTTCCCATAGATCCAGCAGTCTGTCGCAGACGGTCGCCGCCAGCAACGGACGGGAAATTGCCATTCCGATGGAGGCTGCCCGTCCGGAAATGTCATCCGGAAAATCGGATGTGGTAATGTTGATGCCGATACCTACCACCACCGATTGGACGGTTCCGCTTTCAATATCGGTCACTGCCTCGGACAGGATGCCGCAAATCTTCCGGTCCCCCAGATAGACATCGTTCACCCATTTGATCATCGGATGCAGACCGGATAACTCCTCGATAGCCATGCAGACCGCCAGTGCGGCGGCGGCAGTGATCCTCATGACCTTGGAGATGTTGTCCCCGGGCTGAAGAATCAGCGACAGATAGATTCCCGTATCGGCGGGCGAGTAGAAGGCACGTCCCAGTCTGCCCCGTCCGCCGGTCTGCTCCCCTGCTACCACAAGAGCGCATCCGCTGTATCCGGAGGAGACCATCCGCTTTGCCTCGTTGTTGGTGGAATCTATGGTATCGAAGACGTACAGATCAATCCCGTGGTGCAGACGAGCCCGGACCGACTCTGCCGACAGACGGTCACAGGCGGTTGCCAATCGGTATCCCCGGTTCTGCGCCGCTTCGATTTCGTATCCCTCCTGCTTCAGGGCGGAGATCGCCTTCCATACGGCATTCCGGGATACCCCGAAATGCTCTGCCAGTGCCTGCCCCGACAGATCCGCGCCTCTGTTTTCCTCCAGCAGTGCCAGAATGTCGTTTTTCAGTGCCATTTTCTTCCATGCCTTTCCAAATGCTTATCTTTTTTATAAGTGTACCACATTTTGCCGAAATTTTCAAGATATTTCCATGAAAATGCTTGCATTTCCAAAAAAATTATTGTATAATAAATTCAATATGACCCTTATATGTGACCAATGGAAAGGATGACTCTGCAGATATGAATATCCTGCATCTGAAATATGCCGTAGAAGTGGAGAAAACCCGCTCCATCAGTAAGGCGGCGGAGAATCTTTTTATGGGTCAGCCAAATCTGTCACGTGCCATCCGTGAGTTGGAGTCGTCGCTGGGAATCACCATCTTCAAGCGTACTTCCAAGGGAATCACCATCACCCCCCAAGGCGAGGATTTTCTCTCCCGTGCCAAGAACATTCTTTCCCAGATTGACGAGATGGAAAACTACTATAAAACAGGGCAGGGAGGCATCCGGAAATTTTCCCTGTCAGCCCCCCGTGCCAGCTTTGTCTGCTCTGCCTTCGCCGAGTTTGCCGCATCGCTGGACAGAGAGTCCCCCACAGAGATTTACTACAAGGAAACCAACTCCATCCGAGCCATCGACAATCTGCTTCAGGCGGACTATAAACTGGGCATAATCCGTTTCCAGACCCTCTTCGAATCCTACTATAAGGCTCTTTTTCACGAAAAGGGGATTGCCAGCCAGACCATCGTCGAATATTCCTGCGTGGCATTGATGTCTGTGAAGAATCCGCTTGCCTGGAAGGAATCCATCACCCAAAGCGATCTTGCGGGTTATGTGGAAATCGCCAATCCTGACCACTATGTTCCTTCACTGCCCTTCGCCGATGCCATCAAGGCGGAAATGTCCGACTTCACCGACCATCACATCTATGTTTACGAGCGGGCATCCCAGTTTGAACTGCTGGACAAGGTGGAAAATTCCTTCATGTGGGTGTCCGCCATTCCACAGGACATCCTCGACAAGTACGGATTGATTCAGAAAAAGTGTCCCGATAACGAAAAACGCTATAAGGATGTCCTGATTTACCGTAAAGGCTATCATTTAACCGATTTGGATCGTAAATTTTTGGATATTTTGGATAAATATAAGACCCAAATTTAAGCTGATCTGTACAAAAAAGCATATCAAAAAAGATATAATGATATGCTTTTTTGGTACTTTACAAACGTTCAAATGTGTGTTAAAATATTAACAGACAAGAGAATATAAGCAAATACAGACGGACAGAAGCGTGCCCAAGCGGGCATATGTCCGCCGAATTCAAGTAAACGGAGGAGAAAGAGTTATGGAGAATAAGTACACGATCGTCGATAGCGTGGAGTCTTTTGAGATTGCCCTTGCAAAGGTCAGAGAGGCACAGAAGATTTATGCTACCTATACACAGGAGCAGGTCGATAAGATTTTCTATGCGGCAAGCGTAGCGGCCAATCAGGCAAGAATTCCCCTTGCTAAGATGGCAGTTGCCGAAACCGGCATGGGCGTTGCAGAGGATAAGGTGATCAAGAATCACTTTGCATCCGAGTATATCTACAACTACTATAAGGATATGAAGACCTGCGGCGTTATCGAAGAGGATAAGGCATTCGGCATCACCAAGATTGCAGAGCCTATCGGTGTTGTTGCCGCCGTCATTCCCACCACCAACCCCACCTCTACTGCCATCTTCAAGACCCTGATCTCCCTGAAGACCCGTAACGGCATTCTGATTTCCCCCCATCCCCGTGCTAAGAAGTGCACCATTGAGGCGGCTAAGATCGTTCTCGAGGCAGCCGTAAAGGCAGGCGCACCTGAGGGACTGATCAGTTGGATTGATGTGCCTTCCCTTGAGCTGACCAACCTTCTTATGAAGGAAGCAGACATTATCCTGGCAACCGGCGGTCCCGGAATGGTCAAGGCGGCATATTCTTCCGGAACCCCTGCTCTGGGTGTCGGCGCAGGTAATACCCCTGCAATCATCGACAATTCTGCAAACGTCAAGGTTGCCGTCAACTCGGTGATTCACTCCAAGACCTTTGATAACGGTATGATCTGTGCTTCCGAGCAGTCGGTTATCGTGCTTCCCGAGGTATATGACGCTGTCAAGGCAGAGTTTGCTGCAAGAGGTTGCTACTTCCTGAACCCCGAGGAGACCGAGAAGGTCCGCAAGACCATCATCATCAACGGTGCCGTCAATGCGAAGATCGTGGGTCAGACCGCATACACCATCGCTAAGATCGCAGGCATTGAGGTTCCTGAAAGAACCAAGATTCTGATCGGCGAGGTTGAATCGGTTGACATTTCCGAGGAGTTTGCTCATGAGAAGCTGTCTCCCGTTCTGGCAATGTATCACGCAAACGATTTTGAAGACGCTCTTTCCAAGGCTGAGCATCTGGTACACGACGGCGGTATGGGTCACACTGCCTGCCTCTACTGCGATGCCGTTGCTGAGCGTGCCAAGATTGACGAGTTCGCACTCCGTATGCCCAACTGCCGTATGCTGATCAATACCCCTGCATCTCAGGGCGCAATCGGCGACATCTATAACTTCAAGTTTGCTCCCTCCCTGACACTGGGATGCGGATCTTACGGTGGAAACAGCGTTTCCGAAAATGTGGGCTGCAAGCACCTTCTGAACATCAAGACGCTTGCCGAGAGGAGAGAGAATATGCTTTGGTTCCGTGCACCTGAAAAGGTTTATATCAAGAAGGGCTGTCTGCCCGTTGCCCTTGACGAGCTGAAGGCCGTAATGGGCAAGAAGAGAGCTTTCATCGTCACCGACTCTTTCCTGTACAACAACGGCTATACCAAGCCCATCGAGTCGAAGCTGGATGATATGGGCATTATGCACACCACCTTCTCCAACGTGGCTCCCGATCCCTCCCTTGCTTGCGCAAAGGAAGGTGCAGCTCTCATGAGCGCATTCAAGCCCGATACCATCATCGCCATCGGCGGCGGTTCTGCAATGGACGCTGCAAAGATCATGTGGGTTCTCTATGAGCATCCCGAGGTTGACTTCTTCGATATGGCAATGCGCTTTATGGACATCCGCAAGCGTGTCTACACCTTCCCCAAGATGGGTGAGAAGGCTTACTTCATCGCCATCCCCACCTCCGCAGGTACAGGCTCCGAGGTCACTCCTTTTGCGGTGATTACCGATCAGGACACCGGTGTGAAGTATCCTTTGGCTGACTATCAGCTGATGCCCAATATGGCGATTGTGGACGCCGACATGATGATGTCTGCTCCCAAGGGTCTGACCAGCGCATCGGGTATCGACGCTGTTTCCCACGATCTGGAGGCAATCGCATCGGTTATGGCAACCGACTATACCGACGGTCTGGCAAAGCAGTCGCTGAAGATGATCTTCGACTATCTGCCCAGAGCCTACAATGACGGACCTCATGATCCCGCTGCCCGTGAAAAGATGGCAAATGCCGCAACCATGGCAGGTATGGCGTTTGCGAATGCCTTCCTGGGTGTCTGCCACTCCATGGCGCACAAGCTGGGTGCCTTCCATCATCTGCCCCACGGCGTTGCCAATGCGCTGATGCTGGATGAGGTGATCCGCTTCAACTCTGCCGAAATTCCCACCAAGATGGGCACCTTCCCCCAGTACGAGTATCCTCACACCAAGGCGAAGTATGCTGAGGTTGCAACCTACCTGGGACTTGCCGGCAATACCGACGACGAGAAGGTTGAGAGCCTGATTGCCGCTATCGACGAGCTGAAGGTTAAGATCGGTATCAAGCCCACCATCAAGGATTATGTTCCCGACGAGGCAGACTTCCTGGCACGTCTGGACGCCATGGTTGAGCAGGCGTTCGACGATCAGTGCACAGGCGCCAACCCCCGTTATCCCCTGATGAGCGAAATCAAGCAGATGTACTTGAACGCTTACTACGGCAAGCATGAGGAAGTATAAAGAATATCTCCAAAAACAGCGGTCGCAAGACCGCTGTTTTTGCTGAAAAAGGAAAGGGGTTGCGCCGCGCCAACCCCCGTTATCCCCTGATGAGCGAAATCAAGCAGATGTATTTGAACGCTTACTATGGCAAGCATGAGGAAGTATCACGAATTCCCCTGCCGGTGATGCCGGTGCTGATTGCAGTCCGAACGGTTGGGGCAATCATCCCATTTAAGCGTAAGAAAACTGCGGTAGATAAAAAATCTTGAAAAATTTCAAAAAAAATTTGATTAACCCCTTGACAAACCCGATTCTTTGTGCTATTATAGACAGGCAATGAAATGCGGGTGTTGTTCAATGGTAGAATTCCAGCCTTCCAAGCTGGCTGCGTGGGTTCGATTCCCATCACCCGCTCCACAAAAGAACTCTCATTGCTGTGCGGTGAGAGTTCTTTTAACTGTCCTTTGCTTCCGTAGCTCAGTTGGATAGAGCACCTGCCTTCTAAGCAGGTGGTCGAGGGTTCGAGTCCCCCCGGGGGCGCCATTGCAATCAGGCATAATTTGCTTCAAATATATGGTGGGATTAGCTCAGTTGGTTAGAGCGCCAGGTTGTGGCCCTGGAGGTCATGGGTTCGACCCCCACATCTCACCCCAACGGCAAATTATGCTGTAATTATAAAGCCTTCCCAATAGGGAGGGCAATTTTTTTGCATTTATGGTCATTTCATCTTGACATTTCGGCGAAATAATGGTAAACTACAGAAAATATCATCTGCTTCCATCGGACGGTGGTCTGCCGCAAGAACCCCCGATCCGATGCGGATCAATCAGAGAGGACGGTTGTTTTGGATGAATACCTGTTCGGACGAACTTTTGAAAAGAGCCTATGAGTGCATGGAAAAGCACAAGGCGGTCTACTATGACAAGGGAAATTATGTGAAGGCGGATTTCTGGGATTTTGCCGAGATTTTCGAGATCATCGAGGATCTCTACGAGGTTTCGGGAGATCAGTCCCTCTTTGCTATGTTTGAGGAAATGTACACCCACGCCATTTCGGCGTATGGGGAGACTTGGGAGAAAAATCCCTTCAACGACGACATCATGTGGCTGTGCATAGCCTGCACCAGAGCCTACCTGTACACAGGGGAGAAGAAGTATCTGGACTCTGCCGTCCGGAATTTCGATCTGACCTGGAAGAGGGCATTTTCTCCCGACCTGGGCGGCGGAATGTTCTGGCGGGTGGAGAATCATTCCAAGAACACTTGCGTCAACTGCCCCGCTTCGGTAGCGGCGTCCCTGATTGCAAAGGCGACCGGCGACCAGACCTATTATGTCCGTGCGGCACTGACGCTGGATTGGGCGGAGCGCATGATGTTCGAGCCGGATACCGGCAAGGTCTATGACTGTGTCGGTCTGGACGGAAGGGTCAGCAAGTGGTCTTCTACCTATAATCAGGGCACCTTTATCGGCGCATCCCTTCTGATGTACGGTTATACCGGAGAGGAACGCTATCTGAAGAATGCCACGGCAGCCGCAAACTACGTCAAGGATGAGATGTACCACGGCGGCGTCATGAACAATGAGGAACCCGGCAACGATCTGCCCGGTTTTAAGGGAATTCTCGCCCGCTATATCCGTCACTATGTGGATCTGACCGGCAATCAGGAGTTTAACGACTGGATGACTCTGAATGCCGATACTGCCTATGCCAACCGCAATGCACAGGGACTCATGCGTACGCAGCTTGCCGAAAAGACCGAGGACGGCACCGATTACGATGTCTTTGCCATGTCTGCTGCTGTGTCTGTGGTGGTCAATGCCCTGAAGACCAGGGTATCGGAATTTCCGTCAAGCCCCAAATAAGGAAAACATCCCCGGAAGTCTGATTCCGGGGGCTTCTTCCTGAAATAAAGGAAGATTGGCAGTTTCGGTATTCCAAATCGGTATCCCAAAAAGGAAAGAAAACAAAAAATGAAAATGAGAGAATGGTTAAATAAATTTTTGGCATGGGGAAAACTGCAAAGTTCCTACTTCTGGACCATTACCCGTTGGCTGATCTATGCCGTTGTGACCGGCGTGATCTGCGGGTTCATCGGCATCGGCTTTGACTATTATCTGGAGTTCGCCTCCGAGAGCTTCAGCACACATCCCTGGCTGATTTTCGGACTGCCTCTTTGCGGTCTTGTTATCGTATGGCTGTATAAACGCTGTCGGGTGAAGAAGGATAACGGATTTGAGATGATCCTGGAGTCGGTGCGGGAGAATACCAAGGTTCCCTATCTGTGCGCTCCTCTGGTTTTTCTGTGTACCGGACTGACCCATCTGTTCGGCGGATCGTCGGGCAGAGAGGGAGCGGCACTGCAGATCGGCGGTACGGTGGGAACCCTGATCGGACGAAGTTTTCACTTCCACGAGAAGGAGACCAACATCCTTGCCCTGTGCGGAATGTCCGCCCTGTTTTCGGCGGTATTCGGTACGCCCGTGACCGCCGCCATTCTGGCAATCGAGATCGTCAGCACCGACGGTATCTATTATATGGCATTCTTCCCCTGCCTGATTGCCGCCATGATTGCCTATCTGCTGGCGGGATTTTGCGGCGTGATTGCCACCGCCGACCGTTTTTCAACCGTTGAAATACCTGCGCTGACCGGAAATACCTTTCTTCGGGTTCTGCTGGCGGCAGTCCTCTTCTCGGCGGTCACTATCCTGTTCGTCACGACGGTAAAGCTGATCAAAGCCCTCTTTCGAAAACTGTTCAAGCACCACTATCCCAGGATTTTCGTCGGCGGTATCCTTTTGCTGGTGATGACCGGTGCGGTCTTCTTGGCTACGGGAACCTTTGACTACAACGGAGCCGGAATGGCACTGGTGGTCAAAGCGGTCTCCGGTGAGGCACGACCGGAAGCCTTCCTTCTGAAAATACTGTTTACCGCCGTCACTTTGGGATGCGGGTTCAAGGGCGGTAAAATCGTTCCCGCCTTCTGTATCGGCGCCACCTTCGGATGCGTCATCGCTCCTCTGATCGGACTGGATCCCGGATTCTGTGCCACCCTTGGCATGATCGCACTGTTTTCCGGAATGGATAACTGCCCCCTGGCGGCAATCATGCTGGCGGCAGAGCTGTTCGGCTCCAACTATGGTGCCGATGGATTTGTCTTCTTCACCACGGTCTGCGCCGCCGCCTATATGCTGACCGGCTATTTCTGCCTGTATTCCGGGCGTGAAAATATTTACAGCAGTCTGCTGATGGAATATGTTCATAAGCCCAAGAGCGAGTTGGATGAGGACGATTCCGACGAGGGTGTGCAAAAATGAGCAGGGAAGAAGGGACTCCGGTGATGCCTGACTTTGATCCGACCTGCTGCACCCTCTGCCCCAGGCAATGCGGGGCAGATCGGCGCACGGGTGCGGGACTTTGCGGCGGAGATCTGTCCATACGGATTGCCCGAGCCGCACCTCATTTCTGGGAGGAGCCCTGCATTTCGGGAACGAGGGGGTCTGGGGCGATCTTCTTTTCGGGATGCGCTCTGGGCTGCCTCTTCTGCCAGAACCGTCCCATCAGCCACGGAAACTTCGGAAAGGTGATCCCCCCTGACCGATTGGAAGAAATCTGTCTGGAGCTTGCCGCCAAGGGGGTTCATAATCTGAATCTGGTGACAGCCGACCATCAGCTTCCCCTGATTCTGCCCACGCTCAGGCGGGTGAAGGAACAGGTGAAGCTTCCTGTCGTCTGGAACTGCGGAGGCTATGAAAGTCCCGGAATGATCGACGCCCTTGACGGCATCGTGGATGTCTGGCTGCCGGATTTCAAGTTTTGGGATCCTGCCCTCAGCCGCCGTTATACCGGATGCGAGGACTATTTTCCGGTGGCTCTTGCGGCAATCCGGAAAATGGCAGATCAGGTGGGAAAACCCCGCTTTTCAGACGGAATGCTGACCTCCGGCGTAATGGTGCGCCATCTGGTTCTGCCGGGCTGTCGGAAGGACAGTCTGAAACTGCTTTCCTGCCTGTCGGAGCATTTTGCTCCCGACGAAATCCTGCTGTCGCTGATGTCCCAATATACCCCGAACGGCGTGCCGGGAACATCGAACCGCCGTCTTACCACCTTCGAATACCAAAGCGTCGCCGATTATGCCCAAACCCTCGGCTTTGAGGGCTACTTTCAGGAGAAATCCAGTGCTAAGGAGGAGTACACTCCGCCCTTTGATCTGGAGGGGGTATAAGTCAGAAAAAAGCGTTGCTTTTTTCTGACTGAAAGTTTAGCGGCTCAGAAGTCGAAAGGGCTTCTGTTTCGGCGTTGCCGAAACCGCCCAAACTTTTCGATATGAAAAAAGACACGGTCATAATCCTGTCCTTTTTCGGGGACCAATTCCGGATTCCGGTATGGGACCCCTGATTTGTCCCTGTTTTCCCCTTTGTTCCTGCAAATAATTTGTAACAAAATCGAAAATTTACGGGAAATCCCTTGATTTTGAAGATCGAATACGCTATAATAGATTGATATAGCAATCGGGGGATTGGCATGCCATCAAAGGAGCTGTTTGAACATAGCCGACTGCCCGATGCAGGAAAGGAATGATCTGTCAGTGGCAAACGAACGCCTGAGTAAGGAAAACTATTACCTCGACATTGCAGGGACTGTTGCCAATCGGTCCACCTGCCTGAGGAAGAAATACGGTGCCATTATCGTGAAAAACGATGCCATCGTTTCCACCGGCTATAACGGTGCGCCCCGAGGACGGGCGAACTGTTGTAATCTGGGCTACTGTATGCGGGATAAGCTGAACATTCCCAGAGGGGAGCGTTACGAGATGTGCCGCAGCGTCCATGCCGAAGCCAATGCCATCATCAATGCCTCCCATGAGCAGATGATCGGCGCAACCATCTATATGACCTGCATCGACAGCAAAAGCGGGGAATTGGTGGGCGACGTCTGCTCCTGTATGATGTGCAAGCGGATGATCATCAATGCGGGAATCGAAAACGTGGTGATCCGCAATACGCCAACCGAATATACCGTGGTGCGTGTGCAGGACTGGGTGGAAAACGACGACAGTCTCAGCGGAAAATTCGGATACTGATCCGATATAAGCAAGGGAAGGTCCCTGTATGAGAAAATCAAAAGTAAAAAAACCCATTTATCCCTCAGATGAGGAAAAAAAGAAGCGTCCCCCCAGGGAAAAATTCAACTGGAAACCCTATCTGATCATTCTGGCGGTGATTGCCGTCATTGCCGGCGGCGTTTTCATAAAAGTGACCTTTGTGGACGGTTATCTGAAGCTGGCAAAGCAGGTTCCCTTTGAGCGGGTGGACGGCGGATATTACGATGCCGGAAATGACCGCACCTATGTGGCGGCTCCTACCTACTATCAGGCATCGACCATCGTATCCGATCCTGCCTATGCCCGTATCGGCGATTTCAGCCTGTTCGGGATCGGAAGCTGGGATGAGCTGGATCACCTCTATCGGGTGGGCTATACGGTCAATCCGGGTACCACAAGTGCCTCCACCATTCTGATGCGCAGTGAGGCGTGGCTGTCTACCGATGCCGATCACGGCTCGATTCTTTTCTATAACGCCGAACTGTTTGAGCTTCCGCAACCCCGGGATTTCGAATTTGAGACCGTCTATCTCTGCGATGCCGACGGAAATATCGCTACCCAGCAGATCGACGATGCCGCCTCCGTGCGGATTATGACCGATTTCTTCTCCGAGGATAGCGAAAACCTGTATGTGATGATGGACACTCTGAATGCCAAGTACATCAAGCAGGTCCGTGTGACCTCCTCAAAGTACCCGTGGATGCAGATGGTTCTCTCCCTCTATCAAAGCTCCGATGCCTATTATCTCTGGATGCCCGAGCTTGAGCGGTTTGTTCAGACCGACAGCACGGTTTTCGACGTCTATTTCAAGACCGCCGAGGATCTGACCGAGGAAGAAGAAAGTCAGACCACAGAGACCACAGAAACCACGGAGGCGGCGGAAATCGGCGGGGAAGTGCCGTCATGATGAATGTCCGCCTGCTTCCTGCGGCAGAGAAATGGCTGAACGAGATTATACGGATCGAGCAGTCGGTGTTCACCGACCCGTGGTCGGATACCTCCATCCGTTTCTGTCTTGAAAATCCGGTTTTCGCCTTCACCGTGGCACTGGATGAGAATGATCATGTGGCGGGCTATCTGATCGGCAGTCTGCTCCCGCCTGAGGGCGAAATTTGTACCCTTGCCGTGCGCCCTGACTTCAGACGCAGGGGAATCGGCGGGAGACTGCTGTCCGATTTTTTCCAAAAAGGGGAGGCACTGGCGTGCGACCGCTTTTTTCTGGAGGTTCGCAGTTCCAATCAGGCGGCAATCGGGCTGTATCGCTCCCGGGGATTTGAACCCTATGCCAGTCGGAAAAAATATTATAGCCATCCCGTTGAGGACGCTCTTCTGATGCAAAGACAAAAGAGGGCAGACGGGAACTTATGAAAGGAGAATGCCCTGTGAATGAGAGCAATGAGAGGTTTGAAAAGAATCCCCGTAAAAAATTCAGCGCAAGATTTCTTGAATCGCTGGTGACCCTTGCCACAGCAGACGTGGTGGCGATGCTGATCAAATGGATCGTCTCCCTGGTGCTGCTTCCCGTTTCCGGGGAAATTGCCGCCAGAGAGGATGCCGCACTGCTGGCAAACTGGAATAAGGTTCTGTCCGGAATCTGTCTGATCTCCTTTTTTGTGACGATCGTCATTATTGCCGTCAAAACTCCCAATCGCAGAACCATCTGGCTCAATGCCAGTTACGGTCTCCCCTACCGTTTTTCGGAGGATTTACGGCAGACCGTGTCCGACTGGGTTTTGCCCGATGTCTTGTCGGCGCTGATTCTGGGACTTCCCCAGTATGCCGTTTTGCTGTTTGTGGGGGATGTGAATATCCTGCCCATGGTGTTTGCCCCCTTCTACGGTCTCTGGCAGCTTCTCCCGTCGCCGATTCTCTGCTGGATCCTGATGGGCATCCTGACTCCTGCCGCCCATCTGATCGCTCTCCTGGTCGCTCATCGGAAATGGGATCGCACCAGACTGCGCAGAAACGATAACGATAAGGGTTGATCTTTTCGGAGGGCTGTTCTGCCTGATGGGAAAAACTGCCCTTTATCCGTGAATTTGTTTGAAAGGCATTGCATATCCATGAAAATATTGGCTTTTGAGTCCTCCTGCGACGAGACCTCAGTGGCGGTTGTGGACATTGACGAGGACCATCGCACCATTCTGTCCAATCTGGTGGCAACCCAGATCGCAACCCACGCCCTGTATGGCGGGGTTGTCCCCGAAATTGCCAGCCGTGCTCATGCCGAGGCCATTTCCCCTTTGTGCTATGGCGCACTGGAGCAGGCGGGAGTGGGAATGGATCAGATCGACGCCATCGCCGTCACTGCCTGTCCCGGATTGATCGGGGCACTGATGGTGGGCGTCAATTTCGCTAAGGCATTGGCGTTTGCCTATCATAAGCCCTTGATACCGGTCAATCATGTGAAGGGACACGCCGCCGCCGCTTATTTTGAGAATCCCGAGCTTAAGGCACCCTTTTTCGCCCTGATTGCCTCGGGCGGGCATACCTCTTTAACCTATGTGGAAACCCCCACCGATTTCAAACCCGTGGGCAGAACCCGGGACGATGCGGCAGGGGAGGCCTTCGATAAATCGGCAAGACGGCTGGGATTGCCCTATCCCGGCGGAGCCGAGATGGACCGTCTGGCTTCGCTCGGCAACCCCGATGCGATCCGTTTTCCCTCCGCTGCCCTGCGAGGAAGTCTGGATTTCAGCTTCAGCGGACTGAAAACCGCCGTTATGAACTATCTTCACACCGAGGAGCAGAAGGGAAACGCCATCTGCCGTGAAGACGTCGCCGCCTCCTTTACCAAGGCGGTTTGTACGTCGGTGACGACCCAGCTTGCCGAGGCCTATAAAATCTACCGTTTTGATCGGCTGGTGCTGGCAGGCGGAGTGGCGGCGAATTCCCATTTGCGTGCTGCCCTTACCGATTTCTGCGGCAGACGGGGAATCCGGCTGTTTATGCCCTCCAAAGGACTTTGCGGAGATAACGCCGCCATGATCGGCGTACAGGGATATTTCGAATATTGTGCCGGACATCTGGCTGACAGTAGCCTGACTGCCCGGGCATCTTCGGGAAAATCGGTATTTTGATGAAAGTTTTGTCGTTTTGACGAAACAAATCGGGATTTTTTCCCGGATGAAAGTTTGACCGATGTCTGCCGTCTGTCTGCCGTCGAAAAAATATCGGCAAAAAATGGAAATCGGCAAACTGTGGAAAACTCTGTGGAAAGTGTGGAAAACCGACCTTCAAAACCGATTCAGTCACAGGAATCGACAAATTTATACGGGTTTTCCACGAAATCCGCCTGTGGAAAAGTGGAATTTTTTCTTCCCCTTTTTTCTTTTAAAAACGAAAATTTTTTCGTCAGCCCCTCCCAAAGTCGGCAGGCATGGGTTGATCAGATTGCACAAGAGCCGCCGACACAGTATGAGGTGATGATTTGACACACGATAACATAAATAAAACAGGAACTCCCGGGGTGTCCAATGCGGTGATCAACCGACTCCCCCGCTACTACCGCTATCTGCGGGATCTGCTTTCCAAAGACATTCTGCGCATCAGCTCCGGGGAATTGTCCGGACTGATGAATGTAACCGCTTCCCAGATCAGACAGGATCTGAACTGCTTCGGCGGCTTCGGACAGCAGGGCTACGGCTACAATGTAAAATATCTGTACAGCAAAATCGGCGACATTCTGGGCGTCAATGAGGCCTATCATGCGGTGATCATCGGCGCCGGAAATCTGGGTCATGCGCTGGCGGCGTCGTCAACCTTCCAGAACAGGGGCGTCTTCCTGCGGGCTATGTTCGATGTCCGTCCCGAGCTGATCGGAACCGAGATCAGCGGGCTTCCGGTCTACGATTCTGCCGATCTGGACCGCTATTTTGCCGAAAATAAGGTGGATATTGCCGTTCTGGTGGTTCCCAAATCGGTTGCTCAGGATGTTGCCAATCAGGTCTGCGCCCTTGGGGTCAAGGGAATCTGGAATTTCACCGGTGTCGAGCTGGTTCTCCCGACCGAGATCGCTGTCCAGAACGTACATATGGGGGATCTGCTCATGACCCTGTGCTATCAGATCCGGGTAGGGAACGAGGAATTGAAAAAATCCTTCGAGTCCGACGGTACCCAAAGGGAAGACCATGAAGATCAGGATTAACTATGGTGAACAGGTGGTCGCCCTTCCCGGAAAGGTGATGTCCCTGATGAAGGATGCCGATGCCGTCGCCCTTAAAGTCCTGTTGATTCTGGCATCGTCGTCGGGGGAGCAAACCGAAGTTTCCGCCCTTGCGGCAGCAGCGGGATGCAGTTCCGAGGATGCCGAAAAGGCATTGAATTTCTGGCGGCAGGCGGGAATCGTTTTCGTGGACTCCAAGGCGACTGCCGTGACGATCACCGCTCATCAGGTGGACACGGCAAAGGTCAGTATTGTACACTCCGGCGAAATGCCCAGCTATACGGGCAAGGAAATCGAGCGTCTGTTTGAGGCAAACGGCGAGCTTCGCAATTTCATTGACGAATGTCAGAGACTTCTGGGAAAACTGCTGTCCGTGTCCGAGATCAACAAGCTCATCGGACTGGTGGACTACTACCGCTTTTCCGGGGACTACGTTCTCCTGCTGGTAAAGCGGTGCGTGGAGATCGGCAAGGGATCGGTTCCCTATATCGTTCGCACGGCGATCTCCATGTACAACAGTGGAATCGTCACCATCGAGGCTCTGGAGGATAAGATCCGTGAGGAGGACGAGGTCCTTGCCATGGAGACCACCCTTAGAAAACTTATGGGATGGGGCAAGCGTGCCCTGACCGACAAAGAAAAACGGTTCGTCAAATGCTGGACCGAGTGGCAGATTCCCGACGATATGCTGGAGCTGGTCTATCAGATCACGGTGGATGCCACCAAGGGACCCTCCATGCCTTACATGAATAAGATTCTGACCAGCTGGCGGGAGGCGGGCTATAAGACGGCAAACGATGCCCGTGCCGCCATGGAGCAGTATAAACAGAAGAAGGCGGCAGCGACGGGCGGCTCCTCCTTCAACCGGGATGAATTTTTCGAGGCGGCAATCCGCCACAGTCTGGAAATCCACGGAAAATCAGAGGGCTGACCGGCGGAAGATGCCTGATTTTTCGGGATTTTGATCAAAAGGGGTGAGTATCGGTGGGCTATAACCGTGAGAATTATATCCGGATCAAGCGGGAATATGAGGAAAAACGCTCTGCCGCAATGGAACTGGCAAGGGCGCATCAGAAGGAAATCCATGAGCGGATCCCTGCCATTGCCCACATCGACAGTGAGTTGGCTGGAACCGGTCTCCAGATTATGAACGAGATTTCGGCGGGAAAATACCGCCTGAAGGATCGACTTGCCGAAGTTCGCCGGAACAACGAAAAGCTCCAGGCAGAGCGGGGAAGACTGCTGACCGCCTACGGCTATCCCGCAGACTATACCTTTCCTCATTTCGATTGCCCGAAATGTCAGGATACCGGCTTTGTGGATGCCAAAATGTGTTCCTGTATGCGGTTTCGTCTGACCATGGCGGGACTGGAAAGTTCGGGGCTGGGCAGACTGTTCGAAACCCAGAATTTTGATACCTTCAGTCTGAAATACTATCAAAATGACCCAAATACCTACCGCAAAATGACCTCTATTCTGGAAATTTGCAACGAATATGCCGAGAATTTCGACTCCTGCACCCGTGAGAATCTGCTGCTTTGCGGCAAAACGGGGCTGGGAAAAACCCATCTGTCCACAGCGATGGCGGGTACGATCATTTCCAAGGGGTATGAGGTGGTCTATGAGAGTGCCCAGAACCTGTTTGATGACTACTCAGCCGAGCGATTCGGCAGATCGACCGGGGGCAGGGAGCCGGATACAGCCCGGTATCTGGAGAGCGATCTTTTGATTATCGACGATCTGGGAACCGAAAGCGGCAACACCTTCACGGTCAGCTGCCTGTACAATCTGCTGAACAGCCGCATCATCAGCGGAAAGCCCATGATTCTGAGTACCAACCTCAGCTCCGACGAACTGCAAAAGCGATACGGCGATCGGATTTTCTCCCGGCTGATCGGCGAGTTCACGGTTCTGCCCTTCGTGGGAACCGACGTGCGTATGCAGAAACGGTCGAACGGATCAATTTGAAATCTGAAAAAGGAAAGAGACGAAGGAATGTTTTACCGTGAACAGTTCGGGGAGCTTGTCATCGAGAAATCGGATATAATCGAAGTTCCCCACGCCTTTTCCACCCGATATGGAGGAGTCAGCAGCAAGGATTATCTTGCTACCCTGAATGTCGGCGAGAACCGGGGAGACTCGGAGGAGAATGTCCTTGAGAACATCGGACGGCTTCTTGCTCCCCTGGGTCATAGCCGCAAGACGGCAGTGCTGGCAAAACAGGTGCATTCGCTGAATGTCCGCCGGGTCACTCCGTCGGACGGCGGCAGAATGTTCGAGGACACCGACGGCTTTGTGACCGATCAGAAGGGAATTGCCCTGATGGTGAAAATTGCAGACTGCGTTCCCATTCTCCTCTGGGATCCTGAGGGCGGCGTGATCGCTGCCCTTCATGCCGGATGGCGGGGAAGTGCCGGCGGAATTGCCGGGGTGGGCGTCCGGTCCATGGCGGCACTTGGTGCCGATCGACGACGGATACGGGCGGCAATCGGCGCTTGCATTCACGTCTGCTGCTATGAGGTACAGAACGATTTTGTCGATGCCATGACCGCCCTTGCGGGAAAAGAACTTGCAGATGGGTGTATCACCCGAAGACAGGGCAAAATCTATGCCGACCTTCCCGAGCTGAACCGCCGGATGCTGCTTCTGTCCGGACTTTCGGAGGAGAATATTGACCTCAATCCCGCCTGCACCTGCTGTCATCCCGATCGCTATTTTTCCCATCGGGCAAGCGGCGGACAAAGGGGAACCATGGCGGCGGTGATTTCACTGTGAAGATAGGAATCTATTGTGATTTATTGTGATCTTTTGGTGAATTTTGCGCAGATTGCGGTTTTGTTCAGAGTTTGTTTAAATATCCATGGTATACTGATCGGTGGCAAGTCATGATCGGAATGTGAATTATGTGAATACGGATAAAATACTATTTGCGGGACCCTGAATAAGGTTTGGCAAATTGCAATAGGAGAAAGCAATATCAGAAAGGAATTTAGTGCCAATGATTAAGATTGAGAATCTGGGAAAGCGGTACGGAGACAAATGGGTGGTGGATCATATCAGCTTTTCCGTAGAAGAGGGCGAGATCGTGGGATTTCTCGGACCCAACGGAGCGGGGAAGACAACCACCATGTCCATGCTGACCGGCTTTTTGTCCTCCACCGAGGGAAGTGCTGAGATCAACGGAATCAATATTCTGGACGAGCCTATCCGGGCAAAGAAGGAGATCGGTTATCTGCCCGAAATGCCCCCTCTCTACATGGAGATGACCGTCAGGGAGTATTTGAACTTCATTTATGATCTGAAGGGTTGTCATCTCAACCGTGCCAAGCATCTGAAGGAGATCTGCGACACCGTTCGGATCAGCGACGTGTACGACAGAGTGATCCGCAACCTGTCCAAGGGATACCGTCAGCGTGTGGGCATTGCACAGGCACTGGTGGGCAATCCCAAGGTTATCATTTTCGACGAGCCTACCGTGGGTCTGGACCCCAAGCAGATCATCGAGATCCGTAACCTGATCAAAACGCTGGGCAAGAACCATACGGTCATCCTGTCCACCCATATTCTCCCCGAGGTTCAGGCGGTCTGCGACCGGATCATCATTATCAACAAGGGCAAGATCGTCGCCAATGAGCGCACCGACGATATTTCCAAGATGTTCAGCGGCAACCGCCGGTTGACGCTGAAAATTTGCGGACCTCAGAAGGAGGTTCTGAACGCCCTCCGTTCGGTGAACGGAGTCAGCTACGCCGAGGTGCTGGGCAATCATGATACCGATTCCACGTCCTATCTGGTGGAGTGCGAGGCAGGACTGGATGTCCGTAAGCCTCTGTCCCGAACCGTTTCGTCAAACGGCTGGATTATGATCGGAATGGAGTCCATGGGGGCAAGTCTTGAGGATATTTTCCTTGCCGTCGTGGATGCTCCAGAGCCTGTGCGTAAAAAGAGGCGCAGGAACCGGGACGCCGCCGGTCAGAAGAACGACGCTAAGGATCAGAACATCCAGAAGGAGGATCAGAAATAATTATGTTTGCCATCTTCAAGAGAGAGCTTCGCTCCTATTTTGTATCGCCCATCGGTTACATTTTCGTGGCAGTCTTTTTGATTGCCAGTGGACTGATTTTCTCCTACTGCACGCTGCAGCAGGGCGCAAATTCATCGGTTTCTGCCTATTTTTCCATGCTGCTTGTGGTTTACATCGTGGTACTGCCCCTGCTGACCATGAAACTGTTTGCCGATGAAAAGAAATCCCGTACCGAGCAACTGCTGCTGACCTCCCCCGTCAGCCTGATGGGTATGGTTTGCGCAAAGTTTTTTGCCGCCTACACGGTATTTGCGGCAACCTATCTGGTATCCTGCATCAGCTTCCTTGCTCTCTATCAGTACGGAAATCCCAACGGTGCCGTTCTGTTCGGTTCCTCGCTGGCGATCCTTCTGGCAGGTGCTGCCTGCATTGCCATCGGCGTGTTCATTTCATCGCTGACCGAGAATCAGCTGATTGCGGCACTGCTGACCATGGGCGTTATCGTCCTGTTCGTTATGGCATCGGCATTCAATGCCTTTATCGACACCTATGTGATCCGTGCCGTTCTGAGCTGGGTTTCCATTCTGGAGCGTCTGAGCAGCTTTACCTACGGATATTTCGATATTCAGGCATTGATCTATTATATTTCCATCACCTTCGTCTTCCTGTTCCTGACGGTACGCGTGTATGACAAGCGTCGCTGGGAATAAAGATGGCTCCGGCGGACAGAATTTGATCTCCATGGTGCAGAGGAGTCTGACACCAAGGGGACGATACGATGACGAGACAATAAGGAAAGGAAACGGTTTCAACCATGAAAACGAAGAATAAACGGATTCATCGCTCGCTGTCAACGCTGTTGACGGTCGGTGTCGTTATTGCCGTGATCCTTGTGAATGTTCTGCTGTCGGCTTTCCTCGGGGACGAGGTGCTGACGGTTGATATGACCAAAGAGGGCTTCAACGAGATTTCCGACGAGTCCAAGGCTCTTCTGAGTGAAATCAAGCCGGAAGAGAACCATTTTACCATTTATTTCCTTGCCGACAAGGATGAGCTTCAGTCGGCAGAGATGGGTTACAATAACGCAACCTCAGGATCGACCACCAACCTTTGGGGAATGAAATACGTCTGGGAACTGGCGCAGACCTTTGCGCAGACCTACGACTTTATCACGGTGGAGACCCTTCATATCCAGCGGGATGCGGACAAGCTGGAGGCGTTCCGCTCCACGGCGGGAACCACCTTCTCCAAGCAGGATGTCATTATTGACAACTATACTCAGGAAGTGGACAGCGAAGGCAATCCCCTGGTGGACAGCGAAGGCAATCCTGTCATGCACCACAATTTCCGTATCTGTAAGCGGGACTCCTTCTATACGACCGACTCCTCTACCGGTTACGCCTTCGCCTTCAACGGCGATCTGCGCTTCACTTCCACCATTCTCTCTCTGGCGGGAGCCAATCCGGTCGTCTATTTTGTGACCGGTCACGGTGAGAGCGTGGGAGATGACACGACGCTGGATGCTTCCATGATGGCTGACTACGGAGAGGCTCAGGCACTGCGGGATCTGCTCTTCAAGGCGGGCTTTGTCACCAAGAAGATCAATCTGCAAACCGAGTACCGGGAGCTGTTTGAAGATGACAGCGCAAGACTGCTGGTACTGTACGGACCCACCTCCGATTTTATCGTAGAGGACGGTCAGGTCAGTGAGATCGACATTTTGAGGAAGTTCCTGTCCTATGAGGATCATCACGCCATGGTCTTCTTTGCCGATGAGGCAGAGGAACAGCCCAATCTGCAGGAATATTTCTGGGATTACTGGGGTGTCCGGACGACGGATAACACGGTGGTGGATTCGGGAACCAACAGCCTGACTCCGGACGGAAAGACCTTCCTGGCGGCATATGAAACCGACCCTTACAGCGTGGGAATCAATCTGACCAGCAGTCTCTCAGGGCTGACCTCCAGTCCCGCAGCGGTGTTCAGGAATGCCCGGGTACTGGAGATGTCCGATGCCTTCCTGCAAAACAACGGATTTTATGAGTTCATGGTGACAACCTATGTGGGATCGGTCTTCCTGGCACCGACCAGTGCTGCTGCGGTGGATGCCGATGGCAGTCAGGTTGCCGACTATGAGACCGCCGGTCAGGGCTCGGTAATGGCACTGTCCTTCGCCAGCCGCTATTCTGACGATAACCGCGAGGTTTCCAATTATACGCTCTTTTGCAGTGGAACCGGATTTGCCGACAGCGATCTGATCGAAAGTACCGCCTACTGTAACAGCGACGTCCTGTTCTATGCCATGCGTCTGATGGCAAAGGAGACCGTTCCCTTTGAGATCGACTTCAAGGTGATCGAGGGGCAGGCATTGGAATCGGTGGGAACGTCGGATGTGATCGCATGGACGGTCTGCCTTTGCGGACTGGTTCCCGTGACCATGCTGATACTGGGCACGGTGGTCTATGTGAAGAGAAGACACAGATAAGAAGGGACGGACAAGATGAATCTGCTTAAGAAAAAGAACTTCCGATTCGGCAGTCTTGCAGTTGTGCTGTCCGCAGTCGTGATCGCCGTGATCGTGGTGGTCAACGTGATCATCAGCAGTCTGGCGACGAAATACGGTTGGTACTTTGATATGACCTCTGAGAATCTTTATCAGGTCTCGGATGAGAGCATAGAGCTTCTGTCGGCGGTTGACGGCACGAAAAATCAGGTTACGATCTACTTTCTCACCGATAAGGACAGACTTGGACAGGGCGTCAGCTCTTCCGACTATTACGGAGAGTCGGGCTACTGGGGCATGGCACCGATCCATGAACTGGCAAAACAGCTTGCCGATACGTTCTCTTTTATTTCGGTTGATTATATCAATCTGACCAGCGATCCTGATCGACTGCGGGAAATTGTCGGGTCTGACTATGAAGATTCCTATTTCAGTCAGACGGTTATCCTCATTGATAACTATACCGAATATACCGACACTTCAGGAAATGTCTACGACAGCGCACATAACTATCGGGTTTATGCCAGAGAATCCTTCTATACCTACGATTACACCACGACAACGGTTGCCGCCTTCCTGGGGGATTACCGTTTCTGCAGTGCCATCCGCTCAATCACGGTTGAACCGGATCAGGCTCCCATCGCCTACTTCCTGTCGGGACACGGCGAGAGTATTGGCAGCTATGACCGGACGGCGGAGGATCAGACCTCGATTGATTACGGCGATGCCCAGTCCCTCTGGCAGATTTTCCGGGACTGCGGATATGAGATCCGGAAGATTGACCTGCGGTATGAGAACTTTGATCCCGATCGGGACGGCGTTGCGGTCATCTATGCGCCGGTGTCCGACTATATCAGTCAGACCACATCGGAGCAGTTTGACGAAATCGCAAAGCTGTCTGCCTATCTGGATTACGGTAATCATTCACTGATGGCGTTCCTAGACCCCAAGGAGGGAAGTCTTTCTAACCTGGAGAGCTTCCTCGGGCAGACGGCAGGTGTTACCTTCGTTCAGCAGAAACTCAAGGACAACGGTCAGAACAGCGTGTCTGTGGACGGATACAGTCTGGTGGGTCAGCCTGTGGAAGACAATCCGATCCTTGCCGATCTTTCCAAGGTGTACACCGAGGGAGAGAAAACCATCTTCCAGACCGCCCGTCCTTTGACGTTGGAGGAAGGAAAGGGTGCGGTATCCCTCTATCAGGTTCCCTCCAGTGTTCAGAATGACGGCTATACCGGTGCAGGCGTCGATTCGCTCCTGGCACTGACCACTACCCCTGCCGGCGGGCAGATATTGACCTGCGGAACCTCAAAGCTGGTGGACAGTGTCTATATGGACAGCGATATTTACGCCAATCACGATCTGATGCTTCGCATATTGGATGATATGAACGATTCCGACCGGGTGTCCTTCGGAATTCCCATGAAGGTGATCCGCAATGAGGGACTGGATCTGACCACCCATCAGGCGAATGTTCTGAGCGTTGTGATCACGTTGGGTCTGCCCTTGGTATTCGCCGTTGCGGGCACGATTGTATATATAAGGAGGAGACACTCTTGATAAACGATGAAAAGAAAACGACAGAATCCCAAAGAAAAGGCTTTTCGCATGGTCAAAGGGATCTGATTATCGGACTCACCGTGGTTTTCGGTGTTCTCCTGCTGGCTTACCTCTTCATTATTCGTCCCCTTATGAAGGATGATACGGTGGATACAACCTCAAATGTGGAGTTGATCTGGTCGGATGAGGTGGCTTACAGCAGTTCGTCCCTCCTGCTCTATCCGAATGTGACCAGAGATCAGATAAAGGAAATCGCCGTTCACAATCCGAAGAATGATACCAATTATGTGGATTGGGGCTTCTACTATAACGAAACCGATAATGATGAACTGGGATTGGATGCCGATACTTTCTACCTGACCAACTTTGAGTATGCCGCATTTGACGAAACTCAGCTGTCCTATTTCGTGACGGCAGCAGGTTTCGTGGCATGCTCCGCACGAGTTGAGGATCACTGCACCGATTTTTCCAGATACGGTCTTGACTGCGATCTGAATGATCTTTCGGATAAAATCTACTACACCCTGATTCTGCGGAACGGAAGTCAGCAAACGGTTTTGATCGGGGATCGGACCCCTTCCGGAACCGGATATTATGTCCGCAGCCTGAACGAGTCCACCAATCTGCAGACCGGCGAGACCATGATTCGGGATTCGGTATATGTTCTGTCCGACATTTACTTCTCCAATACCATTCTGGCAACGCCCATGGCAATGGTAACGCCCTATTTGGGCTATCCCGCCAACAGTGCCGAGGCTCTTCAGGCATTTGCCTATTGGGTCAATGAGGAAAAGTATTATTACGTTCCCGAAGGCGAGACCGAACTGGCATGGAACGCCGCATTTGTTGCAGTTCCCGTCAGCACCGATGTTACCGATCCTTTTTCGGTATTCTCCGGATTGGCGGTCTATTCCACAGTGACCCCCAAAGGCTACTATTCTTCCTCCGAAATGGCAAATCTCGGTGAAATGTTCACCGATTTTGAGGGAGACAGCGTTGTGGAACTGGGTATTCCCATGTCCGATGAGGAAGGCGAGTATATCGGATTCCCCATGGAAACGCTGGAAAAGTATTATCTGGACGATGAAAACGTTCAGTATCAGCTGCTCTATAAGGCAAACGGCATTGAAAATGTGATCCGATTCAGTAAATTGCAGGATGACGGCACCTACTATGCCTATTCGCTGGTCTTCAATGTCATCTGTAAGATCAGTGCCTCCAATGTTGCCTTTCTGGAATGGGACGTGGACTCCTTCATTCTTGCGCATACCTTCTTCCTGGCAATCGACAACTGTCAGTCCTTCTCCGTCAGCGGCAGCTACTTTGACCTTGGCGTTGAGCAGCCCTATCGAGACGGGCTGATGAACGTGGACTGCGTCTTCCGTATGGAGGGTTCGGGCAGTGCGTTGGTGGTAACCGAGCGGGCGACCGGTAAGAAGGTGGAGGTCTCCAACTTCCGGAAGCTGTACACCATTATGCTTCAGCTTGACATCCGCAAGGAAATGGAAGAGGACGAAATCGAAGCGGCGATGCAGCAGGATCCCATGGCGACAGTCACCGTTGTAACCCGTGAGACTTACACCTACAAAACCGATGATGCCGGCAATAAGACCGACGAAATTGCCGGAATCCGACCCAGTGTTACCCGAATCTTCCGTTTCTATGAAGTGACCGGCGGCAGATGTCTGATCACCATTGAAGATATTGACGAGACGGGCAAATCGCTGGGCGAAAACGGCAGTTTCTACGGTATGACCGCTACGGTACAGAAGCTGCTGGCTTCAACGCTGGATCTGATGAATGATGTCTATATCGACACCTCAATCCGCGGTTGATTTTGCCGGAGGTTTTTTTCGGGAAAACGGAAAAATGTGAAGGGGTTGTTCTGAGGCTATGACCAATATGCTGAAAAAAACGGCGGCTGTTTTGCTGGCGATCTTCATGTTGTTGACCGGCATGACCGGATGCTCCTCTCCGAAGGTTCTGCGGCTGGGGGATTTTGAAGTTTCCTACGATATGCTCCGCTACTTTTCCTGTAACTATATGAAGGAAGCCGGGCATACTCAAGAGGAGTACGAGAACTCTCCCGAACTGCAAAAGGAGCTGGAGGATCAGGTTTACGGAACGCTGAAGGAGCTTGCCGCATACAGTCAGCTTGCTGAACAGTATAAAATTGAGCTGACAAGTGCTGAGAAGAATCAGATTGAGAAGGAACTCACCGATCTGCGGGCGAATTACGCTTCCGACGAGGAATACGAGCAGGCACTGGAAGAACAGTACCTGACCGAGGATGTCTATCGTCAGATTCAGGAAATTTACGCCGTCTGTGATCGTTTGTACGAATGCCTCCTGGGTCTTCAGGAAATCGACGATGACACCATCCGGAAGGATATTGACAGTGGAAACTGGTTTGCGGCGGAATATCTGTGTGTGGTATATACGAGTGACGATGAAGATGCCAAGCGACTGGAACTGATGGAGGAGATCCTGAGTCGTGCAAAAGCCGGGGAGAGCCTTTCGGCACTGGCAGATGAATATCGGTTGATTTACGGCTTGGGTGAGGTGACCTACGACAATCTGGAGGCATTTACCTATTATTCGGTGGATGTCAGCCAGCAGTTGGAGGATACCGTGACCGCGCTTGAGATCGGCGAGTACAGCGAGGTTTGCCGGATTTCGAATAGCGGATTTTTCATCGCTCACCGTCTGCCGCTGGAGCAGGAATATATCGAGGACAATTTTGACTCGGTTTTCTGGACCGGTTACCAGACAAGAGAGTTTTTCCGGACCATTGAACAGTTCAAAGAGGGTCTGGAAGTCGATTACAAGAGCAAATATGAGGATCTCAAGCTCTGGATGCTTGAATAGATTTCAGGCGGGCTTGCGCAAAAGATAGGCGCAAGCCCGCTTTTTTGAATGATTTTCATTGAAAACCCAATAAAATCAAATGAAAAAAGACTTGCATTCTTTTTCAAACTGTGCTATAATAACCAAAGCTTATTCCATATCAAAGGAGATACATCAAGATGAAAGCAGTGATTACAGTTACAGGTACCGACGGAGTCGGCATCGTTGCCAAGGTTTCCGCTCTGTGTGCAGAATACGGAGCCAATATTGTGGATATTTCCCAGAGCGTTCTGCGGGAGTATTTTGCTATGATCATGATCGTGGATATTGAGAATCTGAACATTCCGTTTACCGAGTTTGTGGATCTGGCGAAGACCTACGGCGAGAAGAACGGTCTGCAAATCTCGGCAATGCACGAAGATATTTTCAATACCATGCACCACATCTGATCCGGAGGGAACGACAATGCAAATGATCAGTCAGAACGATATTCTGGAAACCATCAATATGATTCATTCGGAAAACCTGGATATCAGAACCATTACCATGGGCATTTCGCTCTATGACTGCGTTTCCGATGACGTAAACCGCCTGTGTGACAATATCTACGATAAAATCACCTCAAGGGCAGGAAATCTGGTGAAAACCGGTGATGAAATCGAAAAAAAGTACGGCATTCCGATTATCAATAAGCGGGTGTCCCTGACTCCCATCAGCCTGATCGGCGGAAAATGCAACAGCGACGGATATGTGAAGATCGCCAAGACCCTTGACCGTGCCGCAAAGGAACTGGGCATTAACTTCATCGGCGGTTATACCGCACTGGTTCAGAAGGGGATGTCCTACAATGCTTCCGCACTGCTGGACAGTATTCCCCAGGCACTGACCGAGACCGATTACCTCTGCTCGTCGGTGAACGTCGCTTCCACCAAGGCGGGAATCAATATGGACGCCATCCTTCGCTGCGGAAATATCATCAAAACCGCCGCTAAGATGACCGCAGATCGGGATTCCATCGCCTGCGCCAAATTTGTGGTCTTTGCCAATGCCCCAGAGGATAACCCCTTCATGGCAGGTGCCTTCAACGGCATGGGCGAACCTGAGACCGTCATCAATGTGGGCGTGTCGGGACCCGGCGTAGTGGCATCGGCAATCCGCAGAGCAGGGGACTGCGATCTGTCCGAGCTGGCGGAAACCGTCAAGCGGACGGCGTTCAAGATCACCCGTGTGGGACAGTTGGTAGCAAGAGAGGCAGCCGACCGTCTGGGCGTTCCCTTCGGCATTATCGACCTGTCCCTGGCTCCCACTCCTGCCATCGGCGACAGCGTGGCGCAGGTGCTGGAGGAAATGGGACTGGAAAAGTGCGGCGGATGGGGAACCACCGCCTGCCTGGCACTGCTGAACGATGCCGTCAAGAAGGGCGGCGTCATGGCATCCTCCCATGTGGGCGGACTGTCGGGTGCCTTCATCCCCGTGTCCGAAGATGCCGGCATGATTTCTGCGGCAAAGTGCGGCGCACTGACCCTGAATAAGCTGGAATCCATGACGGCGGTCTGCTCGGTGGGATTGGATATGATTGCCATCCCCGGCGACACCACAACCGAGGTGATCTGCGGCATTATCGCCGACGAGATCTCCATCGGTGTTGCCAATACCAAGACCACGGCGGTCCGTGTGATCCCCGCCATCGGCAGGCACGTCGGCGAGAGCGTTCACTTCGGCGGACTGCTGGGCGAGGCTCCCATTATGGAGGTTGCTCCCTACAGTCCCGCCCGGTTCATCCATCGGGGCGGACGCATCCCCGCACCCATTCATTCGCTGAAAAACTGAACAGGCGCATCAATACATCAAAAACCGATAGCCCCTGAATCCAGAGGCTATCGGTTTTTTCTGTTGATTGGTTTATACTTTGACGAAGGTACCGCCTTATTGTTGCTGCACTATCGGTTCACTGACCGTCCTGCCCTTTTCGGAGGCGTTCAGAATCTTCCTCATATCCACCGGGCTGTAACCGTAGTATTTGCGGAAGCAGTCGGAGAAATAGGATGCTGTACCGAATCCTGAGGCAAAGGCGACCTCTTCCACCGAAAACCGGTCGGATTTCAGCAGATTGTGGGCATAGGACAGTCTTGTCTGCATCAGATAGGTGTTGAAGGATACCCCCATCTGCTCGGTAAAGCGCGCACCCAGATAGTTGGGCGTGATCGGGATGGTTGCGGCAACGCCCTGGAGGGTCAGCTTGTTCTTGAAGTTGTACTTGATATAGGAGACCGCCTGCATGACAATACTTGAAACGTTGTTGTCCACGTTCTCATGGTTCTCGATTTTCTGCATGTAGAGAATGACGATGAATTCCAGTAGATCGGCAATCGCCCGATCTCTCAGGGGACAGGCTTCGCTGTCGGCATCGTATAATTCCTTCAGCTTGTGGAACAGCGGTTCGATGAAGGCAATTTCTGCCTGGGTAAAACGGATAGCCGGCCACTGATCGTTGGAGTAGATCTTGTCGTAGGCCTCCTTGGTGAGAATCAGGTCATTAAAGGCGATGTTGTAAATCACCATGTTGGAAGTTGCGGACAGATGATGAAAATCGGCGGGAGTGACCATGTAACAGCTCCCCGCCTCCAGATGATAATCCATGCCGTTTACCTGATATTCACCGGTTCCCGAAGCGAAATATTCCAGTTCGAAATAGTCATGCCAATGATGCCATGTTTGGGTATTGTATTCCTTGAATATGACCTCAATATTGTTCTTTTCAAACCTTCTGTCCGAGCGCACCAGTCTCGGGAAATCATTTTTGCTGTGGATTGCCACTTTACGAACCTCTTTCTACACACCTTATTTTTTTGAAAATCACACAAAATATTATAGTCCTTTTTCTGCCGTTTGTCAATACAAAAATCAACGATGATCGCCATAAAATCAACGAATCTTCTGTTTTCTACACTAAACTTACTGTCATAAATTTAAAAAATCAATGATCACTGTGCTTCTGAATATAAAAAATTGTGAATCTGAAGTGCGAAGGACGTTTATTTTCTGCCTTGTTCCAGCAAGGCGGGAATATCAATGGGCAAAACGGCGGTTCCGGGGTAGTAGGCGGCGATGATGTCCTCAAATTCCGCTCCCTCTTCTGCCATTTTGATGGCACCGCTTCGACTCATGCCCACGCCGTTTCCTTCGCCGCGGATGGTAAATCGGTAGGTTGAGACGCTTTTCTCAATGGTGAAATCGGTGGACGGGAGGAAAAGAGCGGAGGCGAAGACCCAGCCCTCCACAACCTGATCGCCGATCTGCACCTTATCGACCCTTCCTGCCGCCGTTCGGGACAGAATCTCGGGAATTCCGTCCTTTATTCCGAAATTCGAAAGCAGAAGTGCCGAAACCACCTCTTCGGACAGGGTGACCTCGTAGCATTCGATTTCCTCGTAGGTCCGGACTGAGCAGAGATAGGGAATGTCGGTATGCCCCACGTTTTTGGCGTCCTCGGTCAAAAGATAGGATCGGTCGTGCATCAGCGTCAGGGCAAGCTCGCCCTCATAACAGACGCCGAATCCCAGCACCGTCGAGACCGCCTCATGAATTTTCGAATATAACGGTTCGCAGACGGTCTCCCCGTAGCACTCGACAGCCTCAGATTTCGGAAGATAACCGGATCCGTGATCGGGGTCATCGCAGAAGTCAACAGCCAGTTCTTGGGCGTGTTCGCATCTGCCGCACAGGGAAAGGAGCTTGCTTTCGGTGGCGATTGAAAAGGCAAGCAGGGCTTGCTCGGGGTAGTCGGTTTCAAAATCCAGATCGGCGGCAAGACAGCCCTCCAGATAATCCGCAAATGCCAGTTCCTCGATCTGCCCGCTTTCCTGTCGGTACAGTCTGATCGTATCGGTCTGCTCTCCGTTTTTGGGTCTCAGGGACAGAATCAGGGCGGGCAGGGCGGACATCAGCAGAATGCAGAGAATCAGGACAGGGGTCAACAGGCGTTTGTTTGTCGTCATACGCATCGCACCTTTCTGTGGGTAGTATTGACCGATTTGGAACACTTTCATGCAAGTATATGAAAATCCCCCGCAGATCATGCGGTGGATTCCGACGTGAAAACTTTGGGAGAATTCTTCAAAAAATCAACAAATCCGATTGACAAATTCCCTCGAATGCTTTATAATAGACTCAACGCATGGGAAACTTGCAAAAATAAAACGAAAACAAAATCAGATATGCCGCAAAATGCGGAAGCGGAGGTTTTTATGAGTATTGAAAAAAGCGTGTTCGGAACATTGGAAGGCAGGGATGTTTATGCCTATACCCTGACGGTGGGGGATCTGGCAGTCACCCTTTCGGAGTATGGCGCAAGAGTGGCGAAGGTGATCTTTGCCGGCACTTCGGTGGTCTGCGGATTTGACGGTCTGGAGGGACATCTTGCCGACGGCGATTATCACGGTTCGGTTGTAGGACGGTACGCAAACCGGATCTCCGACGGTAAATTTACCCTGAACGGGAAGGAGTACACCCTTGCCTGCAACGAGGTTGCCAGAGGCGAACATCTCCACGGCGGAAACGTGGGCTTTTCCTCTAAGGTATGGGACGTGGTGGAGACGGCTTCGGATGAGAAGTCCGCTTCCATACGATTCCGTCTGACCTCTCCTGACGGTGAGGAAGGCTATCCCGGAAATCTTACCGTTTATGTGACCTATACCGTGGCTGACGATGCCATCACCATCGACTATCTGGCAGAAACCGATGCCGATACCATCCTGAATCTGACCAATCACAGCTATTTCAGCCTGTCTGGCGTAGGCAACACCATTCTGGATCATAAGCTGACCCTGAACTGCGGCAAGTACGTTCCCGTAAACGAGCGTCTGATTCCCCTTGGCGAGCTGGCGGATGTGACCGGTACCCCCTTTGACTTCCGTGAAGGCAAGACCATCGGACAGGACATCGGAGCCAATGATGAGCAGTTGAAGATTGCCGGCGGCTACGATCACTGCTTTGTCAGAGGAAACGGTGAGAATACCGAAACTCCCCGGTGGATTGGAACGATTTCCTCTCCCGTTACCGGAATTACCATGGAAATTCTGACCACCGAGGGCGGCATTCAGATGTATACGGGCAATTACATGACAGCCCCCAATCCCTTCTTCGGCACGATTCCCCAGAAACAGAATCAGGCAGTGGCACTGGAGTGCAATCGGATGCCCGATTCCCCCAATCAGAAGAATTTCCCCTCTCCCGTCATCCGGGCAGGTCAGAAATATACTCAGACCACCGTGTATAAATTTTCGAAATAAATCGAAATGCTTTCAGGTCAGCCTCAGATGTTCGCATTGGGGCTGACTTTTGCATTCAGAAGGCGATCTGCATAAAGTTCCCTCTGTCGGAAATCTTTTATGGATTCAGACAGATTTTCGTTTTTCTTCATATAACCTTCACAAAGCCCGTATATAATAGGGTTATCAAGAAAATGAGGAGGAATAAACCATGAATAATGGATATTTTGATAATTTGAGACCAAACGGAAATCCGCAGAATGGGGACACTCCTGCAGGACAGAATGGCGAAAACGGGCTAAGTGAGCAAGACATTCAGAACGGTCAGACGGCGCAAAACGGACAAAACGGGCAAACCGAACAGACTGAGCAGACCGTGCAAAGCGATCCGACTGTAAATCAGCCTGCCGACGGAAGCTATTCTTATAGCGGCTCCGCACTCTCTGCCTCCCGTGAACAGGTAGGCGGTTACGCTTCGGATCATGCGCAAAGATCCGAATATGAGGTCAGCTACAACAGCCAAAGCCGAACCTACAGCTATACCGGTGGGTTTGCTGCCGATCAGCAGATGCAAAACGTGAAGCCCCGCAAGAGCCATAAGGGAGCGTGGGTCGGCGTAATGGCACTGATGCTGGTGCTTTCCTGTATTGTAGGCGGAGCCTGCGGTTATCTGGTTGCCTCCGGCACCACGGTAAACTCGAACGGCACGACAAACGTCAACCAGCTTTCCCCTGAAGAGATCGTCCAGAAATATACGACGATAATCGAGAGCACCGCAACCAATCAGACCAATCTGATGACCCAGGCAGCAGAGATTGCCCATAACAGCGTCGTAATCATTGATACCTTCATCAGCGAGCAGTATGCGCAGCTCAACCAGCCCTCCGGATCGGGCAGCGGCGTGATCTGGAGCTCGGACGGTTATGTGGTCACCTGCAATCATGTGGTGGAGAACTCGGCAATTATCAAAGTTACCCTGACCGACGGAAAGAGCTATGTGGCAAAGATTGTGGGAACCGATGCCAAGACCGATCTGGCGGTTCTGAAGATTGATGCCACCGACAGCGTCCTCTATCCTGCTGTGATCCGGGACGATACGGCATCTCCCTTGGTGCTTGCCGAATCGGTTATCGCCATCGGAAATCCCCTTGGCGTACTGGGCGGTACGGTAACGGAGGGAATTCTGTCGGCACTGGAGCGCAACATTACCGTTGAAGGAATGTCCATGACCCTGCTTCAGACCTCGGCATCGGTCAACTCAGGTAACTCCGGCGGCGGACTGTTTGACATTAACGGCGCATTGATCGGAATTGTCAATGCGAAATCCACCGGTGAGGATGTGGAAGGACTGGGCTTTGCCATTCCGATTTCCACTGTCCGTCAGGTCGCCGGTGAACTGATCACCAACGGCTATGTGACCGGCAGACCCCAGATCGGTGTCAGCGTGGTCAGCGTCACCAACGAGAACAGCAGTTATATCTTCGGCACCGATTATTACCCTGCGCTGAAGGATTACGCAACCCGTGACAGCGGCTGGGGAAGACTCTCCGTGGTTGTCGGCGTCTACCTGGTAGACGACAGCAAGGTTATCTATGCTGAAGGCTCGGAACAGCTTGCCTACGGAGATCGGATCACCTATGTGGGCGGCGTGGAAATTGCCTCTGCTTCGGATATTTCCACTGCACTCAACGATTATGTTGCAGGTCAGACGATTACCGTGACGGCAATCCGTGACCGTTCTCAGACGATTACCGTACAGATCGTACTGGGGCAGGCTGGCGCATAAAATCAACCGATAACAACCGATAAATGGAAAGGACAACAGATATGTACCGAATACTGGTTGTAGACGACGAGGAAATGATCCGGTCCCTGATCCGCAAGTATGCCGAATTTGAAGGGCATACGGTGACAGAGGCGGCAAACGGGATGGAAGCTCTGAACAAATTCAAGAACGGAGACTTCCAACTGGTGATCATGGACATCATGATGCCTGTGCTGGACGGATTGTCTGCCTGTCGGGAGATACGAAAGACCTCAGATGTTCCCATTATCCTCCTCTCCGCAAGAGGGGAGGAGTATGACCGGATCGGCGGATTCCAGCTTGGCGTGGACGATTATGTGGTCAAGCCCTTTTCGCCTAAGGAGCTGATGCTTCGGGTGGATGCCATCATGAAGCGGGCAGGAAAAGGGGCAAAGGAACCCGCTGAAGAAAAGCGGGATGTCTGGCAGCAGGAGGGTCTTGTGGTAGACTTCACCGCACGGATAGTGACGGTGGACGGCGTAAAGGCAGATCTGTCTCCCAAGGAGTACGAACTGCTTTTCTACATGATCCGCAATCGGGGCATTGCCCTGACCAGAGAGAAGCTGATCTGCGAAGTCTGGGGCTATGATTTTTACGGTGACGATCGGACGCTGGATACCCACATCAAGCTCCTGCGGCACTCCCTTGGCAAATACAGTAAGCTGATCGTTACACTCAGAGGGGTTGGTTACCGCTTTGATGGAAAGTAAGAAAAAAACGGTGAAAAGCCCCGTCAGACATCCCCACGGTTATAGCGTTCGGGTGAAAATCTTTTCGGGGTTTCTGATTTTTGTTGTGGTGACGCTCCTGATTCTTCTCCTGTTTCAGGTGGTGCTGCTCCCTTATCTGTACGGAAACATCAAGATTCGTCAGGTGAAGGAGGGAAGCCGACGGATTGTGGAAGCCGCCAACACCGATGCCTTTTTTACGGTGGGCAAGGAGGTGGCGGAGGAGTATCAGTTTGAGATCGTCCTGATCAGTGCGGACGCTGCCAGCCGTCTCAAGCTGTCAAATACCGGCTATCCCGAATGCGTGCTGTACGATCTGCCCTATTCCGACTGTCAGCAGATTCTGAATCTGACGAAGGAAACGGGCGGCGAAGGACTGTTTTCGGTGCGTCAGACCGAATCCCGCCTTGTTTCCGATCAGAATCTGACGGTCCAGGAAGGCGAAGAGGTCTATGCCATCGAGAATTACGGAGGATTTCTGGGGACAGACGGCGGTAATGTGATCTATACAACGGTGTTTACCACGAATTCGGGCGAATACCTGCTGGCGGTCAATGCCTATCTGACGCCCATAGGTGCCACGGCACAGACCCTGTCGGTAATCCTGCTTGCCGTTGCCATCCTGATGACGCTTCTGGCACTGATCCTGGCAAGTTACATTTCGGGAAGAGTTGCGGGACCCATCGTTCGGATTCATGAGAAGGTGGGAACCTTCACCGAGGGCAGATATGAGCCCTGTTTCGATGAAAATTCGGGCTATAAAGAGGCAAATGAGCTGTCTGCCACCTTGAATCAGGCGGCAATAGAACTGTCCAAGGTGGAGAACCTGCGCCGTGAGCTGATCGCCAACGTGTCTCACGATCTGCGGACACCCCTGACCCTGATTGAAGGGTACAGTGAAATGATGCGGGACATTCCCGGTGAGGCAACGCCGGAAAATCTCAATGTCATCATAAACGAGGTGGATCGGCTGAATTCGCTGGTCAGCGATCTGCTGGAAACCTCCCGGATACAGAGCGGAAATGTCAAGCTGCATCCGGAACCGTTCTGCCTGACCGATGAACTGTCAAAACTGCTGGAAACCTATACTGCCCTGACCAAGCGGGATGGCTATCAGATCAAAGTGGTGGCAGACCGAAAGGTGAATGTCAATGCCGATCGGTCCCTGATCGTTCGGGCGATTATGAATCTGGTCAACAATGCCATGACCTATACCGGACCCGATCGGTCGGTGGTGATCCGACAGCTTCTGCGGGATGACTTTGTCCGCATTGAGGTCAGCGACAGTGGGGAGGGTATTGCCCCCGAACAGCTGGATCGGATCTGGGACCGCTATTATAAGGTAGACGCCGAGCATAAGCGTGCCGCCAAGGGAACGGGACTGGGACTATCCATCGTCAAATCCATCGTAACCATGCACGGCGGAAACTACGGTGTGCGCAGTCGGGTTGGTCAGGGATCCACTTTTTGGATTGAAATCCCACGGATGACATAAAATCCGTGGGATTTCGGTGCAACCTTTGAATTTTTTGGAAAATCCCTTGACAAAGCGGTCAGAATATGTTATACTGACCGAAATGGACGAACTCAGAGGTGAACATTCTTTTTGGATAACCCGCACTTATGTAGCACGGATCGTTTTTATCAGGTCATGTAGTGTGATGAAAATTCAGGGCAGAGAACTGCAATTGCAAACCGATTGCGTTCGCAGAAGACTGCCCCTGGTTTTTCGTCGCACTTTTTTGTATTTTTAAGGAGTTGAAATCATATGGACGGCGACGGTACCGGTCGATTGTATCTGATACTTGTCTTACTTATTCTTTCGGGACTGATGTCTGCACTGGAAACGGCTTATTCCTACTGCAACAAAATCCGCATCCGACAGCTTGCGGAAAGCGGAAACAAGCGAGCCATCCGCACCGAGAAGATTCTCGACGGATTTGATGATGCCCTGGTTGCCATTCTGATCGGAAACAACCTGTTCAATACCTTGGCGGCATCTACCTGCACCCTGCTCTGTATTGATCTGTGGGGTGACAGCGGTTCGGTGATCTCCACCATTGTGATCACCGTACTGGTGTATATTCTGGCAGAAACCCTGCCCAAAAACATTTCCAAGGCAAACGCAGAAAGCGTTTCAATGTTCTTTTCCGGACCCTTCGGGATTTATATGAAGATCATGAAGCCCATCACCCTGCTTTTCACCATGGGAACGGGACTGCTCAAAAAGCTGATCAGCCATAAAGTGGATACTCCCATCTACACCGAGGACGAGTTTGAAGACATCGTGGACAATGTCGGTGAAGAGGGGGTACTGGAGCCGGAGGAAACCGAAATTGTCCGGAACACCCTGGATTTTTGCGATACCAAGGTGACCGAGATTCTCTGCCCTCCGGAACGCATTCTGTCGGTGTCTCTGGATATTGACAGAGAGGAACTGAACCAAAAACTGCTGGATTGCGATTATTCCCGACTGCCTGTATGCAGTGAGGAAGGCGGTTATACCGATTTTCTGCGGGTCAACGATTATCTGATTGCCCGCCTGAGCGATCCGACGGTGGACCCGAAGGACTTTTTGTCGGCACTGATCTATGTTTCGCCCGATACCCGGATCTCCACCGCATTTGAGGAAATGAAGACGAAAAAATGCCACATGGCGGTGGTTCGCGGTGAGGACCGTCAGGTTCTGGGACTGGTCACCATGGAGGACATATTGGAGGAGATCGTCGGCGATATTCCCGTCTCGGCACCTCAGGAGGTGAAGACATGAAAATCACCCTTGAAATTCTCCTGATTCTGGCATTGCTGGGCTTTTCCGCCTTCTTCTCCGGGTCAGAAATCACCCTTGCCTATGCCAATAAGATCCGAATCAAAAAGGCGGCGGAGGAGGGAAATCGGCGGGCGGCGGTGGCGCAGTATATCAGCGACCACTATGCCTCTGCCATTTCGGCGATTCTGCTGGGCAATAATCTGGTGAATCTGTCCACTTCAACCCTTGCTACCCTGATTGCGGCATCGCTGATCGCTTCCGAGGGACTGGCGCAGACGGTTGCAACCGTGACGGTTACCGTGCTGCTGCTGATTTTCGGGGAAATCATTCCGAAGGTTATCGGAATGGAGTTCTGCGATAAGCTGGTACTGGCGGTGGCACGCCCTATGCGGATCTTCATGAAGCTGTGTTATCCCGTAATCCGACCGATGGAACTGCTGCTGGATAAAATGTCGGTGCTGTGGACGCCGAAATCCAATGCTCCCACCGTTACGGCTGAGGAGCTTGTGACCATTGTGGACGAGATGGAGGAGGAAGGCGGCTTTACCGAGGAAGAGGGCAATCTGATCCGTTCTGCGATTGAGTTCAATGAACTGACCGCCAAGGACATTCTGACTCCCCGTGTGGACATCCTTGCCTATGATCTGGAGGATGACATCGGGAAGCTGATTTCCGATAAGGATTTGCTGTCCTATTCCCGATTCCCGGTCTATGAGGGTTCCATGGATAAAATCGTCGGCATCCTGTCCACCAGAGAGTTTGTCCGTGCCTACCTGACCAAGGGAAAGGACGTGGATGTACGATCCCTGCTGACCCCGCCCATGTATGTGCATATGACCCGGGATATTTCGTCGATTCTGCCTGAAATGCGGGAAAACGGCTGCGAAATGGCAGTGGTTCTGGACGAATTCGGCGGAACGCTGGGCATTCTGACTGCCGAAGACATTGTGGAGCAGATCGTCGGAGAAATCTTTGACGAGGGCGACGAGGTGGAGAATGACGTGATCAACCGTGGGAACTATCTGGAGATTGACGGCAGTATGTCAATTCATGAATTCTTCGACCAGATGGAGCTGGACGAGGAGGAATTCGACAGCGAATACACCACCGTCGGCGGCTTTGTCACCGAAATGCTGGATAAGATTCCCGAGGCAGGGGACAGCTTTGAATATGAAAATCTCACCGTCCATGTGACCGAGGTCAAGGATAACCGGGTGGAGAAAATTCTCGTCAAGGTCGGCGAAAAGCCCGATCCTGATAAAGAGAAATAAACGGATGGAAAAGTCCGTTGATAAAAAGGGGAGGAAACCGTGTCTGTCGGTTTCCTCCCTTTTTTGTTGTCCTTTTATCGCCCGTGAATCATCTGAATCACGGTTTGAGGGGTGTCCCTCCTCCGGATCACGATAGCCGTTGCATTTTTCCGATCTATATCCACTCCACACAAATTTCTCCGATTTTCTCGGCGCATACGGTCAGAATGTACGATCCCAAATCGTAGCTTTTGCATTCGTGGGACCGCTCCGGCAGGACAATCGGGATTCCGCAGCCCAGATACTTCCCGTATGCCTCGAATTCGGTCCAAAGGCGGGTGCAGATGCGGGGGTCGCTTTCGTGACTGCCCAGATACCGAACCATAACCGCCGGTGAGATGGGACGCACTGCCTGCAAATCCAGCCCGATTTCGGCATTGGACAGCCCGACGGCGACGGCACCCGGGGTGTGGGACAGGCTGAAGTACAGCTCATTTCCCGCAAAATAGGGCTTGTTGTAGGCGTTTTTGACGATTTCCGGCAGGGAAGAAAAGCCGAGCTGCTCCAGTCGCTCTCTGAGCAGTCTATGGGCGATTTTCGACAGTTCCTTGGCGGACGCATCGGTTTTTCTCAGATAAATCGTGATCATAACGGGGTCCTCCGCTTAATGGGGATGTCTTTTTTCTCCCGACTGTCAGGGCGATTTTAACCTCTCTTTGATTGTGCCCGATCCCGGCGGGGATTGCCGCCAAACATGGCGGGGGCAGTCAGTCTGTCGATCAGGGGCGTCAATGCCGACATCAGAAGAATGGCGGGATAGATACCGTCAAAGCCCAGATAGGCGCGCAAGAGCAGGGCAAGAGCTCCGATCAGTCCGCCATAGATCAGTTTTCCGAGGAGGGTCAAGGGGGTGTAGATACTTTCGGATGCCACGAAGATGGCTCCGAAAATCAGTCCGCCACTGAAAATCTGCCCGATAATGTAGATGTTGTAGGCGATGGCGGAGGGGGTGCAAAGAATGGCAACACCGCCGGCGGCAGCGATTACGGCAAGGGGGACCTCCCATGAAAGGTGCCGACGGAGGATCAGATACAGTCCGCCGATCAGAAGAAGCAGACCGGATACCTCGCCGATTCCGCCGGGAACCCGCCCAAGGATCAGATCCTGAAGGGATTCCTCGGGACTGACTCCCGCCATCAGCTGATCCAGCGGAGTCCGGATGTGTTCCCCGTCGGTAAGGGCGGCGGGCAGCGTAAAGCCTGCGGAAACCAGCATGGCGAGACTGCACCCGGCGGCGGTGGGGGATGCAATCCCGGCAAGCAGTCGGCGGAAGAGAATGACGGCGGTAAAATCGGCAAGGAAAAGAAGCCACAGTGCCACGTTGACAGGCATGGCAAAGGCAATCAGCAGTCCCATCAGGGGGGCGAGAAGATCGGGTCTGATTTTCTTCCTGCGATTTGTCAGAAAGAAAATGAACTGATAGATGAAATCCAGAAGCAGGGAGAATCCCGCCGAGATGACGGCGAGAATCAAACTGCGCAGTCCGAATTGACAGAATGCCCAAAGGGCGGCGGGAATCAGGGCGATAAAGGTTTCGACTCTGACGGTTTTGCAGTCCGTCTCCCCGTGAAGGAAGGGATGGGTGAGAGAACTATTCATGTTTTTCCGCCTCCTTGCTGCTCGGATCGGTTTTGAGATATTCGCCTTTCAACTGCTGCATCCTGTCCCGAAGGGGCAGCCCGGCGGGGCAGACATAGGAACAGCATCCGCATCCGATGCAGCCGATACTGTTCAGCTTTTGACGGGGATCCGATCGGTATGCTTCAAAGATACGCCCGAGCGGACTGTCCGCATCTGAGTCGGTAGCCAGGATCCGCTTAGGGGACAGGTACATGGGGCAAACCGCAAAGCAACGGTTACAGCCGATACAGGCGGTGGGGGTTCGCTTCGCCGTCTTCTCAATCAGTGTCAGCGAGCGGGTATAGGGCGTGACAAAGTCCTCTCTGTCGACCTGATGTCCGTCCATGAGTCCGTTTTCAATCAGAATGCCCGATTTGCCTGCACAGCATTGCTCAAGCAGATCGGAAATGCGGGTTCCCACCGGCGTCCACAGACAACCGGGATCGCCGATCAAGGGACCGTCTACACAGACCAAAGTATGGGTAAAAGGTTTGTTCAAGAGGAACAGATCGCTGATTGCTGCCGCCTCGATAGGGGACAGAATCAGAATCCCCGCCTCTTCAGGTGTCTTTTGATAGGATAGTTCCCGTCCGGTCAGCAGGGAATAGACCAGCCGTTCCCGATTTGCGGGATAGGCAGGCAGAATTCGCTGAATCCGTATCTTGCCGGAAAAACTGCCGATTGCCTTGTGGAGTCCCTTTTCGCCTTTTCCCCGCAGAGGCAGCAGGATTCGTCCCGTTCCCGCACCGAGAACGCTCATCAGAATTTTCAGGGCATTTACCAGCTTGTCGGGATGATGTCCGACGAGGGTGGAAGAAGCGTGCATATAGGGTTGGCAGTCAAATGCGGCGATGGCAATCTGATAGACCCGCCCCTCTGAACGGGACAGCTTGGCGGCAAGCGGTTCCCTCGACTCATCGCAGGGGATGGCGGCATCCCTGACGGCTTGAATCAGATCGGCGGGTGACAGTTCCAGCACACCCTTTCCCTCCGGTGCGCCGAAATAACGTTGCGTTTCGACCTCACCGTCGTTGTCGGTATCGGCGGCATCTGCATGAATGGAGATCGCCGAACCGTCCGAGTGGACGGTCCCCGTGATGGGAGACAGGACGGGAAGGTCGCCGATGGCACCGATGGGATCCCCAATCCGGACCCGGGCACCGTCCGGTAAGGTGTGGGTTCCCCAGCCGATTGAAAAGGATTTTGAAAGAGAATAGACGGGCAATGAATTTTTTGTGGCGGATATGGGCAGGATAATTCCTCCCCGGATATTGCGACGCAAAAGAATCGCCTCCAAAGTACCGTTGATTTTTTCTTCCCGAAGGGGAAAAGTTCTGTCATCTATTATAGCGCAGACGGAATCGAAAATCAAGGACTATTCGATGAACAAATTCAAATTCGCTCAATTTTTTTTGCAAAAAATTTCAAAAAAGACTTGACAAGTCAAAACGAATGTGCTATAATGGTCAAGCGTCGAACGTGGAAGGCTCCATGCAGACGAATATGGCGGAATAGCTCAGCTGGCTAGAGCGCTCGGTTCATACCCGAATGGTCGTTGGTTCAAGTCCGACTTCCGCTACCATATGGCCCGTTGGTCAAGCGGTTAAGACACGGCCCTTTCACGGCTGTAACATGGGTTCGATTCCCGTACGGGTCACCAATTTATGTGCCGCCGGTGGCGAACCAGAAACTTTGCCTCCCCCTTTTAATGGGGGAGGCAAAGTGCATATACGGGGAATTATTTGCTCGAAAGGTGTCGGAATCCGTCATTTTATGAATATATCGTGAACATTTCGAACCTTCCGTAAATTCTCATTTTTTTTGAAAATTGGCTGGCATTTTTCATGATTTTGTGATACAATAAGATTAACAAGCATTTATAGATATGGGAATCCGCTTTATCGGTGGATTCCCACCAAAATACAGGAGGTAAAATTCATGCACGCAACACCAAAACGAAGCATCGCAAGAACGGTGTCCCTTCTTGTGGCACTTTCCATGCTTTTTCTTACATCCTCATCCCTGATCGGATGTTTCAGACCGAATCAGTATACAGAGGAGACCGGCGACTCTGATGATAAAACGTCCACCACCACTGCTGAGCCCGGTGTGATTGCTGATGTTCCGGTTGTGATGGAGGAGAATTCCGCATTGGTGATCACCGAACTGATGGTGAACAATACCGTGGGAATTACCGATCAGAACGGGAACCGTTCCGGATGGATCGAGATATACAATCGCAGCGGCTCTGCCGTCAACCTGAAGGATTATACACTGGCACTGGGGGATTCCGATCCGGTTGCACTGCCCGACCTGACTGTTTCTGCCGATGATTTTGCCGTTCTGTTTGCCAATGGCGGAACTTCCTCTGACGGGATCAATATTAAACTCACCTCAAAGGGAGTCCTGATTCTCTATCATGGGGAACTTGCCTCCGATAAGGTCACCTATCTGAATGCCAATGCCAATTGCTCCTATCTTCCCGCAACGGGAACCGAAACCTCTCAGCCTACCCCCGGATATGCGGCGGTTAAGGAGAAGGACAGCCTGATCATCAGCGAACTGATGGCATCCAACGACCTCTATCCCGTTGGCGGACAGCTTTGCGACTGGGTCGAACTGCTTAACAACGGCGAGAATGACATCGACCTTTCGAATTACTATGCCTCCGGCAGTGCGGATAATCTTTATCGTTGTCAGCTTCCTGCCAAGGTGCTGAAGCCCGGCGAATATCTGGTGCTTGCCTGCGGTCAAGACCTGAACTTCAATCTGTCCAAGGATGGGGACAGCATCTTTATCACCCGTTCGGACGGAGTGCTGGCGACCTCTTATAGCTTTGATTCCATGGAAAAGAATACCTCCTGGACGTGGGATGCAGGCATCGTGACCATTCCTTCTCCCGGCTATGCCAATACCGAAGAGGGCTGGCTGGCGGCGATCCATGAACGCAAGGGGCTTGTGATCAGCGAGATCATCTCCTCCAACAGCAAGATTTCCCCCAAGGACGGCGAGTACTATGATATGGTGGAACTGTGGAACAACAGCGACACGGTCATCAATCTTTCCGATTATTTCCTGTCCGATAAGGACAGTCTGCTGCAACAGTATCAGCTTCCCGCAGGAAATCTGAATCCCGGTGAGGTTACGGTGGTCTACTGCGACGGCGAAAAGTACGCTCCCTTCAAGATCAGCTCCTCCGGTGAAAAACTGTATGTTTCCACTGCAGACGGCTTTGTGGTCGATGCCATCGAAGCTCCTGAAATCCCCGTCAACTACAGCTACGGACGCACCAGTGACGGAAAGCTGGCGTATTTCACAACGCCCAGTTTTGGCTCCCTCAACTCCGTGGGTTCTGCCGGATTGACGGCGGTTCCCGTACCCAGTGTCCTGAGCGGTCTCTATACGGGACCGGTCACCCTGACCCTTGAGGGCGAGGGCAACCTCTATTACACGCTGGACGGTTCCAAGCCTACCAAGAATTCCACTCTCTATCAAGGCGAGACCATCACCATTGAGCAGACGGCTGCCCTTCGGGTTATCGCATACGGAACCAACAAAATCCCCTCTGCCGTGACCACCTACAACTATTTTATTGATGTGCCGAGTTATACCCTGCCCATCGTCAAGATTTCCATGTCGAACAGCGATTTCTATGACGAAAAGACGGGTATTTACCCCAATTACAACACCGATCTGGAGAAGGAAGCAGGCTTTGCCTACTATATCGACGGTGTGGAGCAGTTCTCGGTCAACTGCGGCATCAAGATTTTCGGAGCCTCCAGCCGACAGTATGCCAAGAAGAGCTATCAGCTCAAATTCCGCTCTGAATACGGTATGTCGACCCTGGAGTACAAGATTTTCGACAATCTTGACCTGTCCTCCTTCAACAATCTGGTTCTGCGTTCCGGTTCCCAGAGCATTATGAAGTACCGCACGATGATGACCGATGAACTGGTCACCTCTCTGGCGGCAACCTCCGGCAATATGCCCGGGGTTCTGGTGCAGGCGTATAAGCCGGTCAACCTGTATATCAACAGCGAATATATGGGAATCTACTTCATCCGTGAGAAGATCGACGAAGATTTCGTTGCCAATCACTGGAATGTCTCTCCTGAAAGCGTTACCATCATCAACTGGGTCAATACCGTAAAATACGGCGCATCCGATCAGGGCTGGCATGATCTCTGGACCTTCATCTATGAAGAGAAGGCAGATCTGACCGATCCTGAAAATTACCAAAAGGTAGTCGATCAGCTGGATCTCCAGAGCCTGATGGATGTCTATATCATGCGAATCTGGGGCGGTGACCGGGATAGCGGCAATATCCGTGCGGTGAAATCCCCCGAGTACGGCGACGGAAAGTGGTATTTCATGCTGTTCGACTGCGACCTTTGCTTCGATGTTCGCACGACGCAGGATGAGATCGAGTATATCATGACCAATTCCAATCTGAACCGTCTCCATGCGATCTTCCGTGCTCTGATGAAAAATGATGAGTTCAAGAGCCTGTTCCTGGAGCGTCTGGGCTATCATATGAACAATACCTTGACGCCCGAACTTGCTCAGGCAAGGCTTGATGCCCTGTACAATGAGATTCTGCCGGATATGCCCTATAACGTGGAGCGTTGGAAGGCATACTATCATCCGGATATGGCAACCTGGCAGGCTCAGGTAAATGCCCTCCGTAAGGTGATCGGAACTCAGAGAATGCAGTATTTCGTCACCGATGCAGTGAAGACCTTCGGACTGACCGCCGAGGACGTGAAACGGTATTTCGGCGATTCCTTCGTGGAATATATGTAACCGGCGTTTTCCCGGAAGTTGGGCGGTGTGACGATCCATCACACCGCCCATGAGTCTTTTTATTGACCATCATCGGATGGGATGACGGTTTGCACCCTGACGAAAATTTGTACCCCAAAAAATGAAGGTGGAAAAGACGGTATGAAAACGAAAAATCCCTTTCCCTATTCGGACAGCAATAAGCGGTATTATACGTATGACTACTTTCTTCGCCAAAAGTTCGGCAGGAAGGTCTGCAAAATCCCCCTGGACATCGGATGCACCTGCCCCAATGCCGACGGTACCAAGGGGGTCGGCGGCTGTACCTATTGCTCTCCCAGAGGAAGCGGCGATTTTGCCGGCTTACCCGATCAGTCGGTTGCCGATCAGGTAAAGCAGGGCAGAGAAGTCATGGTGCGCAAATGGGGAAGCAAAATCGGGTGTATCCCCTACTTTCAGGCGCATACCAATACCTATGGGGACCCTGCGGCATTGATCGGCAAATATGAGGAGGCCCTGTCCTGCCCTGATGTGGTGGGCATTTCCATTGCCACCCGTGCCGACTGCCTGTCCGATCCCATCGTAGAAGCACTGCACAGGCTGGCAGAAAAGACCTTTCTGACGGTGGAATTGGGACTTCAGACCGTCCACGACGAAACGGCAAAGAGAATCAACCGGTGCCATAGCTATGCGGATTTTCTCGATGGCTTCCTAAAACTCCGGGGACTGAACGTCTGCATCCATCTGATCAACGGGCTTCCCGGAGAGTCCCATGCGGATATGCTGGAGTCCGCTAAAGAGGTGGCAAAACTGCACCCCGCTTTTCTGAAGCTCCATCTGCTTCATATTCTGGACGGAACGCCCATGGGGGAAGAGTACCGCAGAGGAGAGATCACGCCTCTTTCAAGGGAGGAATATGTTCAGATCGTCTGCGATCAGCTCGAGGTTCTGCCTCCCGATGTGGTAATCGGAAGGGTGACGGGAGACGGTGCCCCCGAACGGCTGCTTGCCCCTGACTGGAGCCGCAAAAAGTTTGTGGTCATGAATGAAATCGACAAGGAACTGCTCAGACGGGGCAGTATGCAGGGGCTGAACGCTGTGAATCAAAATTTTTCTGCACCGAATCCCGGTTTTTGTGAAAAAAATGTTGACATACCCGAGAAATCATGATAAAATAAAGGTAGCTTTTGAACTTTGGAATGAACCCGGGATCGGCGACCCAAACCCGGTGTGAAAGGAGCTTTTTCATGGATACCATTCGTGAAATGTATCAAACGATCATCAAGGGATTTATGAATCTGTCCGTGATTGATGTTCTGGACATTCTGGTGATCTCCCTGCTGTTTTACTGGTTCATCCGTTTCATCCGTGACAGACGGGCGGGGAAACTGGCGTTTGGCGTGGCGACGCTGTTTGTCGTGCAGTTTCTCGGCTCCATTCTCAATCTGAAGGCGGTCAGCTTCATTTTACAGAATCTGTTCCAGATCGGACTGACGGCACTGATTGTTATTTTCCAGCCCGAGATACGGGATGTGCTGGAAAAGGTGGGCGGCGTACGCAACCTGATCCCTCATAATGAGACCAAAGGCACGGCACAACTGAAAAATACCATCAAGAATGTCTGCGAGGCGGCATGCGATATGTCTTCCGACCAGACCGGTGCCCTGATTGTTCTGGAGCGGACCACGGGTCTTGAGGAATATGTCTGCTCGGGAACCCTTATCAATGCAGATGTCAGCAAACAGCTGATCAAGAATTTGTTTTTCAACAAAGCTCCCCTGCACGACGGTGCCGTCGTGATCAAGAATAACCGGATCCATTCGGCGGGCTGTAAGCTGCCCCTTGCCACCAACGTGGTGGGAAAGGATTTCGGAACGAGACACCGTGCCGCCATCGGCATGAGTGATAAGAGCGACGCCGTGGTTGTTGTCGTCAGTGAAGAGACCGGTACGATTTCCCTGGCTTTGGGCGGCGAACTGAAGCGAAACTATGACTATACCCGTTTGTATACCGAGCTTATGGATTTGATGAGCCATAAACAGATAACCGAGATTGTGACGGGCGGAAAGATGACCTGGCAGGACAGACGGGCTGCCAAGGCGGCAAAACGGGCGGAAGAGGCCATTGCCGTTGCCAACCGTGAGCAGGAGAAGGCAATGCGGGAAAAGCAGAAGCCCGAGACACCGTCATCGTCGGAATCTCCCTCTGACAGAATCCGATAAGGAATTGTCAGGAGGCGGAGTGCAGGCAGATTGAAGAAAGGCTGGGGAAAAAGTGAATTCCAATAAGTCGGATAACAATAAGTCGGATAAATCGAATATAAAAGAATATGTTGCCAATGAGGGCAGAACAGACTATGTGGTTACCCATACCCGCCGTACCAACGTGATCGCCTATGTTCTCTCCCTGATTGCGGCAATCGTGCTGTGGAGTTATGTGACGGTCAATCAGCAGGTGGACACCTCTTCTGTGGTGTTCAACTCCCTGTCGCTGGAGTTTATCGGAGAAAGCGACCTGAAGAATCAGTACGGTCTGATCGTTCAGTCGGTCAGCGAGGAGTCGCTGTCGGTGTCCCTGACAGGTAAGAGCGATGATGTCAAGAATCTGAACAGCTCGTCCATTCGTCTGTTCGTGGATTTGTCCGAGCAGAAGATCGACTCGGCGGGAACCTATGAATTCAAGATTCACTCGGAGATTCCCGACGGCTTTGACTATGTTCTGTCTGCCGATAAGGTGCAGGTCAGTATTGATAAGCCCGAAACCAAGGTGCTGACGGTGGACAGTGAGAACATCCAGTTAAACGGACTGGTCCGTGAGACCGGATGCACCATTGTCGATCGCTCCATGAACATCACCAAGGTAACGCTGGAGGGCAATACCACCAATTTGAGCCGTGTGGCAGGCGTACAGATCCGAACCGATACCATCGGTATGATTTCCAGCAGTCATGTCAGCGTTCCCGCCCACGTCTATCTGCTGGACGATACGGGAAAAGAACTGGACCTGCCGATTTCGATCACAACCGATGCTCCCGGTCAGGAAATTGAAGTGACGCTGACCGCCTATATGGAGAAGGAAGTGGAGCTGACGGTTGATCAGCTGAACGGGTATCTGAAAGGCGAGGATCTCATTCGGATTACTCCTGCGAAGGTACGGGTGTACGGTGAACTGGATCTGGTTAATAAGCTGGAAGGCAAGATCTCCCTGCTTCTGCCCGATGCAGAATATGTGACGGACGGCAAGCTCAATGAAAAGAAACTGCTTGGAGATATGACCCTCAGCAATGTGGGACTGAATCTCCAGGCGGAGGCAGAGAGCCTGATCGTGACCCAGATCGACGGCTCTGAATATACCGGGGCAACGGTAACCATTCATGTCAGTGATCTTCGAACCGAAATTTTGCAGCTTTCCAACTTTGAACTGGGCGGTGCCGATGGCTTTGCCGTTGCCGATCCCTTCCTTTCTGTCAGCTTCCGTGCCATCGGAAGCGGTGACGAGATGGATATGCTGATTGCCGAGCAGTCGAATATCGTCCTTCATGTCAGCACTTCCACCTATAATCCCGAAACGGGAAAAGCATCGGTTGTGATATTGATTCCCGATCAGTACCGTAGTTATGTCTACGAAGTCGGCAGTTATGAAGTTCAGCTGATTCCCGTAGCACCGACAGAATCCGGTGATGTCGGATCAGAATCTGATGCGGCAGAGGGATAAGACATGAGCAAAATTCTCCTTCATAATATCAAGGTTAGAGTCACCGATCCGGACCCCGATGAAAAAGCACTATCTTTTGCATCCTCCCGCCTTCGGCGGGAGGGTATTTTCCCCAAGGGTGTGTCTGTGGCGAAGAAATCCATAGATGCCAGAAAAAAAGGGGACATTTTCTTCCTTTATTCGGTGGCAGTGGAGACAGAAAAGTCTGTCGGGATGAAAAAAATGACCGCTCTGGATGCCGTGGAGCTGAAAGAGAGCAAGCTTGACATCACTTTTGGAGAGCAGATACTGGATGCGCCTCCCGTTGTGGTGGGATTCGGTCCCTGCGGTATGTTCCACGCTCTGCTTCTTGCCGAAAACGGCTATCGTCCCATCGTGCTGGAGCGGGGCGGCAATGTCCGGGAGCGTCAATCGGCGGTGAATGCCTTTTATCGGACGGGGATCCTGGACCCTGAGCAGAATATTCAGTTCGGCGCAGGCGGGGCAGGAACCTTCTCGGACGGCAAACTGATCACCCGTATCAATGATCCCAAGTGCAGTTACGTTCTGGAGCGGCTTTGCGAATTCGGCGCACCCGGAGAAATTCTGACCTGCGCAAAACCCCATATCGGAACCGACCTTCTGATGGGCATCGTGGACCGCATTGCTCATCGGATCACCGACCTTGGCGGTCGGATTGAATATCATACCAAACTCATCGGAATGCGCACCGATGGCTTAGGCAAAGTGATTGCCGCCGTCACCGACTGCGGGGAAATCCCCTGCGGAACCCTGACGCTGGCACCCGGACACAGCAGCAGAGACACCTACCTCTGGCTGATGGATCGGGGGATTGCTGTGGAACCCAAAGCCTTTTCGGTGGGCGTTCGGATTGAGCATCTGCAGCAGCGAATCAGCGAGGCGTTGTACGGCGATTTTGCCCCTTTACTGCCTCCCGGAGAGTACGGACTTTCCAAAAGAATCGGGGATCGGGGCGTTTACTCCTTCTGTATGTGTCCCGGCGGCGTTGTGGTCGCCGCAACCTCCGAGGAGGGAGCCGTGGTCACCAACGGCATGAGTTATCATGCCCGTGACGGCAAGAATGCCAACTCGGCACTGGCAGTGTCGGTGTTCCCGTCGGATGTGGGCGGAACGCCTGCAAGTGCGATCGCTTTCCAGCGATCACTTGAACAGGCGGCATATCGGGCAGGCGGCGCAAACTATAATGCCCCTTTGCAAACGGTGGGCGATTTTCTGTCCGGGAAATCGGGCTCTGAGCCCACCGACGTGCAGTCCACCTATATGGGCGGCGGTCACTTTGCCCTTTGCGACCTTCATCAGGTTCTGCCTCCCTTTGTGACTGCCATGCTGGAGACGGGCATACAGGATTTCGGAAGGAAAATCCCCGGTTTTGACTGCCCCTCCGCTCTGCTGACGGGAGTGGAAAGCCGGACCTCCGCCCCTCTGCGGATTTTGCGGGGACCGGACGGAGCGGCATTGGAACACGGCAATTTCTATCCTGCCGGAGAGGGTGCCGGATATGCGGGGGGAATCACCTCCGCCGCCGTAGACGGAATCCATTCTGCTCTTGCGATTATGCGAAAATATAAGCCCGTCTGCGGCTGATCCATAAAAATGATTGAAACTGACGGAAAGGAAGAAATTTGTATGAAGAAGAGGTGGACGATACGGTCCGACTACCCCGGGGAGAGTCCCGAGATTTGTCGGTTGGGGAGCCGTCTGAATGTGACTCCCCTGACGGCGGGATTGCTTTGGAATCGAGGAATTCGGGACTATGAGTCTGCCTATCACTTCCTTTCCCATGCGGACAGCACCTTTCACGATCCCTATCTGCTGGCGGATATGGATAAGGCAGTGGAACGGGTCGAGCGGGCATTGGAGGTCGGCGAGAGGATTGCCATCTATGGCGACTATGATGTGGACGGCGTGACCTCTACCTCACTGCTCTATCTTTATCTGACCTCCAGAGGGGCAAAAAACCTGTCCTATTACATTCCCGCCCGTGTGGATGAGGGGTATGGCGTCAATCGGAATGCCATCGAGCGGCTTTCGGCAGAGGGGGTTACCCTGCTGATTACCGTGGATACAGGCGTCACTGCCATTGAAGAAACAAAACTGGCAAGGGAATTGGGCATGGATCTGGTCATTACCGACCATCATGAGTGTCGTGAGATTCTGCCCGATGCTGTTGCAGTGGTCAATCCCATGCGAAGCGATGAGGCGAACCGCTATCCCTTTTCCCCTCTTGCCGGAGTGGGAGTAGCATTTAAACTGGTCACTGCCATGGAAATCCGAAGATTGGGCAGGGACGCCGATTATCTCAGCGAAATTTGTGCAAAATATGTCGATCTGGTCGCCATCGGAACCATTTCCGATGTGATGCCCCTGTTGGATGAAAACCGACTGTTCGTCAGCATGGGACTTCATCAGCTTTCGAAGAATCCCAGACCTGCTGTCAGCCTTCTGCTGGAAGAGGCAAACCGCAGAAGCGGTCGGAGCGATGCTCCCAAAAGCGTCATTACCTCGTCGGTGATCAGCTATACCGTGGCACCCAGAATCAACGCCGCAGGTCGGATGGATCGGGCGGATAAGGCGGTCACACTGTTTCTTTCCGACGATCCTGAGGTGATTCGTGCGGCGGCATCGGAGCTGTGTGACATCAATAAAATGCGTCAGGATGAGGAGAATCACATTGTCGATGAGGCGGTTGCCATGATCGAAGCCCTTCCTGCCGATCCCAACCGTCGGGTGCTGGTGCTGGCAAGCGATCATTGGAATTCGGGAGTCATCGGAATTGTCGCCTCCCGCATTACCGAGCGGTACGGAATGCCCTCCATTCTCATCACTTTCGACGGAGAGGATGGAAAAGGCTCAGGACGTTCGGTCAAGGGGCTGAACCTGGTGGAGGCTCTTGCCGACAGCTCCGATCTGCTGGTCAAATTCGGCGGTCATGAGCTGGCGGCGGGGCTGTCGGTCAAACGGGATCATCTGGATGCCTTCATTGCCCGAATCAATCGGTTTGCCTTGAATAAGATCAACGACCAGACCGATCTGACACCGGTGCTGTCGGTGGATTTCCCGGTAAGAGCCGAGGATCTGACCCTGGTACAGGCAGATCAGCTTCGGATTCTGGAACCATACGGAGCGGGAAATCCGACGCCGCTCTTCCTTTTGCAGAATGTCAAAGTGTCGGACATCACCGAGCTGGCGGGGAAACACACCAAACTCAGTGTCCGGGCGAATGGACTGACCTTCGTCGCCCTCTGCTTCGGCTCACCCAGAGCGACGCTTGACCTTGTCTGTGGGGACAGCGTGGATCTGGTTTTCCAACTGAATGTGAACGAATTCAGAGGGAACCATAGCGTTCAGTTGATTGTCAAGGATTTCCGTACCACAGGGGTTCAGATCAACCCCTCGGATGTGGGACTTGCGGCTGAAATTCTGGCAGGCGGCAGTTTTTGCGAGTCCGACGGATTTCTCCCTTGCCGGGATGATTTTGCCAGAATCTATCTCTATCTGAAGCATCGAAGCGGGCAGGGCAGGGACAAATATATCAGCAGTCGGGAGTTTTTGACGGCTTATCCTGACATCGGCTATGTGAAACTGCACCTGATTCTTGAAGTTCTGGCGGAAACGGGACTTTTAAGTCTTGACGGCGGCAGCATTGCCTCCGATCTTGCCATTTACACCCTGAGCCCCGTGCGGCAGAAAATTGATCTGGAAAGATCGGCACTTTATCTGAAAATCAAGTCGGCGATGAAAAGCTGACGACCCGTGACATTGAAGTTATGCAGGTTCAGTCCAATGAGCTGATTTATTGTATTGAACCGACGTTTGGGGGGAAGATCCATTGAATTCGAATATTGATAAGCTGCTCAAGATTCTTGAGGAAACGCCCGGAATGACCTATGATTATGACAAAATCAAGGATGCGTACGCTTTTTCGGCGGCATTGCATGAGGGACAGTTCAGGGCAAGCGGGGAGCCGTACATTACCCATCCCGTGGCAGTTGCCGAGATCGTGGCATCGCTGGAGCTGGACACCGATTCGATCTGCGCCGCCCTGCTTCACGATACCGTGGAGGACTGCGGCGGAAAGGTCAGTCTGGATATTATCCGCAAGCGATTCGGACCCGATGTGGCGATTTTGGTGGACGGTCTGACCAAGCTGGTGCAGATTCCCTTCGAGGATAAGGAAGAGGAGCAGATGGAGAATCTGCGGAAGATGTTCCTGGCTATGTCCAAGGATGTCCGTGTGATCCTGATCAAACTCTGCGACCGACTGCATAATATGCGGACCCTGTCGGCAAAGCAGGATGAAAAGCGTCGCCTGACTGCCCTTGAGACCATGCACGTTTACGCCCCGCTTGCCCATCGACTGGGTATCCAGCGTATTAAAGCGGAACTGGAGAATCTATCCCTGTCCTATCTGGACCCCATCGGTTATGCCGAGGTCAAGGGTCAGGTGGAGGAGCGGTACGGGCAGAATCGCGACTTTATCAGCCGGATCAAGCAGGAAATCAACGAAAAACTCGCCGAAAACGGTTTCCACTTCAAGGTGGACGGCAGAGTCAAGAGCGTTTACTCCATCTATTTCAAGATGTACAATCAGCATAAGACCCTGGACGAAATATACGATCTGTATGCTGTCCGTGTCATTACCAAGACCGAACTGGAGTGCTATACGGTACTGGGTATCATCCACGACACCTTCAAATCCCTTCCGGGACGGTTCAAGGACTATATTTCCACGCCAAAGCCCAATATGTATCAGTCCCTTCATACCACCGTCATCGGCAAGGAGGGCATCCCCTTTGAGGTGCAGATACGGACCGAAAAAATGCACCAGATTGCCGAATACGGTGTTGCCGCTCACTGGAAGTATAAGTCCGGTGATCGTGGGGATGATGGTATCGACAGCCGTCTTTCCTGGATTGCAAAGCTGATCGAATCGGAGGACAGCACAAGAGATCACGACGAATTCATGCGTGCCCTGAAGGTGGACATTTCTCACGACGAAATCTTCGTCTTTACCCCCAAAGGAGACGTGATCAGTCTGCCCAGCGGTTCCACTATGATCGACTTTGCCTATGCCATCCATTCCCAGGTGGGCAATCACATGGTAGGCGCAAAGGTAGACGGCAAGATCGCTCCCATCGACAGTTGCCCCCAGAACGGGCAGATCGTGGAGATTTTGACCTCTCCAACTTCCAAGGGACCTTCCCGTGACTGGTTGAACGTGGTCAAGACGGGTGAGGCGAGAAATAAGATCCGCCAGTGGTTCAAGAAAGAGAAGCGGGCAGAGAACCTGCTTGTGGGCAGAGCCGAGATTGAAAAGGAGTTTTCCAAATACGGCAGACCCTTCACCACTGCCCAGATGGACGAGATTGTTGCCAATGTGGCGGGACGTATGGGCTTTCACGAGTCGGAGGATCTGTACAGTACCATTGGCTATGGCGGTCTGACCGTCAGCAAGATCGGTGCCAGACTCAAGGATGAGTTCGAACGGGTCGTAAAACCCGTGGAGCCGCCTGCTCCCCTGACGGCGGAAAAGGTCGTCACCACCAGCCGTCCCCATAAGAAGAACAACGGCGGAGTCATCGTAGACGGCGTGGACGGATGCGAGGTCAAATTTGCCAGATGCTGTAATCCCCTGCCCGGAGACGAAATCGTGGGCTTTATCACCAAGGGCTTCGGAATTTCCATTCATAAAAAGGATTGCCCCAACGTGCTTCAGATTAAGGATCGGGAGGATGCCAAGGGTCGGTTCGTGTCTGCCTATTGGGGCGAGACTCAGATGAAATCGGTCGGAACCGGCGGCACACCTGCCAATTTCGAGGCATATGTTCAGATTTTTGCCGAGAACGATCTCATGCTCCTTGCCAATATCACCTCTACCCTTGCCGATATGAAGGTCGCTCTGCATCAGATCAATACCCGTACCAAGGATGGAATGCTGGTGGTCAATCTGTCCATCGGCTGTCGGGACACCTCCCATTTCAAGTCGATTATGGCGAAGCTGGCAACCATACCGAAGGTCAATGAAGTCAAGAGGGGGTACACATGATCGCCGTATTGCAGCGTGTTCTGAAGGCATCCGTGTCGGTTGAGGGTGAAGTCACCGGTTCCTGCGGGCAGGGCTATGCTATTCTGCTGGGAGTCCGGGTGGGAGATACTCAGCGTGACGCCGAACTTCTGTGTGAAAAAATCGCAAAACTGCGGGTCTTTTCGGATGAAAACGGGAAGATGAACCGCTCCATTCTGGATGTCGGCGGCTCGGCAGTGGTGGTCTCCCAGTTTACGCTGATGGCAGACTACCATCACGGAAACCGTCCCAGCTTTCTGGATGCCGCCCCGCCGGCAGTTTCGAAACCCTTGTATGAATTCTTCGTGCAGTGCCTGTCTCAAAAGCTCGGCAAACCGGTGGGATGTGGGGTTTTCGGCGCCGATATGCTCTATGAAATATCAAATGACGGTCCTGTCACCATTATCATGGACAGTGCCGTCCTTCAAAAAAAGGAAAACTGAGCAATGAAACTGATTTGCAGTGAAAATATCAGTAAATATTATTTGCAGACTCTGTGTCTGCTCTACTTTCCGGGAGCCAAATTCTCGGAGACCGAGGAAGTCACCGACGAGACTCCTGTGGTCAGCGTATTTCTGACCGAGTCAGAGGGAAGTGCCACTGCCAAAGCGACCATCAAGGTCGGAGAACAGAAGGCGGAGGCAGAGGTTACGGAGAAGTATAAATCCTCCATGACGGCAATCCGGATTCAGAAGATCGTGGTGGGAAAGGCGGTCTTTGCGGCAGGTGAGGAGTTTTTCGGATATACCCCCTCTTGGGGCATCCTGACCGGCATCCGTCCTTCCAAAATTTCAAGACAAATCTATGCCCAGACGGGGGATGCCGCCAAAACCCGAAAGGTTCTGCGGGACGAATACTTCCTCTATCCCAAAAAGGCGGCTCTGCTGACCAATATTACCATCAATCAAGCACGGATTATCGACAGACTGGACAAAAATTCCTGTTCCATCTATATTTCAATCCCCTTTTGTCCCACCAGATGTGCCTACTGCTCCTTTGTCTCCTTTGCCACCAAACGTCTTTTGTCGCTGATCCCCGATTATGTCAGCCGACTGCTTCGGGATCTGGACTATGTTTTCGATACCATCAAGGCACACGGACTCCATGTCACCACCATTTACATAGGCGGTGGCACGCCGACTACGCTGACAGCCGATCAGCTGACCCGAATTTTTGAGAAGATCGAGGAGCATATCGACCCCTTCGAGCTTGAAGAGTTCTCGCTGGAGGCAGGCAGACCCGATACCATCACGGCAGAGAAGATGGCGGTTGCCACGGCACACGGTGTGACCAGAATCAGTATCAATCCCCAGACCCTCAACGAGGCCGTCCTTCGGGAGATCGGAAGATGCCATAGCGTCGATGATTTTTACCGTAGCTATGAGATGGCAAGAGCCTCCGGCATTAAATTCATCAACACCGACCTGATTGTGGGACTGCCGGGGGACAGTCACCGTTCCTTTGTGCAGACCATGGACAATATCGTAAAGCTTCACCCCGATAACATCACGGTACACACCTTCTGTGTCAAAAAAGCTGCGGATCTTGCCCACGCATCGGGAATTTTCGCCTATACCGGCGGTGGGGATGTGCAGAAATCGGTGGATTATTCCCAACTGAGGGCAAAGTCCAACGGATATATCCCCTATTATCTTTACCGTCAGAAGAATTCGGTCAGCAATCTGGAAAATGTAGGCTTCGCCATGCCCGGCGCAGAGGGACTGTATAATATCTATATTATGGAGGAGGTCCACCATATCTTCGCCGTAGGCGCAGGAGCCGTCAGCAAGCTGGTGGATCGGGAACACGGTCATATTTCCCGCATATTTATGGATAAGTACCCCTATGAATATCTGTCTGCCGCAGGTGAGGAAAAATTCAGACGGGAATTTTCCGGCAAGGTCGAGGAATTCTTCGACGGACAGACAAAAAAGGGTGAAGACGAACCCGAATAAACCAATTGAAACGAGGTTATCACTTGAAAACAAAATATCTTCCGGTGAAATATCAGTTCTCATCCGAGGACGAGAAGAAGGCAATGATCAATGCCAGCGAGCATACCTTTTCAGCCGAACTGGATCGGGTGATCCAATGGGTGCTGAACGATCCGACCCTTCCGGTAATGACCCTTTGCGGTCCCACCTGCTCCGGCAAGACGACTCTGTGTAACCGCCTGACCAAGGCACTGTCCGCTGCCGGCAGACACGCTAAGCTGATCTCCATTGACGATTTCTTTCTGGATCGGGAGGAGCTGAACCGAACGGCTGCCAATTTCGGCGGCGAAATTGACTACGACAGTGTTGCCTCTCTGGATCTTGCAGCATTGGAAAAATGTATTTCGGAGCTGGACAAAACGGGTAAGACCGAGATTCCCCATTACGATCTCCATACGGGCAAACGGGATTCCTACCGTTCTGTGGTGCGAAATGAGGGCGACTTGCTGATTTTTGAGGGAATTCAGACCCTTTATCCCCAGTTTACCGCCCTGATTGATTCGGTACGCCACCTTTCGGTTTATACCAGCGTGGAAAACGGGTATACGGCGGCAGGAAACCGTTTCTCGCCCCGTGAAATCCGTTTTATCCGTCGAATCGTCCGGGATTTTCACTTCCGCAATGCTCCCCCTCAGTTCACCTACTACCTTTGGAAGAGTGTTTGTGAAAACGAAGATCAAAGTATCTTCCCCCATTCCGGGAAGGCGGATCTGACGGTCAATACGGCACTTACCTACGAACTGTCTGCCGTCAGAACCGAGCTTGAGGCAGTTCTGAATCGGATCCCGTCCGAAAGCGAGTATTATGAGGCAAGTCGGGAGCTTCTGACGAAATTCGAGAAAATCCAGCCCATCGACCCTGCCTATGTTCCTGCAGACTCCATTTTCAGAGAGTTTATCGGCTGAACCCTCCGGGGGATAAATTCGAGACCCTCTGCATAAAATGCTATCACAAATTTGAATGGAGATCTGTTTGTGAAGCGTAAAGAGAAAAACGGCGTGCTGTCGGGGGTTCTGATTCTGTCGGCGGCGGGGATACTGGTCAAAATACTGGGCGTTTTCTATAAAATTCCGCTGACCACCCTCCTGGGAGATGACGGAATGGGCTACTTTTCGGGAGCCTATACCATCTATCTCTTCTTTTATCTGCTGGCAACGGCGGGACTGCCTATTGCACTGTCCATGATGGTTGCCAAGGCGCGGGTGTCCGGGGGACCCGAAGCGGTGCGATCCATTGATCGGGTGGCGAGCCTGTTGTTCTGGACCCTCGGAATCGTCTTTTCCGCATTGCTGTTTTTCTGCGCCCCTCTGTTTGCCGGGATGATCGGTAACCCGGGAGCGGCACTGCCCATTGCGGCGATTGCACCGTCGCTCCTGTTTGCCGCCGTTATGGGCGAGGTGCGGGGCTATTTTCAGGGCTTTCAGTTCATGCTTCCCACGGCACTCTCTCAGATCACGGAGGCGGTGGGAAAGGTGATCTTAGGCGTATTTCTCGCAAATCTGGCACTCAGACGGGGCTATCCTGCTGAAAATGTCGCCGCATTTGCGATTCTTGGCATCACCATCAGTTCGGGCTTTTCCATGCTGATGCTGCTGATCATGAAGGCGAAATATACCCGCCGCAGAGTGGTCAGACAGGGACGGCGGCTCCGGGATTTCACCTCACTGCGGGGGATTCTGTCCGAGCTTGTCCGGATTGCTCTGCCCATCACCCTGAGCAGTTCGGTGATCAGCCTGTCCGGCGTGCTGGATTTGGTGACGGTGATGCACCGTCTTCAGTCGGTGGGTTATTCGGCAGAGATCGCCAACGCCATCTACGGAAACTATACCGCACTGGCAGGGTCAATGGTTAATATGCCCATCGTGCTGATCGTCCCCATCTCAACCGGTCTGGTGCCCTATATCACGGCATCGCTGGCGGAGGGAAGACGGGATCGGGTCCGCACTACGGTCGAGACCGCTCTGAGGTCCACCCTTCTGATCGCCATGCCTGCCGCTTTCGGCATGAGCGCACTGGCAAAGCCCATTCTCTGCCTGCTGTTCGAGGATGGTGCGGCACAGTCGGCGGCACCTTTGCTGGCGATTCTGGCACCCTCCCTGATTTTTACCGCCCTTGCCAACGTTACCGGTTCCATCCTGCAATCGGTGGGCGGCATATCCATACCGGTGCTGTCCATGACGGCAGGGGGATGCGTCAAACTGGTGCTGTCCTGGTTTCTCATCGGTAAAATCGGCATCTATGGAACGCCTGTCGGCACCTTTTTCTGCTATTTGGTCATCTGCCTGATCAATTTCGGCTTTCTTACGGCAAAGACGGGCGTTCGGATTGGATTTTTCTCTACCTTCCTGAAGCCCATGATCGCCGCATTGGTCTGCGGTGCCGTGGCGGGGCTGGGTTACCCACTGTTTTGCCGGTGGATACCGGATGCCTTTGCAACGCTGTCTGCTATCTTTGTGGGCGGGCTAACGTATCTGTTGGTTCTTCTGCTTATCGGCGGTGTTGAGGATGATGACCTGGCGGTTTTACCCGGCGGAAAGCGACTGCTGAGAAAAATGGGCAGGAAAATCTGAAAATCAAAAGGACGAATCAAAAATGGATGAATCAAAAGAGATCGAACGAATCGTGAATCAAAAGAACTATGATATGAACGATCTGCTGAACATTATGGAGATTCTGCGGTCCCCTGTGGGCTGTCCGTGGGATCGTGAGCAGACCCATGCCTCCATCCGCAAATGCCTGATTGAGGAAACCTACGAGGTTTGCGAGGCGATTGACCGTGACGATGCCGCTATGCTTCGGGAGGAACTGGGGGATCTGCTGCTGCAGGTGGTCTTCCATGCCAGACTTGCCGAGGAGCAGGGACTGTTTTCCTATTCCGATGTGGTCAACGATATTGCGGCGAAGATGGTGATCCGCCATCCCCATGTGTTCGGCGACGTGCAGGTGTCGGATACCGACGGGGTCCTGACCAATTGGGACAACATCAAGATGGCAACCAAGCATCAGGAGACGCCGGCTCAGGTGCTGGACAGCGTGGCACGAACCCTGCCTTCCCTGATGCGCGCCCAGAAGCTTGCCCATAAGATTCGCAAATATCACCTTGAACAGGAATCCGATGAACTGTCCCGTCTGCTCGGTGAGACGGAAAAAACCAACCCTGCCCAAACGCCGGGCGAAAAGCTGTTTGCCCTTGCGGCAGAATGCGACCTTGCCGGTGTGGATGCAGAGGAGGAGCTGTCAGCCCTCTGCGAGACGGTGGTGGACATTGCCAAAAAGGCAGAGAATTGTTCATAAAAACTTTACAATATCAAATCTTGCCAAGGTAGGGAAAGTGTGATATAGTATAAATAGTTTCTGTTTCATTTCAGAAAGGAAAGACCATGCGACTGGATAAATATCTGAAGGTTTCCCGCATCATCAAGCGGAGAACGGTTGCCAATGATGCCTGTGATGACGCTCATGTCAGTGTCAACGGACGTCCTGCCAAGGCGTCCTATCAGGTGAAGGAGGGCGACATTGTGGAGATCTCCTTTGGCTCCCGCACCATGAAAATCCGTGTTCTGAACGTGGCGGAACACGCCCTGAAATCGGATGCTTCCTCCCTCTATGAGGTGCTGACCGAGGAATAATTTGGGTTTCCGAAAATGGGAGGCTCTTTTTGTGGGATGCCGACCCCGGTTTGCGGGAAAACGGATTTTTCCGTGAATACACCTGTTTTGCTCTGCATAGAATGGTGCAGAGGGTAAAAACGGTAGATTTCCCCCACTTGTGCGGGGCAAAAGTAGCTGAAACCGTTGACCTCGAAGAAAATTGAGAGGGGTTTCGCATACATGAATCAAAATATTTCTGATAAGGCGGCATCGAAGCATCGGCTGGAGCTGGACGGCAGGAAGGTGCTGACCCTTTCCGGCGTCGAGGACGTGCTGGGATTTGAGGAAACCTCGGTGATTCTGTCCACGACCATGGGCATCCTGACCGTGGAGGGCGAGGAACTGCATATCCGTCATATGTCCATGGAGGATGGCAATCTGGTCATCGACGGGCGGATCGGCGGAATTATGTATGTGGACAAATCCACCCGTAAAAGCGGTCTTTGGGGCAAAAAGGGAAAGAAATGACCCAGTATCTCTCTCAGAAAGCCCTGTTTTCTCTGTTGTTGACCTCCTTTCCCATGGGGTTTTGCCTGTCTGCCTTCTACGATCTTTTTCGGATCCGCAGACGGTTGATCCCTGGACCCTCCGGCTTTGTTGCCGGTCTCTGGACGGCGATAGAGGACGTGATCTTCTTTTTATGCGCAGGGGTGTGTACGGTGCTGATGTTCTATCTGCTCAATAATGGGCAGATACGTGTGCTTGGGCTGGTCGGGCTGATTCCCGGCTTTTTCCTGTGGAGGCTGACCTTCAGCCGACTGCTTTTTTGGGTAGTGGACGGTCTCCTTTGGCTGATCCGCATCCTGGGAAAATTTTTGTATCAAAAAATATTGCTCCCGCCGGTGCGGTTTATCGCCCGTGCGGCAGCGAGTCAGATTCATAGAATAACCGCCTTCCTGGATGAAAAAAGAAGGAGACGGAACACCCGGCGCATCTGCCGGAGGGCGATCCGGGACGCATCATTGGGTTTCGGTGAGGAAAGGACATGGATTCGAAATGAAAAAAAGAGGAAATCTTCTGATTAAGGTGGCAGCGTGTGCGGGCTTTGTCATCGCACTTTACAGCATCATCAATCAACAGTTGGAGACAAACAAGCTGCAGGTTGAGCTTGCGCAGTTGGAGGCGCAGGTGGAGGCAAATTCCGATGCCAACGATGAGCTGGCATATGAGCTTACCATCGTAGGTACGGAGGAATACTATCAGCGTGTGGCACGGGAGAAGCTGGGCTATCACCAGTATGACGAAACGATATTTGTCAACGATCAGAAAAGCTGATCGGATCAATATACGAATTTAGTGATGGGTTCCCGTGGGGGAATCGGGAAAGGTATGGTCAAAAAGGAATATGCAGACCGAAATCATAGAAGTCGGACAGATTTTGGACGGAACAGTGACAAAAATAATGCCTTATGGGGTTTTTGTCTCCCTTCCGGGAGGGAAAAACGGGATGATTCACATATCTCAGGTGGCAAACGGCTATGTGAAGGATATTCATGACGTCCTGTCGGAAAAGCAGGCAGTGCGGGTTAAGGTTCTCAGCATTGAGAATGGGAAAATCGCCCTGACGCTCCGCTTTACCGAGGAAAAGAAGCCTTCTTTTGAGGATATGATGGCATCCTTTATGAAAACTTCCGGCGAAAAGATTTCCGAAATGGGAACCAAAAACGAGACTCGCCGCAGATCGGGCGGGGGTAGCAACCGAAGACGCTGAAAAAATCCGATCCGGCAAATTGCCAATCAAAGGATTTTCGGGGACTTTTCGCGAATTTTCCGAAGAGTCCCTGATTTTTTATTCAATATTCCGGGATAACCAAATGAAATGAGGGAAAGTAAAAAGATGAGAACCGTTACATCCGATCAGATCCGGATCGCTGTCCGGGATCTGTTTCTGTCAGCAAATCAGATTCTGCCCGATGATGCCGAAAAGTTGATTCATACTTATACCGAAAAGGAGACAAGCCCCCTCGGGAAGGCGGTTTTGTGCCGGATCTGCGACAATCTGGATGCCGCCAGAAACTTCGGCGTTCCGATTTGTCAGGATACCGGGATGGCGGTCCTGTTTGCCGAGGTTGGAACCGACGTCCACATCGAGGGCGACTTCGAGGGCGCAGTCAATGCCGGCGTCGCCGAGGCATATCTGGACGGAAAACTCCGGTGCAGTGTGGTGGCGGAACCTTTTTTTAACCGCAAAAACACCGGCAACAACACCCCTGCCATCCTTTACACCCGACTGGTACCGGGCGATCAGATTCACCTTCTCGCTGAACCAAAGGGATTTGGCAGTGAGAACATGAGTGCCATCCGGATGTTCACCCCCAGTGCCACCCGTGAGGACATCCTCTCATTCGTGCTGGAAACCGTTAAAAAGGCGGGGAGCAATCCCTGTCCTCCGATTCTGGTGGGCGTGGGTATCGGCGGAACCTTCGATTATTCGGCGGTGCTTGCCAAGAAAGCACTGGCAAGGAGTGTTTCGGTGCGCAATGCCAATCCCGACTATGCCGCATTGGAGGCGGAACTGCTGGATCGGATCAATCAGTTGGGCATCGGACCCCAGGGATTTGGCGGCGACACGACCGCACTGGGAGTCAATGTCGAATATTATCCCACCCATATAGCCGGACTGCCCGTGGCGGTCAACATCAACTGCCACGTCATGCGTCATGCCGAGACGGTGATCTGATGCGAATGAAAGGGAGAATAATATGAGCGATTTTTTAAATCATCTGTTCCTTGCAATCATGGGTATTGCCGTGTGTGTTCTTCCATTGGCAGGGCTTGTCTGGATTGTTATTTCCGTTCTGAAATTTTTCTTTACCCCGAAAACCGATCGGGACAAGCGTCGCACCCGTGGGATTTTGGCTCTTTTGTCGCTGATTGTGACGGCGGTGTATCTGACCGGACTTGTTATCCTGATGACGACCGCAGCATCCCATATGTGACAGAGAATGGGAGGTTTCTACATGAGTGATAAACGGTTTCAAAGACTGCTGTTGATCATTGTCGCCATCGGCGTAGCCGCCACAGTGGCACTTTTGATCTACACGGTCTACCTTTACATGAACTGCTCCATCCTGACCCTCATTGCAAGCGGGAGGTGATCAAAATGCGGACAAAGCGTATTCTGATTCTGATTGCCGTTGCTCTTGCTTTCGTCTTGGCGGATCTGTCCATTTGGGTGACCTTCACCAGACGCTGTTTGCCTGATACCAGTGAGGGAATGCAGGCAAAATCCATCGAACTGGATAAATATCTGCCTTTTGACGAAAATTCAGAAATCGTCAACATGAAAGCCGACCTGCCCCTGACCGATGATCTGCCGGTCATCGACGGTGCGGCGGCACTTTATCCCGTGTTTTCCGCCTTCGTGAACGCCTGCTATCCTGCCGATTCGGTGTCCTTCGACGGCACCGACTTCACGCCGGAAAGTCTTTTGAAGATGAACAATACCCGTGGTGCCTATCAGGCAGTGGTGGACGGGGATTCGGACATCGTGATTTGCGCAAAGCCCTCTGCCGAGCAGTTGCAATATGCCGCCGATCATGGAGTGGAACTGGAGCTTGTTCCCATCGGCAGGGAAGCCTTCGTGTTTCTGGTCAATGCCGAAAATCCCGTGGACAATCTGACCATCGAGCAGATTCGGGGAATCTATACCGGAGAATACACCAACTGGTCGGAACTTGGCGGCGAGAATGTTCCCATCAGTCCGCTCCAGCGAAATGAGGGAAGCGGAAGTCAGACAGCATTTCTCTCTTTCATGGGGGATGCTGATCTGAAGAAACCCTACAATAACTTTTTCGGTTCCGCCATCGGATTCTCCTTCCGCTATTATGTGGAGGACGTGGTGGAAAGCGGAAATATCAAAATGCTGTCGGTGAACGGGGTCTATCCCGGTAAGGAAAACATCGCAAACGAAAGCTATCCCATCGTCAGCAATTTCTATGCGGTTTACCGGAAGGACAACGATAACCCGAATATTCCCATCCTGATTCAGTGGATGCTGTCGGACGAGGGACAGCGTATCATTGAGGAAACCGGATATTCATCGGTGAGAACAGAACCATAAAAATAAGGGCTGAAGACAAGCGTTTCGCTTTCTTCAGCCCTTATGATTGGGTTCCAACGAAAGAGGAAAACAAGTAAAACGGGATCGTTATTTTTGAGATGCGGCGATATTCTCAGCCAGATCGCCGACGGTGTGCATCTTGATCAGCTCGTCGTCCGGAACATAGTAGCCGTACTTTTCTTCCACCGCCATCAGCAGTTCCACGATGTCAAGGGAATCTGCACCCAGATCGTAGAGCAGATCGCTGTCTTCGGTGATGTCCTCAGAAGGGAGTTTGCAGAGTTCTGACAGTCTTTTCTGCAAAAAGGCAAGAATTTCATCCATGTTTCTCAGGCATCCTTCCTTTCCGGCGTGACCTCAAACTGACTGTTGTACAGCGAGGCGTAGAAGCCTCCGCTTGCCAGAAGTTCCTCATGCTTGCCCGATTCGATGAGCTTGCCGTCCTTGATGACCAGAATGCAGTCGGCATTCTGAATGGTGGACAGTCGATGGGCGACGATGATGGAGGTTCGCTCTACGCTCAGGGCATCCATGGCACTCTGGAGCAGGGATTCGGTGCGGCTGTCCACGTTGGAGGTTGCCTCATCCAAAATCAGAATGGGAGAGGGGGACAGCATGGCACGGGCAATGGTCAGGAGCTGTTTCTGCCCCTTGGAGATGTTCACGCCGTTCTCGTCCAGAACCGTGTCGTAACCCTTGGGCAGGCTCAGAATGTAATCGTGAATCTTCGCCGCCTTGGCAGCCGCTTCGATCTGCTCACGGGTGGCATCGGGATTGCTGTATGCAATGTTCTCGGCAATGGTACCCTCGAACAGCCAGGTCTCCTGAAGCACCATGGAGAAGCAGGATCTGACGCTGTCCAGCGTGGCATGGGAGGTATTGACACCGTCAATGCGGATCTCGCCGGTGTCAATGTCATAGAAACGCATCAGCAGATTGATCACCGTGGTCTTTCCCGATCCGGTGGGTCCTACGATGGCAATCTTGCTCCCTTTGGGAATGGTGACGCTGAGATGGGTCAGTACGGGACGGTCGGGCGTGTAGGAGAAGGAAACGTCGGAAAGCTCCACTCTTCCGCTTTGACCGGTCACAATCCGGTCGTCCTCTTTGGGTTTCGGCTCCACTTTCTGATCCAGCAGGGTGAAAATTCGTCTTGCGGCAGAGGTGGCCGATTGAATCTCGCTGATGATGTTGGCGGTCTCGTTGATGGGTCCCGAAAACTTGCGGGAATACAGAATGAAGGTGGACAGACCGTCGATCTCAATTCTGCCGAACAGGAACAGCAGGGCACCGAACATGGAGATCAGCGACAGCGACACGTTGTTGATAAAGTTGACAGAGGGACCCACTACGCTGCCCTGATAGTCGGCACGGAAGTATGCCTCGATGGCATCATCATTGTGAACGTCAAATTTTTCGATCATAACCTTTTCCTGGGCGTAGGCACGGATGGTCTTCTGACCGGACAGCATTTCCTCCACATAACCGTTCAGCTCACCCAGCTTTGCCGAGCGGGCACGGAACAGGGGCTTGACCTTGCGGACACGGTAGATGGTGAAGAGAACCAGGATGGGAACGGTGACGGCGAAAACCAGCATGAGAGGAGGCGCAATTTTCACCATCATGATCGCAGAGCCGACCACCGTGATGACGCCGGAGCAGATCTGGAGCAGGTCGTTGGACAGGGAAGCGTTGATGGTGTCGATGTCATAGGATAGGCGGCTGATCAGATCGCCGGTCTGGTTTTTGTCAAAATAGCCAACGGGAAGGTCCACCAGATGTTCAAATACCTGCTTACGCATGGTGTAGACCACTTTCTGACCCAGATTGATCATGACCGCAGACAAAAAGAAGGACAGCAAAGCGGAGGCAAGGTAGCAGATCACCATCCAGATGGCATACTTCAGAACGGTGGGGAAGTCCACCTGTCCGGGTCCTACAATAGCGGCGATTGCCTTTCCCGACAGGGCAGGGGCAACCAGTGCCAGAACGTTGGAGGAGATCGTCAGAAGGATTGCCAGCGCAAGATCGGCTTTGTGCCGGGGCAGATAGGCGAGAACCCGAAGAATGATCGAGGATTTGGACCATTCGCCCGGACTTTTGAATTTCTTTTCTTTGTTTTGGTTAGTCAATGGTGAATCCGCCTCCCATCTGTACCTCATAGATTTCCCGATAGACGGGACAGGACTCCATCAACTGATCATGGGTCCCGATTCCGATCATCCGACCGCCATCCAGTACCAGAATTTTGTCGGCATGAAGGATGGAGGAGACACGCTGGGCAACGATCAGCTTGGTCGTGTTGCTGAAATGCTTTGCCAGATCGGCACGCAGCGTTGCATCGGTGCGGTAATCCAAAGCGGAAGAGGCATCATCCAGAATCAGCAGATCGGGATCTGCTGCTAATGCCCTGGCAATCAGGAGCCTCTGACGCTGACCGCCGCTGAGGTTGGCACCCTTGATGTCCAGATGATGCTCTATGGTGTCGGGATAGTCGAAGACATAGTTTGCTTGGGCGATTTTCAGAGCGGTGATAACCTGCTCATCGGTAAGATCACGCCCGAAACGCACGTTCTCTGAAACGGTGTCGGCGAAGATAAAATCATTCTGGAAGACGATGCCCACCATATTCCGCAATTTTTTGGTGGGCATTTTGCGGATGTCCTTGCCGTCAATGGTGATCTTGCCCGAATCGGTGTCGTAAATTCGCAGAAGCAGCGAAATCAGGGTCGATTTACCCGAGCCGGTGGCACCGATGATGCCCAGCGTCTGCCCGTGACAGAGTTCGAAGGAGATGTTCTCGAGGGTTTTCGATTTTGCCTCTTTGTCGTAGGAATAGCTGACATTCTCAAAGGTCAGATGGGGTTGATCGGGCTGATGATCAGACTCGCTGCGTTCTTCGGTATCGCTCGATTCGCCCTCTTCGCTTACCCAGAGGGTGGGCTCTTCGGTAAGGACGCTGTCGATTCTCGCCATTCCCGCAAGACCTTTGGAGGAAACCGTAAACATACGGCTGATGCTGATCAGGGCATTGGAAATGATGGTGAAATAACTCATGAAGGCGATGATTCTGCCCGTGGTGCTTTGCCCACGGTAGACGAAATAGGCACCTGCCGCTACCACGGCGGTAAGACCCAGATTCAGAAACAGATTGACCAGGGGATTGGTTGCCGCCATGGTGATTCCGGCGGTCTTTTCCTTTTTGATGGTATCCCTGTTCACGCCGTCGAAGCGGACCTTCTCGTATTCGGTTTTGCGCAGTGCCTTGATGACCCGCACACCGGTGGCATTTTCACGGACCACCCGGGTCATGTTGTCGATCGCCTGCTGCTGTTTGATGTAAAGGGGAACGCCCTTTTTGGTGATAATTATCACCGACAGTATGATAAAGGGCATGGTGCAGAGCAAGACCAGCGTCAGATGAGCATCCAGCAGGAAGGTGACCGTAATACCGCCCAGCAGTAGCAGGGGCGCACGGACACCCATACGCTGAACCATACCTATCATCTGATGGACGTTGTAGGTGTCCACTGTCAGGCGGGACTCCAGCGATGAGATAGTCAGGTTGTCCACCTGAGCAGCATCCAGATAGGAAATGTGGGCATACAGATCGTGCCGGATAGCCTTCGTGCAGTTGCCTGCCACCCGGGAAGCCATCCGGTTGGCGATAATGTTGAAGGAGACGGCAATGATTGCACAGATCAGCATGACGACGCCCCAGAAAATAATCTCTTTGATGACCCTTTTGGGGATAATGTCGTCGATAATCATGGACAGGATCCAGGGCAGAAACAGATCCATGACGGTTCCCACCGCCTTGATCAGAAAACCGAATCCCATCATGCCCACATAGGGTTTCAGATAGTGAAGAAGTCTTTTCAAAATCAAAATTCCTTTGCTTACAGTGTGTATTCATATTGACGATATATGAATCTTTCCTATTATTATAGCAAAAAATAGAGCAGATGTCAAGAATTTGTGAAAAATAGTTGGATATGAATGGAGATTTTTGAAGAAAAGAGGCAAAACGAAAAACCCCTCAGACGCCGGTCTGAGGGGTTTTGCAATAAAAGGTTAATCGCTGACGTAAGGGAGCAGCGCAACGGTGCGGGCTCTCTTGATGGCGATTGCGAGCTGACGCTGATGCTTTGCACAAGTGCCGGTAACTCGTCTGGGCAGAATCTTTGCACGCTCAGAGATGAACTTGCGGAGCTTTGCCGTTTCCTTGAAGTCAATGTGCTCAACATTGTCAACGCAGAACTGGCAAACCTTCTTTCTCTTGTGGTTCATATTCTGGCGATAAGGTGCCTTTGCGGCGGGAGCCGCAGTTGCAGGTGCTGCTGCGGGAGCGGTCGCTTCAACAGGGGCACCCTGAGTTTCTTTCTCGTTCTCCATTGTACCTAATCCTCCTTATTCGTACATTTTAAAAGGGCAGATCGTCCTCATTCGACATTTCCTCAAACCGAGGAGCGGAGTCGGAACCGCTTTTGAACGTAGGCTGACCGTAGCTGTCGGGAGTATAAGCAGGAGCATTGTTGTTATGGTAAGCAGAGCCGGACGACTCGCTCTTGGAATCTACGAAGTTGACTTCATCAGCGACGACCTCGGTAGCATACCGCTTTTGTCCCTGCTGATCCTGCCACGATCTGGTCTGGATGGAACCGAGAACACAAATCGAACTTCCTTTATGGAAATAGCGGGATATAAATTCGGCAGTCTGACGCCATGCCACAACGGTTATGAAATCGGTCTGAGGCTGCTGATCGGAAGAGGAACGGTAGCTTCTGTTTACCGCAACCGTAAAGGTCATGACGGAGATACCGTTCTGCGTAGTCTTTAACTCCGGTTCGGCTGTTAAACGACCGCCAAGAATAACCTTGTTCAGATTAAAATTTGCCATTTAAATGCTCCTTTCTGTCATTATGCTTCCTTTGCAACTACGATGGAACGCATGATGCCTTCGGTAATGTTGAAGATTCTTTCAAGCTCTGCCGTAAACGCAGCAGGGGAATTGAAATTCACCAGAACATAGTAACCTTCGGTCATCTTATTGATGGGGTATGCAAGTCTGCGCTTGCCCCATTCTGCAGTCGAAGTGATTTCACCGTTTGCGCTGATCAGCGAAGTGAACTTCTCAACGATTGCCTTTACTGCGTCCTCACCCTTGGAAAGATCAACGACGAATAAAGTTTCATAAGACTGGTTCTTGTTTTCCATTTTTACACCTCCCTATGGACATTAGACCGCAAAGAGTCCCTTGCGGTAAGGAGAAGTCCGTTTTCCGGACCTTCACCCGGATATTATACACTTTTTCTTTTGATTTGTCAAGGGCTTTTCCAACATTTTTTGCAAAATAAAGGCAAAAATTGCCCACTGATCAAGAAAAATCCTGCTGACGCCGGTCAGCAGGATTTAAATTCAGGGATTATTCAGTCACAACGGTAGCTATGGTGAAGTAGTCGCTCAAACCGTACTCGGTTGCGTAGGTGTAAGCGGCAGAAGTCTTGAATCCGGTGATTCCGACTTCAACTACGGTTACATCTACAACTTCCTCCTCGTATGTGGAGGTGATAACCTCTGTGATGTCACTGCCGTCTGCATTGTGCTGAGGCATACCATCCTCGTCGGTTACAATTGCGGTGACAATCTGAGTGATGGGAGTCGTACCGTCGTTCTCGTAGGTGGGATTGCCGTCCTCGTCGGTGACGATCTCGGTGACATCCACCGATTTGGTAACGGTGCTGGTATTCTTGAGCTCGTAAGAGGGAAGGATGCTATAGTTTCCGTTCTCGTCCTGCTCATAGCAGAAGGCGTAAGCACCGACTGTTGTCAGGGTAGAGGGAAGCGCGAACTTGTAGACCTTGGTGTTCAGGAAGGCATTTTCGCCGACGGTGGACAGGATCGTACCGCTCAGATCAATGGTCTCCAGATTGGTGCAGTCACGGAAGGCGTTTGCACGGATTTCCTCAAGAGTGGAGGTAACGGTGACAGATACGATGCTTTCATTGCCTCTGAATGCGTCCTCGCCGATGAAGACAATCCGGCGGTTGACGCCGTACAGGCTGATCTCGCCGTCTTCATTCAGGCGGAAGTATTCGGGCAGCTTTACGGTAGCTTCATTGCCTGTGTACTTGGTAATGATCAGACCGACAGGGGAGTATACCTCCTCTTCCGTATCGCCGGCAGCCTCATCGGTGGTATCGGTAGCAAGAGCAAGCTGCAGAATTTCAGTGCCTTCAGGAGGAGCGATGAGATCGAATTCGAAGTTCTCATACAGGGAGTAGCCGGAAACACCCAGAATGTGGAAGAAATCCTCGGGCAGGGTTTCGGATCCGGTGTACTCGGCAAGGGCTGCGGAGAAGGTCGTTGCGTAGGTTTCCTGTCTGCCGCCCAGATAGCCATAGAGGACGAAATCCTCAAGAGGAATGGCATCAGGAGTTGCACCCTCGTATGCGGGTTCAGCGTCAACATAACCCAGACAGTTGGCGTTCAGGGTTGTAATGCTGGCGGGGAGAACGACTTCCTTCAGAGAAGGACAGTTATAGAAGCACTTGGTATTGAAGGTAGTGTTGGAGGTGCAGTTGACATTCAGCGTGACAAGGGAGGTACAGCCTTCGAATGCAGATGCACCGACTGCCGTAACCTGAGAGGGCAGCGTAATTTCAGTCAGCGAGTCGCAGCCGTAGCAGAGGTTCTGCATCAGGTTGGTTATGCGGGATCCGAAGTCGAGGGCTTTCAGATCCTTGCACTGATAGAAGACGGAGTAGCCCAGGTTGGTCACATTTTCGGGAATCGTAAATTCAGTGATGGCGGTTTTGCCGAAGGCACCGTTCTGAATGGATGTAATCTGAGGATTGAAGTTGATGGACGTGATGTTCTCACAGCCGTAAACAATGAAGGCGGGAATCTTCGTGATGGAATCAGGAATGTCGATGGTGGTAAGACCGGTGCAGTTGGCGAAAGCACCCGATCCCAGAACACCGACGATCTCACCGATGCCTTCGTACTTCTCGGTGGCACCGATGGACTGGGGAATCGTAACCGAATCAATTCCTACCATGCCGCAGAAGGCATAGTCGCCGATGGAAATGACCGTCTCGGGAATGTTCAGTTCGGTGACGGCATACAGGTTGTAGAAAGCATAGCTTCCGATGGAAACCAGTCCGTTAGCAGGGATACCGGGATCCTCAGGCTCGGCGGTTTCAGGAGCCTCTGCGTCGGTGTCGGCGTCGGCATCGGTATCTGCGTCGGCGTCGGCATCGGCAACTTCATCGTCGTCCAATTCGGCAAAGGCAGCAATGGGAGAAGCAAAATTGATCTCGGTCACTCCGGTGCAGAAGTAGAAGGCAGAATCGCCGATGACATGAACGCTGGCGGGAATATCGAGTTCGGTCAAAGCCGTGCAGTAATAGAAGGCTTCGTTACCGATTGCGGTGACGTTCTCGGGGATGGCGTAGGTCAGAGAAGTGCAGCCGTAGAAGGTCTGATCGGGGATCGTGGTAAGGGAAGCGGGCAGCTTGCACTGGGTCAGGGCAGAGCATCCGAAGAAGACGGCAGCTCCCAGATCGGTAACGCTGTCGGGAACCGTGACATCCGTCAGGGATTCATTGTAGGCAAATGCCTTTTTCCCGATGGAAGTCACACTGTCGGAAATATCCACCTGAGTCAGTGTGGTGCAGCGATAGAAGGCAGAAGCACCGATTGCCGTGTAGCCGGAGGGAATGGTTACCTTGGTTACACCGGAGCCTTCTCCGAAGACATACTCACCCACTACGGTAACAGGGCTGCCGTTAACCGTTGTGGGAAGGGTCACTTCACCGCCGGTTCCTTTGTAGCCGGTCAGGGCGATGCCGTTTTTGTAGATCTTATAGGTGAAGTTCTCGTCCTCAGTATTTGAAACAAACTCACCGAGACCGTAGAGGTCATATTCACCGGTATTCGACGAAGTCGGAGTATCGGAATCATCATCCGGAGCCGTTGTGCCGGTGCCGTCTTCCACAGCATCGCCGGATGTTGCGGTACCCGATGTCGTACCCGGTGTCTTCTCACCGCCGCAGGCGATCAGCGATAAGGAGAGCGACATAATCAACAAAGCAAAAAGCAGTTTTTTCATCGTGTTCACTCCTAAAAGAATTGTCTCCTTATTATACAATATTTTTCTTCCGTTTGTCAAGATGTTCGGTGAATTTTTATAAAAAATAGTTGTTGTTTTTTTGTAAATTTTTATTGACAATCCGACAAAGGGGATATAATGAAATCAACCGAACCGAATAAAATCAGGGGTGCTGAAATCACAGGCTGGTGGAGGCTGAGACGAGGCGACTCGAACCCTTAACCTGATACGGATAATGCCGTCGTAGGGAGATTATCCTCATAACGGTAATCGGAATGATTTTGCCGGTCAACGTTCCTCAGATCATGAAAATCGTCAAGGCAGACTGAATCATCATCGGATATTGTGAAAATCCCTTCCCTCTGAAGGGATTTTTGTCTGATCATGACATAACCTTCACCGAACTTTCACGAAACCTTTAGCGTATCATCATTGACTTTTTGCTTTATCTGTGCTATAATGTGGACAGTAAAAACGAAAGGAAGTTTTGGTAAATGAAAAAAATTGCACTTGTCCTGATTCTTTGTGCCCTGACAATCGGCACGCTTGTCTCCTGCGGCTCCGGTGAGGGGGATGATACCACCACGGAAGCAACGACTACAAACACTGCGGCAACCACGACGTCTGAGGCTGCCACTACCACAACTGAGGGAACCGAAGAAGAGCCTGATGTCACCACCGGTGATACCAATTCCGAGCCTTCCGCTCCCGCATCCTCCGACGATCCGGCAGAGGAACTGGGCAATCTGACCTGGGTGGACAACAACGATACCCTTCGTTATGAGATCACCGTAAACGACGATGGAAGCGTTTCGGTTTCCTACACCAAGGAGCCTGCTTCCGAAAGTATGGAGCGTTACGGTTATGCGGGCGCATCCTGGGCAAATATGAAGGCGGATATTTCTGAAGCGTACACCGGTCAGAGCAAGCTGGTCATGAAGGTTCAGGGTACCGCCGGTCAGAACCTGATGATTAAGCCCTTCGACGACGCAGCCTATCAGCAGGTGCTGAACTTCGACGGCAGCGAGCAGGAGATTACCATTGAACTGAACAATGTGTCCGACGATGCCCAGATGATCATTATCCTGTTCGGTAACAGCGGCGATCCCGATGTGTCCGGCGAGTTCACCATTCTGGAATCCGGTTTTGTTGACTGATCGAAAATCATTACCCCAAAAAACGCAGGTGTTATCCTATGTTTTTTATCAGAGGAGCAATCCTCTGATTTTTTTTATTTTTTTTGAAAAGCTATTGACAATCAAAAGAGTGTGTGATATAATATAATCAGTGATAAACAAAACCCGAGCAGGGCATGAAAGGAGCGGTATGACATGAGGAGTGAATTAAACATGGAGGAAGCAAGACGGCAGGCTCTGGAGTCCGTAAGAAAGCAGCTTTTGCCCGATGAAAGCCTTCTTTGGATAGGAAAGCCGGGGAAACGGTCGTTGAGAGAGGTTCTGAATTTTAATTCCCTGTTTTTGGTGGTATTCAGTGCGGTATGGATCGGCGGGGTACTGATCGGATCTGTCAGTACGGCGGTAGAGACCATTACAGAAGTGATGAGCGGGGAGTCCGGTCCGGCGGAACTGTTGATCTTACTCTTCTTTATTCCTTTTTATTTAGGTGCCTGTCTCCTGATTCTGACGGTTGTCCATACCCTGTCCGGATGGGGAACGAACATGGTATACGCCCTGACCGACAGACGGGTTCTGATTCTGGATGTGCGCAAAAAGAAGGTCAAATGTACGGCGTACAATCTGTCTGTCCTGTCCGGAATACGCCTTGAGACCCTGGAAAATGGGGATGGAACAATTTTCTTCCCGAAAAATGAAAATCCGTCAAGTTTTAAATGGAATAACGCCGAAGAGGCGGATTGCTTCTATAAGATTCCCGATGCAAAGAGAGTCTATCAGATGATCTTGGACGGCGTCCCGAAATAATCCCGGAATATCCGCAAGATACGCCCAAATCCCCCGAAAGTTTGACTTTCGGGGGATTGAGTTTATCATGGACGGACTATGGTTTGATCCAGCCGTGATTGATATAATGAGCGTTATCGAGACTTGGCGTGTCCTCACCCTTGAGAACCATCTTGTGCTGGAGCTTTGCCATGTTGAAAAGGAGCGAGACTTTCACATTCATCCGCTTGCAGGGATGAAGATTCCGGACCTTGTCGGCGAGCCGTCGCATTTTCGTTTCCAACATCTTTCGGTGCTTGTCGGACAGGCGATCCACAAAGATGTCGCCCATCATGGGCGCACCGCAGAGGTAGATGCGGGACAGTCCCATCCAGTTTAAGGCGGTTTTCACATCCTTTTGTGCCGATCCGTTGGGGGCACCTACACTGTTGGTGATGATGACCGCTGTCTTTCGGAAGAATTCCGGCTCCGGGCGGTGAACCATCCAATAGACGCACAGGTGATCCAAAAGGGATTTGATGCTGGCAGGAGCCCGCAGGGCATATACCGGATAGGCAAAAACAAGCAGATCGGCATCCAGTATCGCTTTCCAGATGGGTGCCGTCTGAGGGGCATGAGGACATTTGTCCTCTCCCCGCAGGAAGCAGGACTTGCATCCCAGGCAGAAAGGCGGAAAATCTTTGGGATAAAACTCCACGACCTCACGTTCTTTGGGGAGATTTTGCAAAAAAAGTTCTTTCATGGTGAAGGTGATCCCCTTGACAGAGGTACCGTTCAAAACGACAATCTTCATATCTGTATTTCCTTTCCCGGGAGACGTCCATACCGTTACGCCAGCTCTTTTTTACCGGTGTACAGCTCGTAATAACGACCCTTCATGGCAAGCAGCTCGTCGTGATTGCCGCGCTCGATGATCTCGCCTGCCTCCAGCACCATGATGCAGTCGGCGTTGCGGACGGTGGACAGACGGTGGGCAATGACAAAGGTGGTGCGGTTCTTCATGAGCCGATCCATGCCGTGCTCGATGTGACGCTCGGTACGGGTATCCACCGAGGAGGTTGCCTCGTCCAGAACCAGAATCGGAGCCTTTGAGATCGCCGCACGGGCGATGTTCAGAAGCTGACGCTGCCCCTGGGACAGATTGGCACCGTCGCCCTCCAGCATGGTGTTGTAGCCGTCGGAAAGACGCATGATGAAGGAGTGGGCAGATGCCGTTTTAGCCGCCTCGATGACCTCCTCGTCGGTGGCATCGGGTCTGCCGTAGCGGATGTTTTCCATGACCGTTCCGGTGAACAGATGGGTGTCCTGAAGAACCATGGCGATGTTCTTTCTCAGGAAGTCACGGTGCAGCTTTTTGACATTTATGCCGTCGATGGTGATCTCACCCTCTTCGATGTCGTAGAAACGGTTCAGCAGATTGGTGATGGTGGTTTTACCTGCGCCGGTGGAACCGACGAAGGCGATTTTCTGTCCGGGATGAGCATACAGGTTGATGTGCTTCAGGATGGTCTTGTCGGGGTTGTAGCCGAAGGTGACGTCTTCCATAATTACGTCGCCGCGGATGGCTTCAAGTTCCACAGCATCGGGATCGTCGGCAGCCTCGGGATCGGTGTCCATAACCGCAAAGACCCGCTCGGCACCGGCAAGGGCGGAGAAGACCGTCGCCATCTGCTGGGAAATCATGTTGATGGGGTTGGAGAATTGCTTGGAGTAGCCGGCAAAGACGGTTAATGCGCCAGATGAAAATCCTGAGGTACACATCATAATACCGCCGACGCCTACTGTGATCGCATAACTGATCTGAGAGGTGTTGCCCATGATGGGTCCCATGATGCCGCCGTAGAACTGGGCACGGAACTGCTTGTCACGCAGGTCGTTGTTCAGAAGGTCGAATTCCTCCACACAGTCATTCTCATGATTGAAGACCTTGACCACCTTCTGACCGGTAACGGTTTCCTCAATGTAACCGTTGACCGCACCCAGTGCCGCCTGCTGTCCGCTGTAATACCGCTGGGATGCTTTGGCAATGGTACCGCCCAGGAAGGTGAAGACGGGAATGAAAAAGACGGTGATCAGCGTCAGAATCCAGTTGGTGGTAATCATGAACAGAAAGGTTCCGATCAGGTTTACCGTTCCCGATACCAAAGAGGTCAGGGAGTTGTTCAGCATGGTGTCGATGTTGTCCACGTCGTTGGTAAACCTGGACATAAGCTCGCCGGTAGGATGGGAGTCGAAGTAGCGGATGGGCAGCGACTGCATTTTATTGAACAGATCGTTCCGGATTTTCTCAATGGCACTCTGGGAAATGTAGAGCATCACCCGCGCCTGGATGTAAGTGGTAAGGATACCGATGGCATACACCATCACAAGGATCAGAAGTGCCGCAATGATGTAGAGCATTACCGAGGCGACTTTTCCGCCCAGCAGTCCTTCAACTGGGGTCAGCAGAGCGTTGATCGCCTTGTTGGCAATCTGCTCGGGCAGACTGTGCTGAATGGGAATGTCAGGGGCGACGACCTCCTGAAGACGGTTGATGATGGGAGCCAGCATATAGGATCCGATCAAAGCGGTGACAGTAGAGACCAGCATACAGAAAAGCACCAGTATCAGGTGGAATTTGTAGGCGGCAACATAGGAGATCATCCTGCCAACGGTCTGACGGGTATTCTTGGGTTTGCCGGTCATTCTGGCTCTGCCGCCGGGACCTCCTCCGGGACCGCCGGGTTTGCCCGGACCGCCGGGACCTCCGGGTCCAACCGGTCTGCTGGCTGCGCTCTTGGTCGAGGAAGTGAAGTTTGCATATTGTTTTTGCAGTTTTTCAAGATTTCTAGCCATATCTGTTCACTCCTTTCACGCCTTGCTGGTCTGGGACTCGTAGATTTCCTGATAATCGGTATTGTTCTGAAGCAGTTCTTCATGTTTGCCGATACCGGTGATCTTTCCGTCAGTCATAACAATGATCTGATCGGCGTCCATAACCGAGGTGATACGCTGGGCGATGATGATTTTGGTGGAGTCAGCCAGTTCGTTTTTGAATGCCTTCCGGATCTGCGCTTCGGTGGCAGTATCCACGGCAGAAGTTGAGTCATCCAGAATCAGAATTTTCGGTTTCTTCAGCAGGGCACGGGCAATACACAGTCTCTGCTTCTGACCGCCCGATACGTTGGTGCCGCCCTGATCCAGTTCGGTCTGATAACCGTCGGTGAAGCCGGAGACAAACTTGTCTGCCTGAGCGGACTGTGCGGCGGCAGTGATTTCTTCTTCGGTGGCATTTTCGTCGCCCCAACGCAGGTTGTCCTCGATGGTTCCCGAGAACAGCACGTTTTTCTGAAGGACCATGCCCACACCCTCACGCAGATTGTAGAGGGAGTAATCCCGGACGTTGATTCCGTCCACCAGAACAGAACCTTCGTCGGTGTCGTAGAGACGGGGAATCATGGAGACCAGCGTGGACTTGCCGCATCCCGTGGAGCCGATGATGCCCACGGTTGATCCCGGCTCAATGGTGAGATTCACATGATCCAGCACCTGCTCCTCACTGCTCTTGTAGTAGCGGAAGCTGACGTTCTTGAACTCGATCCGACCGCTCTGGACGGTAGCCTCAGGATGAGCGGCAAACTCGTCGGACAGGTCCACCTTCTCGTCCAGAACCTCACAGATACGCTTTCCGGAGGCAAGGGCACGGGAGGACATCATGAACATCATGGTGACCATCATCAGGGATCCGAGAATCTGGGTCACATAGGTGATGAATGCAGACAGATCGCCAACCTTCATGTTGCCGGCGAGGACGATCTTACCGCCCAGCAGGATGACGGCGAGGGTTGCCAGATTCATGAACAGGGTCATGACAGGGGACATGAAGATAACGACCTTCATTGCCGACATGCCCGCATTCTTCAGATCGGCGTTTGCGGTGTGGAATTTGTCCTTTTCACGTTCTTCACAGACGAAGGACTTTACCACACGGACGTTGGTGATGTTTTCCTGAACGGTGGAGTTCAGGGAGTCGATCTTGGTCTGCATCCGGGTGAATCGGGGGAAGCCCGTGCGGACGATGCCCACAATTGAAATCAGCATCAGGGGGATCGTGACGGCAAAGACCACCGACAGGGAGGGCTTTAAGGCGATTGCCATAATCAGACCGCCGATCAGCATACCGGGCGAACGCAGGAGCATACGCAGTGCCATGTTGACCACGTTCTGAATCTGGGTCACGTCGTTGGTAAGTCTTGTTACCAGCGAACCGGTGGAGAATTTGTCGATGTTGGCAAAGGAGTATTTTTGAACCTTTGCATAAACGTCGGATCGCAGATCGGCGGCAAAGTTGACCGACGCCTTGGAGCCGAAATAGGCACCTCCGACACCTCCCAACATCATGATCAGGGCGGTCAGCACCATCAGTGCGGCGATTCCGATGCAGCCGGGTACTGTCAATTGCCCGTCGTTGGCTTCATTGATGATGTGGCGCAGGAAAATCGGCATCAGAACCTCGCCTACGACCTCCACGATCATACAAAGGGGTCCTAAGATGAAGAAGGGAAGGTAGGGGCGAATGTATTTGTACCATCTTTTCAAATTAAATCATTCCTTTCCGTTCGGTTTGGTTTCTCGGGACAGATGGATGCCCCGGCTCAGATTGTTTCGGATGTGTAGCAGCAGTCTGGACAGCTCCTGTCTTTCCTCAGGGGAGATGTCTTCAAAAGCCAATGCCTCGATCTCCTGTGCTTTTTGCCTGTTAGCCCGATCAACGGCAATGCCTTTTTCGGTCAGCGTCACCCGCATCTGCCGCATATCCGTCTCGTCGGGGACTCTGGTAATGTAGCCTTCCCGTTCCATTTTCTGGAGAGTGACCGAAACGGTGGGCGGGGACAGGTGGGTGTGCTTGGCAAGCTCATACTGGGTGATGCCTTCCTCCCCCCGTTGTCTGGCAAAGGCAAGCTGCATCAGCAGAGAGCGATAGCCTCCGGGAACTCCGGATTCGTCGCCGAATTTGCGCATCCGATGCCCGAACATTCTGGAACAATCGTTTATCAGCATCATAGCGGTGGGTTGATTTTCATGATTGTCATGGGCCATGGTTCGTTTTTCCTC
>JBJDZN010000077.1:0-3483 GCA_051868045.1 Eubacteriales bacterium
CAATACATCCGGGGACAAGGAAGATCAGACCATGGCGTTCGTTCTTCCTGCCGTCATGAAGGCGACGGGACTGGACCGGGACAGAGCCCTTCGGTTCCATGCCCAGCTATGGATTCACGTTCACGGCATAGCTACCATGCTGGCAACCGGTTACTATGACTGGAACATGGAACTGATATCCGAGTTCATCACCGAGTGCTATCTGTCACTGCTCCATTATTACCGGAATCAAGGAGGAGAGGTCCATGGATAAATCATTCGAATATGCCATTGAAATCAGGGGGCTGACCAAAAAATACAGAGATGTCGTCGCCGTGGATCATCTGAATCTGAACATCCGGCAGGGCGAGCTGTTCGCTCTTCTGGGCGTCAACGGAGCCGGCAAGACCACCACCATTAAGATGCTCTCCTGTCTGACCAAGCCGGACGAGGGCGATGCCCTGCTCTGCGGGAAAAGCATTCTACGGGAATCGGCACAGATCAAGAAGTTCCTTGCCGTCTCTCCACAGGAAACGGCAGTGGCACCCAATCTGTCGGTCAGGGAAAATCTCATGCTGATGGCAGGACTTCACGGCTTTTCCAAAGCCGATTCCATTCGCAAAACCGCCGAAATTTCAGAACAGCTTGAACTGAATCCCATACTTGACAAAGGGGCAAAAAAGCTGTCGGGCGGCTGGCAAAGACGGCTGAGCATCGGAATGGCTCTGATCTCCGATCCCAAGATTCTCTTTCTGGACGAGCCGACACTGGGGCTGGATGTTATTGCCCGTTCCGAGTTATGGGATTTCATCCGCTCCCTTAAGGGTAGCGTGACCATCATTCTGACCACCCACTACATGGAGGAAGCAGAGTCGCTGTCCGACCGTGTGGGAATCATGCGAAACGGCAGACTGCTGACGGTGGGAACTCCGAATGACATTCGCAATGCGACGGGATGCGACAAATTTGAGGATGCCTTTATCAGAATCGTGAAGCAATCCGGAAATTGCCGTCCGTAAGGCACCCATCTCCCTCGGTATGAGAGGTTTCTATCAAAAACTACTGTTGAAAGGATTGAAACTACCATGAGACGCACCCTTCTTTTTGCTGGGCGAACGACCAAAGAAATTCTTCGGGATCCTCTGACTCTGTCCTTCGGACTGGGTTTTCCCCTGATTCTGCTTCTCCTGCTGACGGCGATTCAGGCAAACATTCCGGTCTCCCTGTTTGAGCTGGACAGCCTGACGCCGGGAATCACGGTCTTCGGACTGTCTTTCATGACGCTGTTTTCAGCATTGCTGATTTCCAAGGATCGCACGGGAGCTTTCCTGACCCGTCTGTATACCACTCCCCTGTCCGCATCTGACTTTATTTTGGGATATACCCTTCCCATGCTGCCCATCAGTCTGGCGCAATGCCTGATCTGCTATATTGCCGCAGGAATTCTGGGGCTGAAGCCGTCGATCGGCATTCTGTATGCCCTGATATTCGTTCTTCCGGTCTCCCTTCTCTACATTTCACTGGGACTTCTCTTCGGCAGTCTGCTAAACGACAAGCAGGTGGGCGGCATCTGCGGTGCCTTGCTGACCAATCTGTCGGCATGGCTGTCGGGAATCTGGTTTGATCTGGAGATGGTAGGCGGAACCTTCGTGAAAATCGCCGATCTGCTTCCCTTCATTCATGCCGTTGAGCTGTCGAGAGCCGCCTATGCCTGCGATTTCGGCGGATTGATTCCCCATTTGATTTGGGTGCTGGTCTATACCGTCGTCCTGACCCTGCTTGCGGTGCTGATTTGCACCCGCAAAATGCGAAAATGCTGAATTGCTGAAAAAAAGGCTGTAAAAAAAGTCCCACAAAGAAGCAGAGACAACGATCGACCGATCGAAGTCTCTGCTGTTTGTGATAAGTGAGAGAAAACCCGTTGGAAATGAGGGTCAGCTCCGGAATTTCCGTTCTATCCCTCTCCTTTGCGCCCTTTTGCAGGAGCGATTTCACTTGATCGAACCGAAGGTTCCCCCGCTTGTATGCCCCGGTTGGTTCTCAGCCGAATCCCTCTGCATATCCGTCAAGATATTCTGTCGCTTTGAAGATGGTATGAAAGCCAAATTGGAAGGTTTCAGAAAAAGATGTATTCATTCATGGATTTCTGTTGACAAATTCCAAATAAAGGTATATAATTACAATTGCCAGGCAGGCAGAAAGGTATGGACTCAACCTATGAAAAAACTTATTTCGCTATTACTCGCCTTGCTTCTTCCGGCATGGATTCTCCCCGGATGCGGCCGCACCGCCGTGAATCCCGAAGACAGTGCCGAAAAAACTACTGAAGACATCCTTGTCTACAATCCTGCGGATGCAAATCCCGCAACCGATTTTGAGTACGCCGTCGGCGAGGACGGAGGGATCACCATCACAAAGTATATCGGGACCGACACCGATGTGGTCATTCCCGAAGAAATCGACGGAAAGCCGGTCACGGTGATTGGGGAGAAGGCGTTTTATTCCAATCCAACACTCCTCACTGTCTGCATGCCCGATTCGGTTACGGAAATCCGACGCTGTGCATTCGCCAGCTGCAAGTTTCTCGAAACTGTACGGTTGTCAGAATCGCTTGAGTATATCGGTGAAGGTGGATTTACCGTTTGTACAGCTCTTCAAAACATCACTCTCCCGGATTCTTTATCCTATATCGGTGCATTCGGTTTTTCCTATTGCGAGTCACTGAAAGAGATCACGCTTCCTGCAAACTGCTACAAAGACCCTGTCAATCGGTTTCCCAAATACCTTGAAGAAGATACAACCATGATGTCGATTTTTGCTTATACCGGGCTTGAACATGTCACATTGGAGGAAGGATTCAGCTATATTCCACAGGGTGCGTTCTCCAACAATTCCAACCTTCGTGATATCGTTATCCCAGGAAGTGTGGAAGAGATTGAGCGTCATGCTTTTGCTGAATGCACTGAATTGGAAAAGATTACATTAAACGAGGGCATTCAATCCATTAAAGAACTGTTTATCTCCGAGACGAAGGTCAGTGAAATTATAATTCCGAAATCAGTCACAGAACTTGATGTAGGTACATTTAACGGTGCAACAGCATTGAAAACGGTTCGTTTCGAAGGCAACGCGCCGAAGCTTATGCTCTGCTCAACAGGACTCACAAATACCGACTTCACCGTCTACTATCACGAGAGTGCAGAGGGTTTTAATGATTCCAACTGGAGTTATTTTACAACTGAAATCTGGTAAAAATACTCTATTTATTTTCCCACAAAACTATTTTAGTTAGCCTTGTGGGAAAATATGTATCACTAATTATTCGATGTACATATTACTATCAATTGGTTCATGGTTAAATCTGAAGAAAATCCTGATATGATTGTATTATAGTCACTTCTATCTTTTACTTTCTCATAAATCGTAATGTCTTTCGGATTTGGACTCACAATATTCTCTAAAGTAGATTCATAAAGTACAGTTAAAATATTAATCAACCATGAC
>JBJDZN010000078.1:0-54334 GCA_051868045.1 Eubacteriales bacterium
CTGCATCAAAGGGAGAGAGCGTTGCCGATACCGTGCGGATGGTGGGATGCTACGCCGACATCATTGCGATGCGTCACCCAAAAGAGGGCGCACCCCGGGTTGCCATGATGAAGTCCACGGTGCCGATCATCAATGCGGGAGACGGCGGACACAATCATCCTACCCAGACCCTGACCGACCTTCTGACCATTGCCCGTGAAAAGGGTCATTTTGACAATCTGACGCTGGGTCTGTGCGGCGACCTGAAGTTCGGACGGACCGTTCACTCCCTTCTTTGCGCCATGTCCCGCTATCCGAACGTGAAATTCGTGCTGATTTCGCCGCCCGAACTGAGAATTCCCGAATATCTGGTGGAGGACGTGCTGAAAAAGAAGAACATCCCCTATGTGGAGACCCCTAAACTGGAGGAGGCAATGCCCGAACTGGACATCCTGTACATGACCAGAGTCCAGAGGGAACGCTTCTTCAACGAGGCGGACTACATCCGCCTGAAGGACAGCTACATTCTGACCCCCCAGAAGCTGACAACGGCAAAGTCGGATCTGATTATCATGCACCCCCTGCCCCGTGTCAATGAGATTTCGGTTGCGGTGGATGACGATCCCAGAGCCTGCTATTTCAGACAGGCTCTCAACGGAAAATACATCCGCATGGCACTGATTCTCAAGCTTCTCGGCATCAGCGTCGGTTAAGGATAAAAGTTAAGGAGGTTTACCATGATCATTAATCCTATGCAGAACGGAATCGTTCTGGACCATATTACGGCAGGCAACGGAATGCGGGTTTATGATGTTCTGGGGCTTGGAAAGCTCAATTGCACCGTCGCCATGATCAATAACGCCACCAGTGTCAAAATGGGGAAGAAGGACATCCTGAAAATTTACTCCATTATTGACATCAATTTCGACGTTCTGGGTTATATTGATCCGGGAATCACGGTCAGCGTCGTAGAGCGGGGCAATGTGGTCAAGCGGATTCATTTGCAGCTTCCCGAAACCATCGAAGGCGTTATTCGCTGTCATAATCCCCGTTGCATCACCTCGGTGGAACAGGAACTTCCTCAGATTTTCAAGCTCACTGACAGAAAAAAGAAAACCTATCGCTGTCTCTACTGCGAAATGAGTGCAAAAAAGTCGGAAAACGAATAAATCCGGGCAACATTGTCACACGAAAACTGAAAATTCTCCCCTTCGCAAATCTGCGGAGGGGAGCGTTTATTTTTATGAAAAGAAGGCAAGAATCGGTTTGTAGAATAGGGGAAGATTCAAAAGGGAAAAGATCACAATCAGAATGCAGGCGAGAAGCAGTCTGTTCCTGGGTCGGGACACGGTGGGTTTGCCGTCTGCTCCCGTCTGCTGCGTTCCGTTCTCATCCTTAAGATAGGTTCTCAGATAGACGGATCGGCGGTGCAGCTGATCTGCCCGATTCCGGAAGCCCTCCGGGTCAGAGGCAGCGGAGGCTTCCTTTACCAAAGATCGCAGTGAGATGGGGAATTCAAGAGTCAGAGACCCGTCTTCGGCGATCCCCACCCGGTTCACATATTCCTTCAGGATTCCGGCATTCAGATGTCTTACCGTCCGTTTTTGCTTTGAGAAGCCATGTCGGAGACCTATCCAACCGTGCAGGAAAATCAGACCGTGTATCAGTTGGAGATAGCGGTACAGAAGAATCAGAAAGAGAATGCTGTTGAGGATCAGATGCAGGGGAAAGGCGGACAGATATTCGGTGAAGGCAAAGGAATCAGAGAGGGTTGCCCCGAATGCGGATATTCCGCCGGACAGCAGGAGGGTTCCCGAAGCGCGGAAATGATTTTGGAACATCCACTGCCAGAGAACCGGAACCAGTCGGATCTGGTGACAGAACAGGATAAAGAGAAGGGTCAGGACTACGGTGGGAATCAGTCGGCAGAGAAGGGTGAAAAGGGGAGCGGCAGCCGATCGGAAGGCAAAAGGATCGCTGTCGCAAAGTTCCCCGATGTCCTTTTTCCTTTGGTTCAGATTCTGGTGCCAACGATCCAGCGCAAGCCACTTGAGGGACTTCTTTTCGGGATCCGCCGTATCGAAGACCTCCTCCCGAAAACGACGGATGTCCTCCGGAGTCTGAAAGTCTTCTTTGAATTGGCTAATGATAAAGCCGATGGGCAGGGGAACCCCGTTGTAGCGGACAAAATAGCAGTCAAGGTTTGCCGATGTAATAAAATCCCCGCCCCGTTCCACAGACTCGGTCAGGGTATTGCTGAAGGGGTCGTTGTGAAAAAGCTCCAGAAAGTCTCCGTAGTCCTCAGGCATCACGGGATTTGTCCGGATACACTTGAGCAGCCGGGTTCCCCGTTTGCAGCCATGGGCAGAGTAGAGGTCGATGTTCTCGGACAGCCAGGCATATGCCTGCTCCAGCGTCTCATCTGTGACCGGTCTGCTGTCGTTCTTGATCTCGGGAAAAAAGTTTTGCATGGCTTTCTCCTGTTTTACGGTTCCTGATGGGAATTTTGAGGATCCGCCCCGAATTTTGTCACATCATCGGCAAACAGCTTTCCCGGCACCAAAGGTTTCCCGTCGGGAACCAGCGCATACAATCCTTCCCTCAATGTGCAAACGGAAAATCCCTTTTCCAGCAGGGCGACGATTTCGGGATGCTCCCTGAGGCTAACCTTACCCTTTTTGTTCATCCGGGCGGTTTTCGCCGATCCGAACAGAAGAAGGGCAAATTCCTTCGCCTGCCGTGCAGGCAGGGAATCAATCTTCTGAGCGCACTCATTCAGAATGGCATCCGAAAACAAATAGACAATGTCATCCTGAATCAGGACGGTGGACATCAGATTGGGGAATGCTCCTGCACCGTCGGGCAGACAGAAATTTTTATGCTTAAGTTGGGTCATGTGGTACACATCCTTTCCCATTATCCTTATTTTAGCATATATGGTGAAAAAATGCAAGGGTTTCTTGCGAATTTTTCAGACTCCCGACGGCAAAATAGCAAAAGACGTTTGTAAATTTTTTCAAATCACTGGACAAACGATTCGGAATGTGATATACTACATCTGATTATTGATTTTCTTAAAATGAAAAGAGGGATTTACTATGAAACAGATTCAAATGGGCGGAATCATACCCGCATCGGCGATTTCGCTGGGCTGTATGCGGATGGCAGGTCTGGATGCCGATGGCGTTGAACGGATCATGTCCTGCGCTCTGGAAAACGGCATCAACTATTTTGATCATGCCGACATTTACGGAGGCGGCAGATCGGAGGAACTGTTCGGCGATTATCTGAAAAACCACCCCGATCTTCGGGACAAAATTACCCTTCAGACCAAGTGCGGCATCCGTCCCGATCGGTACGACTTTTCCAAGGAGCATATCCTTGAGGCGGTGGACGGATCCCTGAAACGGCTGAAGACCGATCATGTGGACGTCCTTCTCCTGCACCGTCCCGACACTTTGATGGAGCCGTCGGAGGTGGCAGAGGCGTTCAATCTCCTGCAAAGCTCGGGAAAGGTCCGCTATTTCGGCGTGTCCAACCACAATCCCTATCAGATGGAGCTGCTGAAGACTGCGGTCAGACAGCCCCTGATCGCCAATCAGCTTCAGTATTCGGTCACCGAGTGTGGAATGGTGACTTCGGGCATGAACGTAAACATGAAAAATTCCGAATCGGTTATGCACGACGGCGGTCTGCTGGAATACTGCCGCCTGAAGAACGTCACCATCCAGACCTGGTCTCCCTTCCAGTTCGGCTTCTTTGAGGGCGTGTTCGTGGGAAATCGGGAAAAATTCCCCAAACTCAACGAAAAGCTGGATGAACTTGCCGAAAAGTACGGCGTGTCCCCCACTGCCATCGCCACAGCCTGGATTCTGCGCCATCCTGCCGGAATGCAGGTCATTGCGGGAACCATGAACCCTGCTCATCTTCGGGACATTTGCTCGGCATCGGAGATTACATTGAGCCGTGAGGAGTGGTATCAGATCTATCTGGCGGCAGGTCATTGTCTCCCGTAAGACAGAAATCATAAAAAATTTCGGAAATTTTTCGGATTTCGTGATTCTGTATTCACAATTGTCGTCTAAAATTAGGGATAAAGTTTGAAAAAAGTCTGATAGGGGTTCCGATGGAATTTCGCATTCTTCAGAGGAGGCAAAGACGATGCGTCCTTGACCGTCCCGTTTATGCGACTGCCGCCATGTTGGAAAAAGTGACGAAATCAGATATACACTTTTTGCAGCCCCTTTCAGACATGAAGTTTATTGCCTTGGTTGTCGATTGGACCGCCACTCCGGCGATGCCGGAAACGAAATACCGGAATGAAGAAGAAAATGGGTGTATTTGAGCAATGGAAATGGAAGAGAAAAAAGCAACGGCAAAACAGGTCTTGAAAATCACCGGCATCGTGCTTGCGATTGCCGTTGTGGTAGGGATCTGCGTGTTTCTGATTCCCTATCTGTATCATTTTCAAAGCCTGAAAGGTGAGAAACTGGATGCGGCACTGGCATCTGCCGACGGTTCCCTCCGACGTCTGGGACCCCTTCGCTATCTGGCTATGTGCCTTCTCCAGATTCTCCAGATGATTCTGGCAATTATCCCGGGCGCACCGGTTGCCGTCATGATGGGATTCATGTTCGGCTCTCTTGGCGGAACCGTTTTGACCATTCTGTCCACCGCAGCCGGGACGGCACTGATCGTCTGGTGCGTGGAACACTTCGGTTTGAAATTCGTCAACCGGTTCATCAATTCCAAGGGCTTTGAGAAGCTGACCTTCCTGCACAGTGCCTCAAAACGGGACACCATTCTGTTTCTGCTCTTCCTGATTCCGGGAACGCCCAAGGACCTGCTCACCTTTTTTGCCCCCTTTACCGGAGCAAAGTCCCGGAATATTGTCATCATGGCATCGCTGGCACGGATCCCATCCATCTTTCTGATGGTCTATCTGGGTTCCTCCCTGTCTCAGGGCAATCTGGTGAAGGTAATCATCGTTATTACCATAGCGGCAGTTATCGGACTTGTCGGAATTCTCATCAAGGATAAGGTTCTGCCTGCCAGAAAGGAAAAGAAAATGCAAAATAAGAATACCGTCATCTTTGATTTGGATGGAACTCTGTTGGACACCCTGAGTGATCTGACCGATGCCACCAATTTTGCTCTACGAGAGAACGGCTATCCCGAGAAGACCGAGGATCAGGTCCGGAACTACGTGGGCAACGGACTTCGGCTACTGATCGAGCGAGCCGTGCCGAAGGGGGAAAAGGATCCCAAATTGGAATCGACTCTGGAGAGCTTCAAAAGGTATTATGCCGTTCACTGCAATGATAAAACCAAGGCATATGAGGGCATACCCCAACTGTTGACCGAACTGAGGGACGGGGGCTATAAGCTGGCAATCGTCTCCAATAAAGCTGATTTTGCCGTACAGACCCTCAGAGAGCGTTATTTTTCGGATACCGTCCCCGTTGCCATCGGGGAATCGGCGAATGTCCGGAAAAAGCCTGCGCCGGACAGTGTGCTTGAGGCACTCAAACGACTGGACAGCACGCCCGAACAGGCGGTTTATGTGGGGGACAGCGATGTGGATATTCAGACGGCGAAAAATGCGGGAATGGACTGCATTTCGGTGACCTGGGGATTCCGTTCGGTGGGATTTCTGGTTGCCTCCGGTGCCACCTGCACCGTAAACCGTCCGGATGAGATCGGGAAGATTCTCCGGGGAACCGAAGAAAAAGTCAAACCGGTCAGTGATCCGGGATAAAAACAGCAGACCGATGGGGAATGTTTCCCTTTCGGTCTGCTTTCTTGAGTTTTGGGTTCAGCCTTCTCCGCCGCCGTAGGTTTCCATAAGACGCCTGTTGAACTCTTCTGCCGTGTTGTAGCCCATTTTTTTCTGACGGTGATTCATCGCCGCAATCTCCAGAATGATCGCCAGGTTCCGACCGGGCTTTACGGGAATGGTCAGCTTGGGAACCTTGATACCCATAAGGTCCTCGTATTCGGTCTCCAATCCGAAGCGGTCGTAGTTCTTTTCGCTGTTCCAGGGTTCCAGCGCAACCACCAGGTCGATTTTTTCGGAAATCTTCACCGCACCCATACCGAAGATTCTGCGGACATCCACGATTCCGATGCCTCTCAGTTCGATGTAGTGACGGATGATCTCGGGCGCACTGCCGACCAGCGATATTGCGGAGACCTTCTTGATTTCCACGGCATCGTCTGCGATCAGTCGATGTCCGCGCTTGACAAGTTCGATTGCCGTTTCGCTTTTGCCGATGCCGCTGTCGCCCATAATCAGGACGCCTTCGCCGTAGACTTCAACGAAAACACCGTGACGGGTGATTCTGGGTGCCAGGGAGACGCTCAGATAGGCGATCAGGGCAGCCATGAATTCAGAGGTGGAGCGAGTGGTGCGCAGAACCGGAACATCGTATTCTTTTGCCAACTGGGGAGTCAGGCAGGGAAGATCCAGTCCCCGGGTGATAACGATGGCGGCGGGATGATGGGCAAGAAAATCCCGGATGTGGGCGGTCTGCTGATCGGGGGACAGACTGCCGAGATAGCGGTGTTCCACGTTGCCGATGATTTCGATGCGCCGGGGTTCAAACAGATCGAAGAATCCGGACAGGCAGAGTCCGGGACGGTTGACCTCCATGCTGTCGATCATGACTTTCCTGCCCGTAGGCAAATAGAGAATCTGAAGTCCGAATTCATCAATTAACTCGGTGAGTTCAACGGAGTAAAGATCGTTCATAAACAGGGTCCTCTCTTTCGTTTTTATACTTATCTGGGCAGGGACTGCCTCTTTTCTCTATCATAAACTTTTTTTATCCATTTGTCAAGATTTGGATAAAAAAATTTCATTTTGGTCTTGACATTCTTTGGATTTTGTGTTATACTACTAATGCTTGCGGGCTATCGTGCTTTTACGGGGGCCATTAGCTCAGTTGGTCAGAGCTACCGGCTCATAACCGGTTGGTCCGGGGTTCGAGTCCCTGATGGCCCACCAGCGGCAAACTGCCGCCACTTATATACGTATAATGGAAAATTCAGACATATTTTACAGGGCTTTTCGATTGCAGAGATTTGGCTTTATGTCTGATGTCCTGCCGAAAAGTTGCCTTATCGGTTTGTTGCCCGCAAAGACGTATTATTATTCAGGGGGAAAAAGTATTTATGGAAACCTTAATCATTACTATCGTCGGCGTTCTGCTGATTCTCGTGTCGATTTTCCTGATTTTTGCCGTGCTGATGCAGAGTGCAAAGAATTCCCGTATGTCCGGCGTTGTGTCCGGCGGCGGAGCTGAGACCTTCTTCGGCAAGTACAAGGGAAAGACCATCGACAAGAAACTGAACAAACTGACGATTATTGTCTCTATTATCTTTGCGGCTGTTGTGATCGCACTCTACATCATCCAGCCCGGTGAAGGTAAGGTCGACTACGGCAATCCCAACGATATCTTCGACTCGGTGCAGGTTACCACTACCGCTTCTGCTGATACCACGGAAGAGGCAGGAGCTGTAACGACCGATGCGGATGCAGCTTCCGATGATTCGGATGTTGCTGCCGATGATGCGGAAAACACTGATGTGACGGAAGCCGAGAGCTGATTAGACGCAATCAAGATGAATTGAAATTCGGAATGGCATAGTCGCCATTCCGAATTCTTTTTTTCTCAGTTTGTCAATAAATCCTTGACAAAACGGCAGTTGTGTGGTAGAATAAAGAAAACTCCGTCGAAAGACGATTTCCTTCGGCGGAAGACGGTAAGACTTCCGAAAAGGGGCTTTTTCCATGGATGTATTGCAGATTCCATCTGCCGATCTGGCGTATCTCGGCGACAGCGTCATGGAACTGCTGGTCAGAGAGTATCTGATCCGGCAGGGACATAGCGGAGCCGGCAGACTCAATGCGCTGGCAAAGGACTATGTGACGGCGATACGCCAGGCACAGGCGGCGGAACGGATCCTGCCTCATTTGAATGAGACCGAGGAGGGGGTATTCCGACGTGCCCGCAATCACGGAAAGCTGACTCCTCCGCCCAGCGCATCCATCGCCGAATACCGGAAGGCGACGGCATTGGAGGCTCTGTTTGCCTACCTCTATCTGATCGGAAATCAGGAGCGAATGCGGGAGCTGTTTGAAATCGGTTATCCAACGGAGTCTCTCCGGGAAGAATAGAAAACAAGAAAGGTTTGGTACATAGTTATGTATTATTTCGGTATTGACCTTGGCGGAACCAATATTGCCGCCGGAATCGTTGATGAAAACTATCATATTCTGAAGAAGGGCAGCATTCCTACCCTTGCTACCCGTCCCACCGACGAGATTGCAAAGGATATGGCGGATCTGTGCCTGTCCCTTGCCAATGAAATGGGCATTTCGGTGTCCGACATTGAGGCTTGCGGAATCGCATCCCCCGGAACCTGCAACAGCGAGACCGGTGTTGTGGAATTTTCCAATAACATTCCCATGAATTTCTACCCTATGGTTGAGAAAGTCGGCGGCTATCTGGGCATGAAGAAGGTCTATCTTGACAATGATGCCAACGCAGCGGCACTGGCAGAGGCACTGGCAGGTGCGGCAAAGGGTGCCAAGAATGCCGTGATGGTTACGCTCGGCACGGGCGTCGGCGGCGGAATCATTATCGACGGCAAGATCTATTCCGGCAGTAACCACGCCGGTGCGGAGCTTGGACATATGGTCATCGAGAAGGACGGCAAACCCTGTACCTGCGGCAGAAGGGGCTGTTGGGAGGCATATTCTTCGGCAACCGGTCTGATCAACATGACCCGTGAGAAGATGCTGGAGACCAAGGACACCGTTATGTGGGAGCTTTGCGACTTCGATCTTGCCAGAATCAGCGGCAGAACGGCGTTCAATGCCATGAAGCTGCATTATGATAAGGCAGGCAAAGAGGTCTGCGACCGCTATATCTCTTACCTGGCAACCGGTATTGCCAATCTGATAAACATTTTCCAGCCTGAGGTGATCTGCATCGGCGGCGGTGTATGCAACGAGGGCGATCCCCTGTTCGTACCCCTTCGTGAGCAGGCGATGAAGGAGGACTTTGCCAGAAACGGAAACGTCCATCCCAGAATCGTCAAGGCAGCACTGGGCAACGATGCCGGAATCATCGGTGCCGCTGCACTGGGTATGCCTCAGCAGGCATAAAGCAATTGTGACGGTTTGCGCCCGTGATGAATTTACCGTATGCCCGAATGGGTCGATGCGGCAAAGGGGCAAAAGCCAATCTGCGTAAAACAGCAACGAAAATCGGACTGTCCGTAAAAATGAAGACAGAGTCGGGAGTGGCGTTTTGAACTGCTTCCGACTCTGTTTTTGATTTTTGACGGGTTACCTTTTTTTACCCTTGACATTGCTCCAAACCTGTGCTAAAATAAAGGGGTCCGTTGAGACATCAATTTTTCGGCGGGAGCGTATTTCCGACCGGATGAAAGGAGTATTTTATGAATAAACACAAGACTTTCACAAGATTTTCAGCACTGCTGTTGATCCTTTGTATGGCAGTCTCCATGCTTACGCCCGGCGTGTTGGCATCCGAGAGCGATGAGGTGACGGTAGACCTTGCCGTGACCTACGGTCAGACCGAGGCAAGATACATGCTGGAAATGGTAAACGAATTCCGAACCGGCGATGAGGCATGGGCATGGAACTCGGACAACACCGAGAAAGTGGAGTATCCGAATCTTTCCGGACTGGTCTATGACTATGAACTTGAGAAGATCGCCATGCAGCGTGCGGCGGAGATTGCGATCAGCTTCAGCCATACCCGCCCGGACGGAACTTCGTGCTGGACCGCCTATACCGGTGGTTATCGGTCGGTAGGAGAGAATATTGCCGCCGGATATGCAACGGCAGAAGCTGTATTTGAAGGATGGAAGGAGACAAACGAGTCCTACAGCGGTCAGGGTCACCGGAGAAATATGTTGAACACCGGTTTCACGGCGATCGGTATCGGTCATGTGGTATATAACGGGGTTCATTACTGGGTTCAGGAATTCAGAAGTCCCACATCTACGGCAACGGATGAAGGGGTCAACGATTCTGCCGCTACGGTGAAGGTGAATATTTCCGCCTCTCAAGCAAGCTCGCTGACTGCGGCAGTTTCCGAAAGTCAGATCAGCCTGAGCGTTGGGGATGAGATTGCGGCACCCTGTGCCAATGTGACCGCCGTCATGACAAACGGCTGGCCGAAAAACACCTTTTCACTTACTTCCACTGTCGATTGGAGCGTAGGGGATTCCACCATCCTTCAAGTGACTGACAATCAGACGCTGGTCGGCTTAAAGGCGGGAACTACGACGCTCAGCGCAACGGTATTGGGTGAGACGTTGACGGTGGCGGTGACGGTGGACGCCGTTGTCCCCAAATTTTCTCTTGGAACGGTGAATGAAAGCACAGGCACTCTTTCCACCGGCGACCATTCTGCCTTCCTGTCCACACGTTCTGACACGGAAAGCGGTACCTTCGATCTGCGGCTGATTCTGGTGTCTGAGGAAAGCCATATTCAGACAGGCGATGTCGTAGAGATTGTCTTTGACAGCGCGGAAACAGATCATACTTATCAGCGTACCATCTCCGATGAGTACATTCAGGGAAGCACGATGAAGCTCTATCAGCAGGTTTCTGCCGCCGGTGTGATCTACACCGCAGAGTCAGGCTGTGTGATTTATGGCGTGGTTGTCACTGGGATTCCCGCAAATGGTTTTGACTCGGTTACGGTGACCGTCTACCGTGACGGCGAAGCGATTGTCACCGGGACTGCCTCCTATGATGACATGATAAGATAATGTAGAAAATCAAAATGCGTGTTGCAGAATGTCTCTGCAACACGCATTTGTTTTATTGTCGGGGGATCAGACTTCGTTCCAGATTCTCTTCATGTTGGCGAAGGAAACCATGGTACCGTAGTCGCATTCCTCCATGCCCTCATACTCCAGGAAGATGTTGCCGTCATAGCCGCTCTTCTTGATGGTGGACATGATGTCCCAGATGTCCAGATCGCCCTGAGCCAGGATGGAACCCCGCAGATAGCGTCCGTTGGAGGAACGGAACCAGCTGTTCTCGCAGTCGAACTGCGCCGCATCACCGGGATTGCGGTTCTCGGGACGGACGTAGAAGTCCTTCATGTGGATGGTCTTGGCAAAGCCGATCATCTTCTTGACGGCAATTTCGGGAATGTCGTCTACACAGATGTAGTTGCCCACGTCAAGCTGGTGTCCGAAGTTTTCCCGCTTGACCGAGGTCATGATCTGGCGGACCCGCTCGGAGCCGTTGGCATGGAAGCCGTGGTTCTCCATGAGAATGGTCATGCCGTATTTGGCGGCATAGTCGCACAGTTCCTCATAAGCACCGATGATGACGGGAACCTCCTTTTCGAAGTTCTCGATGGTGTTTTCCGAAATGGGTCTGCGGAAGGAGGCAGAGTCTACACGGAAGGTGGGAATTCCCATTTCGTGGGCGGCGTCCATGTGCCGCTTGGCTCTTTCCATCTGCGCCGCATACTCCTCAGGGGTGATCAGAAGAAAGTTGGCGTTCAGGGAATAGTTTTCGATGGGGACTCCGGACTTTTCGGAGGCTTCCATCAGAGCTTTCCGTACCTCGGGATCGGTGGAAATGTCAAATCCGAAGGGAACCAGTTCCACTACCTCTGCGCCGATTTCAACCAGACGGTTAAACGCCTGTACGGGAGTCAGTTCTCCGGAGCAGACCTTTCTGGTCAGACAATAAATAGATGTGCCGAATTTGGGCATTGAAAGTCATTCCTTTCCGTTCGTTTCATATTTTTTCATTTCATTTTCGCTTTCGTTTGTGCCGGAACCGGCACAAACTGACGGTTTTATCAGATGTCCGTATGAATGGCATCGCCGGTGCGGGCGGATTCAAATGCCGCCTCCATAACCCGCATAACCCGAAGGGCTTCTTCCGGCTTGATTTTCAATTCTGCGCCCTCGATGGCATCCACAAGCTGGAAATAGGTGGGGTCCAGATTGTCGGTCACGTCGGTGGGAGCGGACAGCTCGATGGTCTCTACCGTGGAGGGATCCCGCTTTGCCATGGTCTTGGAGGGACCCGAACGGTCGGCGGGAATTTCCACCGTCCATTCATTCTGCGCCCGAAGAGGACGCACGATCCGACCGGCGCAGGACCAGTCGTCGATCTGAAGGGTACCGCCGGTTCCCAGAACGTACCATCTGGGATGCAGGATGAAGTTGTTGGTGGATACCTCAATGTGGGCGGTCAGACCGTCGGACATTGTCATAGTCAGACGGAAATTGTCCTCCACCTCCGGGTAGTTGATCGAGTACATCTTGCAGAAGACGTTTTTCACCTTCGCATCGCTCATGTAGAGAATCTGGTCGATGAGATGCACACCCCAGTCCAGCATCATGCCGCCGCCCTGAGCCTTGTTGCATCGCCAGCCTTCAGGCATTCCACGGGAGCCTTCCACACGGGATTCGATGACATAGGGTTTACCGATCAGCCCCGCCTCAAGCCGGCGGCGCATCAGGACATAGTCCCGGTTGACTCTGCGGTTCTGGTCAATAGTGAAGACCTTTCCGGTTTCCTTTGCCACAGCCATGACCTCCAGAAGCTCTTCCGACGACATGGTGACGGGCTTCTCGCACAGAACGTGCTTGCCATGACGGAGGGCATCCTTGCAGATTTCGGCGTGGGTTTCGTTGGTGGTGGCGACCAGTACGATGTCGATTTCGGGATCAGAAAGCAGTTCCTCCCGGGAGCTGTAGAGGAACAGCCCCTTTTCCTTTGCCGCATCCATGCGGGCGGGATTTATGTCAAAAACTCCCTTGATCCGCACTCTTGTGTTGCCTTTGGTCAGCTGGGTGTAATGATGACCTGCCATGCCGCCGAATCCGATCATGCCCAACTTGTAGATTTTTTGCGTTTCCATTTTCAAGTACCTGTTTGTTTCTTATTTATAGGTTGAATCGGCGTAAACTCAGAACCAATATGCCTTTCCTGCGGTTTCGCAGATCAAGACGTCCTTCAGGAAGGCAATGGCCTTCTCAAGACCTTCCTTGTTGGACATAAGCCCATCCTCGTGCTCGATGGAGATGGCTCCGTCGTAGCCCACGGTCTTGAGGGCGGAGATAATGCGGTTCCATTCCAGCTTGTCGTGACCGTAGCCCACGGTACGGAAGACCCATGCACGGTTCTCGATGTCGCCGTAGGACTTGGTGTCCAGAACACCGTTGACCTCTGTGTTTCGCTTGTCGATCAGGGTGTCCTTGGCGTGGAAGTGATAGATCGCACCCTTCAGTGCCTTGATCGCCGCCGCAGGATCAATGCCCTGCCAGAACAGATGGGAGGGATCGAAGTTGGCTCCGATGATGTCGCCGACGGCGGCACGGAGTCTTAAAAGGGTTTCGGGATTGTAGACCACGAAGGAGGGGTGCATCTCAAAGGCAATGTGCTTGATGTGGTGGCTCTCGGCGAATTTTGCCATATCCTTCCAGTAGGGGATGACCTTGGTGTTCCACTGCCAGTCGAGAATCTTCAGATTGTCGTCGGGCCAGGGGCAGACCACCCAGTTGGGGTAGATCGAGTTGTCGCAGTCGCCGGGGCAGCCGGAAAATCCGACTACGGTCTCAACACCCAGTGCCTCTGCGGCAAGGATGGCGTTGCGGAACTGACGGTCATAGTCTTCGGCAAGTTTGCGGTTGGGATGCAGGGGATTGCCGTGGCAGGAAATTGCCGAAATTTCAATGTCATACTTGTCGAGGAGTGCCCTGTAATTTTTCACTGCCTCGGGAGACGCCAACAATTCCTCAGGTTTCAGATGTGCGTTGCCGGGATAGCCGCCTGCGCCGATCTCGATCTGAGCCACACCCAGAGAGTGCAGATAACGGAGGGCGTCCTCAAAGGACATATCCGCCAGTACGGGATTCATAACACCCAGTTTCATATGCGTAATTCCTTTCGATTTGTCAGATTTTAGTGAAATCGGTCAGATGCCCAGCGAGCGCAGATACTCTCTGGACTGTCTTGCCGCCTCGATGGAGGAAAGTTCATAGGACTGATCCTGTTCGACAATCACATAGTCGATGCCCACGTCCTCGGCTGCGGCGAGAATGGCAGGGAAGTCCTGAAGTCCCTGTCCCACGGGAACGAAACGGAAGCCGTTGTCCTCCTTGGAAACAGGCTCGGATGTCTTGCCACTGTCGTCGATCAGGGCATAAACCGGACCCTGTGCCATCTTCTTGCAGACAAAATCCTTCAGATGGAGGGTTTTCATCTTGCCGATGTATTTTCTGAGGAACTCGCAGGGATCCACCCCTGCATAGCGTACCCAGCAGGTATCCACTTCGCCCTCGATTTTGTCGCCCATGGCGGCATAAATCTGCTCCAGAATGGGCTTTCCGTCCATCATCTGGAACTCGAAATCATGATTGTGATAGGTCAGACGGATGCCCGACTTTGCCAGCAGATCGCTGACCTTTTTGAACATCTCAATGGTGGACTCAAATCTGCCGTCCCGGTAGTTTTCAATGCCGTACCAGGGGATAGCGCAGTATTTTGCACCGATGGTGGTCAGATAGTCCACTGCCTCCTGACCCTGTTCCATGAAGAGATCGGGTCCCTGATGGACCGAAATGCAGACAAGACCAAGCTCATCCAGCATGGAGCGGACCTCTTTTGCGGTGTGACCGAAGTAACCGGCAAATTCAACGTAGTCATAACCGATTTCCTTGACCGCCTTCAGCGTGCCGAAGAAATCCTTCTCCATTTCATCCCGAACCGAGTAGAGCTGGAGACCGACTTTGAATGGTTTCATAAATATAACCCTACCTTTCCGCTTTTCTGCCGGAAACCGGCAGAAAGCAACCTGAAAATGATCCCAATTTTCTTTTCCATGGGAATCGGAAATTCTGATGACCGTCAGAAATTTTCACAAGGCTTCCTTTCTTCCTGTGTATGGCAGAAACCCTGTTCCTGACGGAGTCTGAAACAGGGCTTCGGGCGAAAACCGAAGCCCTGTCAAAGTTTTATACCTCGGGAATTTCGATTTCGATCTCGTGACCGCACTCGGAGGAGCGGACGATACCGTCGATGATTGCCTGATTGTACAGAATCTGAGAGGAGGGAACAGGAGAGGAGCCGCCATTCTTGATGGCATCCAGGAAGGAACGGATCTTGAGATAGAACTCGCCCTCACGGGTGTTCTCCAGCATGGGAATTTCCCAGCAGACCTCAGTGGTGGAGTTGGGCAGTGTGCGGTAAATCTTCATGGGTCCGCCGATAGAGCCGTTCCAGCACTCGGTGGAAGGAATGCGCAGACCTGCTTTGGTACCCAGAATCAGGGTATCGCCTGCGGTGTCCATGTTCATTGCCCAGGAAATACGGAAATCAAGGAAGATTCCGCCCTCCAGACGGATGAATCCGCCTGCGAAGTCGTCAACGCCGAACAGATCGGCGTACTCTGCGGGCTTGCCCTCAGCCGTCCAGTAGGAGGGATCCTTGCCGAAGTAGTCGGTCTTGAAGCCGGTCACGGTCAGGGGCTTCGGATAGCCCAGAGCATTCAGGCACATATCCAGCGAATAGCATCCGATGTCTGCCATGGCACCGATACCTGCGGTCTTTTCCTCGATGAAGGAGGTTCCGAAGGGGGTAGGAATGCCTCTGCGGCGACCGCCGCCGGTCTGGATGTAGTAAACCTTACCCAGCTCGCCCGACTGGACGATTTTTTTCAGCATCTGCATGTTGGGATTGAACCGGGGCTGGAATCCGATGGACAGGATCTTGCCCGACTTCTTCTCGGCACGCATAACCTCAACCGCCTCGTCAACGGTAACGGTGAAGGGCTTCTCCAGAAGCACGTTCACTCCATGTTCCAGTGCGTCGATGGCGCAGGGAGCGTGCTGACGGTTGTAGGTGCAGATGGATACGGCATCCAGATCGGGCTCTGCCTCCAGCATTTCGTGACCGGAGAGATAGCAACGGCAGTCGGGATTGCCCCAGTCCTTCATGAACTGTGCTGCCTTTCCGGGAACCAGATCGGCGGCCGCAACGATCTCAACGTCGGGCATCTTTTTGTACTCCGACATATGGGCTCCTGCGATCCAGCCGGTTCCGATAATGCCGACTTTCAGTTTTTTGTCGGCGGTGATGACCTTTTCCTGCTGGTTTTCCTTGAAAGCATCAAGGCTTGAAACGGTTTTTGCGCTCATAAACATTCTCCTTTTTTTGTATATTTTCTCCAGTAGTTGACTTTTTCAAAAAATTATAGTATAATACTTTTCACAAGTCCATTATACCTTTTTGAAGATGGATTATCTACCACTATCTTTACCATATCTTGAACAATTTTTACTTTTTGACTGGAATCAGAGAAAGAAGAGGCAGGGGGGTACGTATGCGCAACGAAACCATATGGCTCAATGTTCCCGAAAGCAGGGTTCGGGTGGAGGAGTCGTTTGAAAACGGGGAAGGCAGAATCTGCGAGATGCACTACCACGATGAAATCGAACTGCTTCTGATCCGTTCGGGGGCGGTGTCCTGTATCGTGGACGGCAAGGAATATCCGGCAAATGAGGGGGAGATTCTGGTTGTCAACTCCCGGGTTCCCCACTATACGGTGTCAAAGGCGAAGGGGTCCCGCTATCTTCTGCTTCAGTTCCGTATGGGTGAGTATCGGGAAGATGCCTTCCTGTCCGATCTGTACGCCTATCAGATCACCGGTCAGGTTCCCGCTCGGTCGCTGTCCGATCCCGCCATCGTTGATGCCATGGAGAAAATTCTTCGCGAATCCGACAGGCGGGAGCAGGCGTACAACTATGTGATCAAATCCTGCGTCTATCTCATCCTTGCCCGCCTGATCCGGCAGGAGGTTCTGCCCAATCCCGAAGAGAGCATCGATCGAACCGGTATCAAGCGGCTCCGTCCGGTGCTGGACTATATTGATAAGAACTACGCTGCCTCCATAACGCTGGAGGATGCAGGAGCCCTTCTGGGGCTCAATCCTTCCTATTTCTGCCGCCTCTTTCGTAGCGTGACCGGCTCTACCTTCACCGAATACCTGAATTATGTCAGAGTGAGGCATTCCGAAGTGCTTCTGCGCACCACCAATGAAAACATCACTGCCGTGTCCATGGACGTGGGTTTTTCCTCGGTGACCTACTACAACCGGGTCTTCAAAAAGCTCATGAATTGCACTCCGTCCGTCTATCGCCAGCTTCGCTACCGCAATATCTGACGGCAAATACCTGAATTTTTGAAAAGGGACAGGGGGTCATTCGACTTTTTTAATTTGTTGCTTTTGCACAAAAAAAAGAAGGAATTTTAGGCAAGTCGCATCTTTACAAATCGCCCGATTTGTGGTAAAATAAATTGGATTGGATTGGAAGGCAACAAATTCGGACAATATTCGTTCTTCTGTCCACGGGGGTTCGCTTTTCGGTTCGCATTATGCTTATCGTTGACACAGATTATCAGCCAAAAAGCACCTGACCTTTCCCAAAGACGGGTTGACGGCAGATGAATCCCCGACTTTTCCGTAAAAGGAGTTGGTTTACATCAAGAAATTCAATCGGATAGCGTATATATTGCTGTCTGTGCTGGTGGGAATCTTCCTGCTGGTTGCCGTATGCGCATCCTTTGCCGGCGATAACAGCCTGTTCACCGGTGATGGCGAGTCGATTCTGAGTCAGTGGGTACCTCTGATTCTGTTTTCGGTTTATGCCCTGATACAGGTAGGCTGTCTTGCCCTCTACCGCTTCGGATTTGGAGTCTATAAGATCGGTTTTGTCCTTCTTCATGTGGGAATTCTGGTCATGCTGGTGGGATTTCTCGCCGGTGCTCTGGGAGGAGAGCAGAGCTACTTCAATCTGACTACAGGCAGTTATTATGACGGCTATTATGACAGCACCGGTAACTACAACAGCCTTGGTTTTGGCATTCAGATCACCGATTTCACGGTGGAAAAGTACGAAAGCGGCTCGGATAAACACTATCACGCCGACCTGCTGATCACTGACACGTCAACAGGCGTTCAGGAAGAGGCAGTGCTGGAAGTCAATCACACCTATCGGAACAAGGGATGGAAGATCTATCTCATGTCTTACAGCGACGGCAAAACGGTGGGAGAGCTTGCAAACCGTCAGATTGACAACTCCTTTGAGGCAAACGGCTGGACTGAGCTTGCCGAAAAGATTGCCGCAGTGTACCCTGTGGATGCCGAGACAAGTTATCTGTGCTATAATCTGAATTCGGGTACCTATCGTGAGACGACAACGGACGCTTTGACCGTCAGTGCCACCATGCCCCTTTACGGTCATGTCGTGGTCGAGAACGGAAAGCTGACGATCTATGTTTACCCCGAGCAGGAGCTTCTCCTGTTCAAACAGGATCCCGGAGAATATGCTGTGCTGGTCGGCATGATCATGATCTTTGTGGGTGCCGTTATGACCTGTCTTCTGCCCCGGCGGAAAAATACCGATAAGGATGAGACAGTGAAGACGAATGCCGACAGGGATTGTGAAAAATCCTCGGGCGGAAAGGCGGGTAAATCATGACAGGACCGATTTTAAAGGTTATCGCACTTATCGCCGCCTTTCTCTACGGCGGGGCATTTGTTCTGGAGCTGATGTACGGGAATGCCCGGAAAAAGAATGACGATGAACAGGCGGCGAAAAGACTCCGTCTGATCAGCCGGACTTTCTGGGGACTGGGATTTGCGGCAAATCTGACCCTTGTGGTCAACAACTATCTGCATAACGGGTATGTTCCTTTTGTCAGTATCTATCAGGTTCTGACCTTCCTTGGAATCTGCTTTCTTCCTATCTATTTCTATATGCATCTCGTCCGCAGGGGAGAGTGGATGGCACGGTATTTTACACTGGTACCCACGGTGATCATGTTGGGACTGGTCTTCATGGATGCGACCGATGTCTGGGAATTTCCTCCTGCACTTCAGTCGCCCTGGTTCGTCCCCCATATTCTGGTTTATATGATTGCCTATACCATGGGGGCCGTGGAATTTCTCATGTGCGTTCAGTCGGTGTTCACCACCAGCCGAAAGGATAAACTCCGTCTGGAGGGCGGCGTGTATGACTGCGTCTGCTTCCTGTTCCCCTTCATGACCATGGGAATGTTCTTCGGAGCCATCTGGGCAAACGAGGTCTGGGGAGCCTTCTGGGCATGGGACTTCAAGGAGATCTGGTCTCTGGCAACATGGCTGATCTATATGCTGTATCTCCACTTCAGAAGGGAACCGAAGCTGAAAAACATCGCTCCCGTTTTTGCGCTGCTGGGATTTGTGGGAATCGTTATTACCTTCCTTTTTGTGCAGTTTATTCCCGCAGCGTCTATGCACACCTATTCAACTTAAGTCAATTGATTCATACCAATACAGGATAAGATTTAGGAGGTTATTTGGAATGAAGCCAAAAGAAAAACAATCATCCTCATCCAAGCCGGACAGCGGCAGAAAATTCCTGCTCAGACGCTTTGGCATCTTTGCGGGTTTGACTCTGACGATGGCGGCATTGTTGGTGGGTCTTCTTGCCTGCAACAGAAATAAGCCGGGGGACACGTCAACGGATAATACGAACACAACTCCCCCGTCCACGACCGTTCCTTCCGGTGATTATCATTCGCCATCGGGCATATCCATGTCGGAAGATGGCGCATATGCCTATGTATCGGATGAGACGGGCTGTGCAGTCTACAAGATCAACACGGCAGACGGCAGTATTGCGGCAAGCTATGTATCGGATCTGGCAGTACATAACGTAGTCGCAAGCGGAGATCGGGTATATGTTACCGAAGGAGCACTGGGCGGCAAGCTGGTGGTGCTGGACACCAATCTGGCGACCGTAGGCTCTGTTGTCACCGGTCATACTCCTTATGACGTGGTGATCACCGGAAATACCGCATATGTGGCAAACCGCTTCTCCAACAGCGTATCGGTGGTGGATCTGGGATCCATGACTGAGACCAAGGAAATCCCCGTCACCAGAGAGCCTGAGTCCATGGCACTTGCCGGAACAGAACTGTTTGTTGCCTGCCATCTTCCCGAAGATGCTGCCAACAGTGATGTTGTCAGCGCAAATGTGGATGTCATCGACACGGCAAGCAATACCGTCACCAAATCCATCAGTCTGGTCAACGGTGCGGGAAATGTGAAGGACATCGTGGTCACTTCCGACGGAAAGACCGCCTATGTGTCTCATGTGGTCGCTCACTATCAGTATCCGACCACCCAGCTTGACGCCGGATGGGTCAATACCAATGGTATCTCGGTTATTGATGTTGCCTCCAAGGAGGTCAAATACACCTTCCTTTTGGACGATCTGGAGCATGGCGCAGCCAATCCCTGGGGTCTGGCACTGTCTGAGGATAATTCCTACCTTTACTGCGCAATTGCGGGAACCGGTGAACTGATCCGCACCAATCTGTCCAAACTGTCAACGCTGGTTTCCCGTGCCGGGAAGACCGGTTCTGCGGTAAGCGATGTTTCCGAGATTGTCAACTACATTCCTTTTGCGGCAACCGTTAAGGAGCGTATCGAACTGGGTGGAACCGGTGCCAGAGCCATTGCTTATGCCAACGGCAATGTCTATGTTGCCGAGTATTTTACCGGCGATGTGAAGGTTGTGGACGGTAAGAATATGTCCGTTTCTTCTACGCTGCCAATCGGAACTCAGCCCGAAGCCGATGATGTTCGTCAAGGCGAGATCTATTGGAACGATGCCACCATCTGTTACCAGAACTGGCAGTCCTGCTCTTCCTGTCATCCTGACGCAAGATCGGGCGGCTTTAACTGGGATGAGTTGGGCGACGGAATCGGGACGCCCAAGAATACCAAGAGCATGGTGATGTCCCTGCGGACTCCCGCTGCACTGGCAACCGGTATCGAACCCACTGCCGAGAGTAATATCTACGGAAGCGTCAGCGGCACGCCTCTTATGAATGCCACAGCCGAGTCGGGTCATATTTCTGAGACGATCATTGCTTATTTGAAGTCTATCATTCCTGAATCTTCACCTTATCTGAACGATGACGGAACTTTGAGCGATCTGGCTAAGCAGGGTAAGGAACTGTTCTCTGAGTACAACTGCTCAAAGTGTCACCCTGCTCCCCTCTATACGGATATGACGATTCGTAATACCACAACAACGGAGTTTGATCCCTCATGGGAACAGAGTCCTATGGATACCCCCACTTTGGTTGAAATTTGGCGTAGTGCTCCGTGGACCTATATCGGACACTTTACCGATATGACCGAGCTGGTAAAGTATATGGCAAATCAGTGGGGAAAGACCATCTCCGATGAGAATGCCAAGGCACTGGCAGAATATGTTCTCTCCATTGGTTTGGAGGGCGAGACCTACGGAGCAGAGCAGATTCTCAACAGCGACAGTTCCTACAATACGCTGGTACCCGGTACTACGATCCGCTCTCTGACGGTTCGCCAGCAGGAAGAGGGCGCACCGAATGCAACGGTTACCCTGACCCTGTATGATGCAAGCGGCAATGTGATCGGTTCCGCCAGCGGCAGTATCACCGCAGGCGACTACAATACCATCTTCAATGTCACGCTTGATAAGGAAATCTCCGTTCCCGAAAACATCGGAGCAGATGCGTACTATGTGGTATCCATTAAGGACGCATCCGGCAATAATCTGGCAACAGATTTGAAAATCACCAACTGAACAGGAGGTCAGATGAAATGAACGAGACAAAACGAAAAGGACTTCTTGGAAAAATTCTGGTTCTCTCTGTGGCACTTGTCATGATCGTGACGCTGGTGTGCATTGCACTGCCGTCCGAAAGTTATGCGGCGACCACCATTGAGAGATCCGAAATGCTGGACGATATGATGAACATGGCGACCAGCTATGTTGTCGTCTACCATAAGCAGCTTGGCGGATCCCACTACGCCTATTCCGAAGGTTTGGCAGAAGAGTCAAACGATGGCAGTACCAGCGTAGAGGGTAACGAATCAGTCTTCAATCCCGGTTCCAAGATGACTCTTATCACCCTTTCCTATCAGGATGGTAATGTCGTTAAGGAAGAAGCAACACTTGTCAGATGCAGCAGCGGTGTCATCCGTGATCCTGACGTGTCGCCGGACGGAACGAAGATCGTATTCTCCATGAAGGAGAAGTCAACCGATGATTACCACCTGTACATTTTCGATCTGACCACCGGTAAGAAGACGCAGATCACCTTCGGCAGCGGTGTTGCTGATATCGAACCCGTCTTCTGTGCCGACGGCAGCATTATCTTCAACTCTACCCGTGACATTCAGACGGTTGATTGCTGGATAACTCCTGTCTCCAACCTCTATAAGTGTGATGCCGACGGCAGTAATATTACCCGTCTGGGATACGATCAGGTTCATACCACCTATCCCACCACAACCGAAGACGGTCGTATCCTTTATACCCGTTGGGACTACAACGACCGGACTCAGATGTATGTCCAGGCAATCTTCCAGATGTTTGCCGACGGTACCAATCAGACCGAGGTTTACGGTAACGATCTGTCCAACCCTACTTCGCTGATTCACACCCGTGAAATCCCCGGCGCAGACGGTAAGTATATCACCATCACCTGCGGACATCACCAGGTACAGTGCGGTAAACTGGCGATCCTGAATACCAATCTGGGCAGAGACGTGTCGTCTGCAATCGACTATGTCTGGGACGACAGTTACACGAAGCAGCTTGAAAGTTCCTACGATAATGATACGGCATATTATCAGCAGGGAAGAGTCTATAAGTACCCTTATGCCATCAATGAGGACACCTTCCTTGTTTCTACAGCAGAAACCTATTCCGGTGTCAGCACCGCCTTCAATATCGAACTGATTAACACAAATGGAGACTCGGTTGTGATTGCCGAAGGTAATACCAGCTTCCCGGCAAGCCAGATCGTTCCGATCAAGACGACAGCTCTGTTCAACCGTGCCTCTCTTGTCGACTACAGTATGAATTACGGCTACTTCTATGTCGGCAATGTTTATGACGGTCAGGATATTGCGGTCGGTACCGTCAAGTATCTGCGTGTTGTAGGACTTGAGTTCCGCTCTTCTGCAATCGGTGCAACCAACGGCAGAGGCACCGGTTCTTCCGACCCCTACTCCCCTGTTTCAACCGGTAACGGTTCATGGGATGTCAAGGAGGTTTTGGGTATTGTACCTGTCTACGAGGATGGATCAGCACTCTTTACCTGTCCTGCGGGCATACCGGTCTACTTCCAGCTATTGGATGAGAACGGCTATGTGGTGCAGACCATGCGAAGCTGGTCTACCCTCCAACCCGGCGAATACTTCTCCTGTATCGGATGCCATGTGGATAAGAATCAGGCACCCTCTACCAATGCCAAAGTCACGCTTGCCATGAATAACGGCGTCTGCGAGTTGCAGCCTGATCTGTGGATGTCCTCCTTTGAGGAATATGAGGGCTTCGATCCCTATGTGGACGATCCGATCGGATTTGATTATCTTACCGTTGTTCAGCCCATTCTGGATCAGAGCTGCGTAAGTTGTCACAGCGACTCTGTCACCGCTTATAAGGATATTGCGGCAACTGCACTGGGCGAAGGCTTTGATGCGACACTGGCTGACTACCTGTTCACGACCCGTGACAGCTGGTACTATACCACTACGACACCTGCGGCTGATTGGAAGACCGCCGATGTCAGCGCAGACTGGACACTGGACTACGGTCCCTTCGGTAAGATCGGTACCGCTCCCGGCTCCATCAATACCGTCTGGACTTCCAATGAGATCTATCTGAGAAAGACGGTTTCGGTCACCAATGCTGAACTGAACTCCTACTTGCTGAATCTCTACCTGGCTTATACCGGTACGGTTGAGATTTCGGTCAACGGAACCGTTATCTATACCGGATCCGGCGAACAGACCCAGTTTACCAATGTCACCCTGTCCGGCGACGCAGTCAAAGCGTTCAAGCTTGGAAACAATGAGATCGCAGTCAAAGTGACGGCAACCTCTTCGGGCGGTCAGTTCTTTGACATGGCATTGATCCGGAGTCTGGGTGGCTCGTCCGGAAGCTCTGGCGGAACGGTGACCCTCTTCTCCAAGGGATCCGAATGGACTTATACCACCAGTTCTGCCGACAGTTACGGCTTCGGAACTGCTGGCGATTGGACTTCAGCCGACTTCGATACCACCGGATGGCTGACCGGTAAGACTCCCTTCGGCAACCGTGTGGTTGGTCAGACGACCGATTGGGCGACCAAGGGCAATAACTACCTGTGGGCAAGAAAAACCTTCACCGTAGATGATCTTTCCGATCTGGGTGCCTCCTTCGGTCTGTACATGAACGTCTTCTATGACGATGACTTCTATGTCTTCCTCAACGGTCACCTGATCTTCAGTAACCCCGGAAAGTGGAACGATGCTTATGAGGACATCAAGACCACCGGCGCAGCCTATGTAAAGCAGGGCGAGAACGTGATCGCCATCTGCCTGCATCAACATGACGGCGGCTATGAGTTTGACATGAGCCTGTATACGGTTCCGACGGCAAGCAATGTGGAAATCTCTCTGCAGAGTACCGATGTTTATGCCCGCCGTATGAAGAAGGCATTCCCTCTGTCCTATCTGGTGCTGACTGCATCCAAGGGCGAGAGCAGCGGACAGTTTGTTGCAACTTCTGTCAATAAGTATACCAACTGGGTATCTTCCATGAGCCAGTGTGAAATGCTCAGCCCCTATTCCTACGGCGCATATAAGTCCAATCTGATCAAGATGCTCCGTGAAGGTCACGGTGATCTGACCGAAGAGGAAATTCGTGCGATCGCTTGCTGGATTGACCTCGGCGTTCCCTGCTACGGTACTTACGATGTGAAGGAGTACTGGGGAACCAATGAGATCCGCGAGTTCGAGGAAGAGGAAAATAAGCGTGAGTTCTACGAAAAACTCAACGAGTATGCTATCCTTGCCCGTGCCGGTCAGACCCCTGCCGGTGAGATTACCATCTCCTATACTCACAGTTCCAGTGTGGATTCCGTTACCGGTGAGGGTATGGTTACCCTGTACTACGATTCCAAATATGCGGCAGGTGATACCATTTCGGTAAAACTTCCCGACGGTCAGAAGTATCTGGGACTGTCCCTGTCCTCCAGAGTCGGAGAGAGCATCATTTACTGCCCGAACTCCACCTTTGAGATGACCCTGCCCGATCTCAGAACCTGCTATCCCAATACCATGGATCCCAACCTGGCAGTCGATTATATTGTGAATACCATTACCGCAAGAATCGTTCCCGAGAGCGAATTGACGGAGGTTCACAATCTTGCCCAGAACTCTTATGACCTGACCAATGCCAGTGGTTCCTATCCTCATGTGACGGCATCCTCGGTCAAGGAAAATAAGGCATATTTCGAAGCCCGCAACCTGATTGACGGCTTCACGGCAAACCGTGATAAGGGCGAGTATCCGAGCCAGTCCTGGGAGGCTCAGAAGTTTGACGAAAGCACGACGCTGACCATCGACTTCGGTCGGACCGTGAAGGTCGATGAACTGGTATTCTATATCCGTCGCGCAAGCGGTGACTCTTACTTCACCAATTGCACGGTAACGCTGTCTGACGGAACCGTTCTGCCTCTGTCGCTGACCGATTCCCGTGACGCACAGACCATTGATCTCGGCGGCGTTGAGACCACGTCCCTGACCTTCTCCGGATTTGTTGTCGAGACTTCGATCAACAACGGTTCTTATGCCGGAATTTCCGAGATTCAGGTTATGGGTACCGAGGTACTCGGATAATCCCTGACAGCAAAATCAGTGCTGTTGAATAAGTAATATCCCCCATAGTGCAGACACTTGAAACCATCTTTCAAGGTCGCACTATGGGGGATTTTATGTATCGGGAAATCCTGTTTTTGCCGCCTATCGCAATTATTGCAGTTTTCAGATCGGGAAGTCCTTTTTTCCCTTCTTTTCTGCCAAAACTATTGACAAAACATATGTTCGTATGATATAATAAGATATAAAAAGGATGCAGAAGGGAAGTGAAAATATGAATTCGATCCTTTCGGGATTGAATCCCGATCAGATAGCGGCAGTTGAGGCAACCGAAGGCTATGTTCGGGTCGTAGCAGGGGCAGGAACAGGTAAAACCAAAGCATTGACCCACAGATATGCCTATCTGGTGCAGGAGCTTGGCGTTTCCACCTCCAATATTCTTTGCATGACCTTTACCAATAAGGCGGCAAATGAGATGAAAAATCGGGTCCGCTCCATGCTTGGAGAAGGGGTGGACTGTACTCTGATTTCCACCATTCACAGCTTTTGCGCCCGGATTCTTCGGGAAGACATCGAAAAGCTGTTCTACCCGTCTTCCTTTTTGATTCTGGATAATGCCGATCAGAAGCAGATTCTGGAGGAGGTCTACGAGGAACTGGGACTGAAGCTGGACACTGCTTCCTTCCAGACCATGCTGGACCGAATTGAGAGGTACAAAATCGACCTTACCTATGTGGACTGGCTGTCCGATCCCACCTTTGACATTCTGACCCTTCGTCCGGATGATACCAACGAGGCGATCATCATGCGCTATCTGGCAAAGCAGAAGAAAAATTTTGCCCTGGATTTTGCCGATCTGATCAAATTCGTCACCTATCTCTTCAATCACTTTCCCGATGTGGAGGAAAAGTGGCAAAAGAAGCTGTCCTACATACAGGTGGACGAGTATCAGGACGTGGACATCGAGCAGTATACCATGATCAACCGTCTGGCGGCGTATCATCATAATCTGTTTGTGGTGGGCGATCCCGATCAAAACATTTACGAGTGGCGGGGAGCCGGCATGCGCTTTCTTCTGAATTTTGATAAGGAAAATACCCCCTGCCGCACGATTTTTATGAATCAAAACTATCGCAGCACTCCCGAAATTCTGGCGGTCAGCAACTGCCTGATCGCAAAGAATCAGATTCGGATCAAAAAGGACCTGTTTACCGCTAATCCCGGGGGTCCCCTGCCGGAATATTACCACGGCGGCGACGAAAAGGAGGAGATCGGAAGGATCGTTTCCTATATTGGGGAACGGCACGCCGAAGGCACTCCCTATCGAAAGATCGCCATTCTTTACCGTTCTTCCTATGTGTCCAGATTTATCGAGCAGGGACTGTTGGAGGCGGGAATCCCCTATACCGTCTACGGAGGGGTAGGATTCTATGAACGTGCCGAGATCAAGAGCGTCATTGCCTATATGCGGATGGTTGCCTTCGGGGACGATCTGTCCTTCATACGGGTCGTCAATCTGCCCAGGCGCAAGATCGGAAAGCTCAAGACAGATGCCCTCAAAAGCTATGCGGCAGAGGGAAAATGCTCTCTGTATCAAGCGATGAAGCACCATCTGGACGATCCCATTTTCAAGGGAAGCGGCGCAAAGGCATTTGTGGAACTGATCGAGCGGATGCGGGAGCTTGCCGCTGATCTTTCAGTCAGCGAATTGCTCCAAAGACTCTTTCACGACAGTGGATATGAGGCGTATATCCGCAAATGCGGCGACATGGACCGTCTGGACAATGTCAATGAACTGCTGAACAGTATCTATGCCTCTGAGGTGTCCTTCGGTGAGGACCTGACGCTTTCCACCTATCTGGAAAGCGTGTCTTTGTTCCGGGAAAAGGAGGACGAAAAGTCGGAAGATCGCCTGCGGCTCATGACCGTTCATACCGCTAAGGGGCTGGAATTTGATCATGTGGTGGTTGCAGGAATGTCCGACCGTATTTTCCCCTCACCCAGAGCCATTGAGGAACGCAAACGGGAGGCATTGGAAGAGGAGAGAAGGCTGGCATTTGTCGCCTTCACCCGGGCAAAAAAGTCGCTTCTTTTCACCGACAGCGAGGGAATCGGGGTCAAGGGCATCCTGAAACAGCCCTCAAGATTCCTGGTAAACGATCTTGATCCAAAACTGATTAGCATTACCGGACGCCCCTTCCTGCCGCCCTCACCTTCAAAGGGGGATGGGACGGCACCTGTCCCTGTTCTGTTTGCGGCAGGAGATCGGGTGGTGCATCGGATTTTCGGTGTGGGAACCGTTCAATCTGTGGATGAGAAGGGCAGAAGCTATCTGATACGCTTTCCCGTAGGGGATCGCCCGATTTCTTTTGATTTCAAGGGATTGGTGAAGGTATGAGAAAAAAATCGGACAATCCTTGATGGCAGGCAAAATCTGACAGTTTTTTCTTGACATTCGGCTCCATTTACGGTAAAATAGGGGAAAATACCCCAAATTTTACCGAAGGGAATGGTCAGATTATGAAGAAAAAGCTGCTACTCGTGTTTTTGATTGTGTTCATCCCCGTGATGGGTTTTACTTTTCATATTGTGGCAGAGTCTGCCGGACAGGCAACTGTCCAGGGAGGGGTGACCGTGCTTACACAATCGGAGGGCGGGCTTGAGGTTCGCAATGTCTACGCATCCGAGGTCACATATTCTTCCGCCACGCTGAATATCAGTTTCGGACGGATCAGCGTGTCCGATTGTACCCTGCTGCTGGGCACCTCCCCTGAAGCCATGGAGGAGGTTTCTACGCAAAACCTCGGAAAGGCGGCGTCCTCCCTGTCCATGACGGCATCCGACCTTGCCCCCCATACCCGCTATTATTACGCCTTCCTGATCGGAACAGAGGAGGCGGTCATCCGTACTGACAGTTGGTCCTTTGTCACGCCCGACGACTATTATAACGGCTCACAGGGCGGTGCCAATGACGAAAATGCCGAATACGGCATTGACGTGTCCTTCTGGAAGGGTTCCATCGACTTTACCAAGCTGGCTGACCAGAATATCGACTTCGTGATTCTGCGTGCCGGGTCAACCAAGGGGAAAGATACCTATTTTGAGGAGCATTATGAGCAGGCAAAAGCGGCGGGACTGAAGGTCGGCGTGTATTACTACTCCTATGCCATGAATATGGAGGAGATCGCTCAAGATGCCGACTGGTTTCTGGAGTACATTGCCGGGAAAACCTTTGATCTTCCCGTCTATCTGGACATTGAAAACATCAGTCAGGAAGAAAATCTCAGCCGTCCCCTTCTTACGGAAATGGCGATCGAATTCTGTGAACGGATTGCCGATGCGGGCTACTATCCCGGAATCTATGCCAATCGGAACTGGTTTACCAACTACCTGAATTTTGACACTCTTTCTCCTGTCTATGAGCTGTGGATTGCCTCATGGACCAAGAGCGGAGAGCCCGACGGCGATTACAGTGAAAACTACGGAATGTGGCAGTATTCCAGCAGTGGAAAGCTCGATGGGGTCAATGGGGCAGTCGATATGAACGTCTGCTATAAGGATTATACCAGCCTGATCCGTCAGGAAGAACGGTCAACCTACGGTTTCTACGACTACGACGGAAGTTTGCTGATCACGGCTGAATATTATCCCGGCAATCGGATCTATGCACCCGACCTGACGCCCGCCCGCCCCTGCGACGACGAATATGAGTACACCTTCAGCGGATGGATCGGACTTGATGAAAATACGGTTGCCGACAGTGCCGGTGGAAGTTTTACGGCAAGGTATACCCCAAACGAGCATGCTTGGGGCGATTGGCAGGAGATTTCTCCCTTTGAGCGGGTCAAGGTCTGCGAGAACTGCGGACGCACCCTGTCCGAACTCATAGACGATCCCACCTGCGGTCAGGGGCTTACTTGGTCGATTGACGGAGAGACTTTGACCGTGATCGGTAACGGGGCAATACTGTCCGGCGAGTCGGCAATCCGTTTTCCGTGGGCAAGTCGGGCGACCGAAATCACAAAACTGGTGATCTCGGAGGGAGTCACCGTTATCGGAGATCATGCCTTTGACGGATTCACGGCTCTGACCGAGGTTCAACTGCCTTACACGCTGACTACCATCGGAGAGTATGCCTTCTGCGGCGATGTCGGACTGACCGAGATCGCAATCCCTGCACAGGTCCGGACGATTTCAGAATATGCTTTTGAAGGCTGTACGGCACTTTCAACGGTCAAGGGATACGAAAACAGTGCGGCTCAGACGATGGCAGAATCTGCCGGTGTTTCGTTCGTCACGCTGTCGCCGTGGCTTCAGAAGAGCGGTCGATTTGGAAACGGGGTCAGTTGGTACCTTTACAGCGACGGAAGTCTCCTGTTTGCCGGCATCGGAGCCATTCTGCCCGACGGCGGCTATCAGGCATACAGCCAACAGATTCTTTCTGTCAAAGTTGGTGCGGCGATCACCGAAATTCCAGAGGGTGCCTTTCTGGACTTCACATCTTTGGAGTCGGTGGAATTTCTGGGTAAGAACCCCGTCAAAGTGGGAGACTCCGCTTTTGTCGGATGCACCCGTCTGTTCACGATAAACCTTCCGAGAGGGTCGGAGTTTGCCGAAAACGCCTTTGACGGCACCCCGATTGTGTCGGACTTCTGAGTCACACTAATCGGGATTGGTCAGGCAAACAAACCCGCCAATTAAAGACAAGCGGCTGTAAAAAATCCCGCATGAAAAGAACGCTGAGGAGCAAAAGCTCATCGGCGTTCTTTTCAAAAAATCGGCTGCCCTCTTCAGAAAGCAGCCGAAAGGATTTTGTCGGGTTCTTTCTCAAACAACGGTTCCGGAGGGTATATCCGAGGATTTTTTTCGACTATTGCAACCTCATTTAGCAGTCTGCAAGGAAAAACTCTTTTACAGCATGGGTGCAAAAATTCGAACCACCGCACGGATAAATCTTTGAATCAGATTGGTTTTCATCATATTCGGCGTTATCTCGATACTCTTTTCAAAGGTAGCCTCAATGTCTTTTTTCAGAGCACCGATGGCTTCACACCGATACATCCATACACCGTTTTCAAAGTGATGAACAAGACTGCGGTAGTCCAGATTGATGGTGCCGATCATGGCATATTCATCATCGGCAAGATAAGATTTTGCATGGATAAAACCGGGTTCGTACTCGTAGATATGTACGCCCGCATCCATAAGCCGTTTGTAAAAGCTCCGTGTCATACCGAACACCAGCTTTTTGTCCGGAATATGGGGAACAATAATTCGGACATCTACTCCGCGAAGGGAGGCATTTTCAATGCTCAGACACAAATCGTTGTCGATGATGAGGTAGGGCGTGGTCATATATACATAACGTGTGGCACTGTTCAGCATATTCTGAATGACACTTTTTCCAACTCTGCGCTTGTAAAGCGGATGAGGACCGTCGCCGAAGGGAATTATGTAGCCCTTCTCTTTGATTTCGCTCTGTGCTGGGAACAGCTCTGCCTTTATTTCGGGCATCTTTTTAACATTGATGCCAAAGTCAATCAGGAACAGTTTTGTCAGTTCCCAAACCGCTTCACCTTCAAGCCTTATCCCTGTATCCTTCCAATGACCGTGCTTTTCAAATTCATTGATGTATTCATCAGCGAGATTGATGCCGCCGGTGTACCCAACCTTGCCGTCGATTACAGTAATTTTACGGTGACTGCGGTTGTTAAATTCGCTGTCGGCATTTCCTTTCAGTCTTGAAAAAGGAGTCGCTTCAATGCCGTAGGATTTGAGTGTTTTACAGTAGTCCCCGGGTAAAGTCATCATACAGCCGATATCATCATAGACGATCTTCACATCGACGCCGGCCGCCGCTTTTTCCTTGAGAATATCCAGTATCGAGTTCCAGAACTTGCCTTCTTCGATGATGAAGTATTCCATATAAATGAACTTTTCCGCCTTAGAAAGATCGGCGTGGAGCTGTGGGTGCATATCTTCGCCCAACGGGAAATAGGTCTGCTTTGTATCAGTAAAAAGATGCGCTTCCGCAATGCTACATAGCATTTTTGCCTGAGATGCGGCAACCGGGTTGTCCTCATGCAGTTTATCAAGCAATTCGCTGTCATCCTTGCGGTATGCGTTGTCTTTCAAGACCTTCAGACGTTTGACATACTTGTGTTTGAGTTTACGGGAATAGAATATGAAATAAAGCATAAATCCTGCAATCGGTAAAATCATCACAAACAAAAGCCACGGAACCTTATAATCGGGATTATCGTCCGAGGCAATGATGTTGATAACGCATGCGATTTCTGTTATCCAGCACAGGACATAAAAATACGGCACATAACAGCAGAGTGCCACGACAATTCCGATAATTGCCGCCACTTCAAGCACAGTAATCAGGATAGCGAGGATATACCTGAACGGAATGTAGTTATATTCCCGCTCCACTTCTTTTTCATTTACATGATACCGTAATATTCGTTTCATAATTCTTCCCCCCTGAAATGGCGAAAAAGCGAGACGGCATTCGTCGCCTCGCTTCTCGGCTTTTCTTATTCTTCTTCCGTGATTGAAACGGTATATTTTCCGTCAAGACCTTTGGTTTTCAGAAAGGCATTGAATTCATTTGTAAGAGATTCAGCAGTATAGACTTCAGGAGTTGCTTTTATGTGAGGAGTTCCGATGGCATTTGTATGGGCAACAGCTTCCTGCGTCTGTGCGTTAATTTTCGCAATTTGTGCGGCGGTATCGTGAGAAGCAGCCTTTGCGCCGTTTTTTATGTTCTCAACAACAAGATTATACTTTGCCTTAACGCCCTTTGTATGGAGGAATTCCACGAACTCCTTATTGTCTTCCGCAGACTTCGCCTTTACTGCTTCAAAGTTTGCTTTGTCTGCTTCGTGTTGCTGATGTGCAGACTGTCCCATCTTTTCAAAAGCAACTCTGAATTTTGCGCCGATACCTTTGGTGTGCAGAAATTCGCCAAACTGCTCATTCAGCTCCAGCATCTCCTGTTCAACTTCCTGCCCCGTTTTCGTTCTGTTTTCCATTTGAATCAGTCTCCTTCAATAAATTTAAATTGTTATACATGGCTTTTTCTTTTTGCTCTGTGTGCTTATATTACGATATGGTTGTTTTTAGAAGGTTTGTAAGATGTTTGAAAAATATTAAATTCAAAAAATGGGGCAGTAAAAAATGCCGACAGGGAAGAACTGAGAAGTGATATAACCCCATAGAGTGCAGCCTCGTTTTTTGCTTTTTTGAGTGTCTACTCGATGGGAACTATATTATTCTGTACCCAAAATACAGTGATTTTTCGGATTTTCTTGCTTATTCAACGAAAAGCAGAGACTTCGACTGACCATCGTTATCTCTGCTTTTCGTTTGTAACTTTTTTGCGTGCCTTTGCTCTTGTCTTGGTTATGGCTCCGGATCGTAGCTTCAGTCGATGAACAGACCGCCGCCGAAGTCGGAAAGCTCCTTTTCGGGTAATAGGTTGACCGCCGTATAGCCCTGCTTTCGGATAAAGGCATCCATTGCCGCCCCGTCGGGATGGCGGGACAGATCGCCGAAAAAACAGATTTGCCGACCGATCCCGAAGGATGCACCGCCGATGAAGCCGTAGTCATAGCCCTCCAGATGGATGTGCCCGGGACGGATGGTCAGAACCTCCATTCCCATGGAGATCAAAGCCTGCTTTATGGAGGGATCAGCCGTAATGGCGGCGGATTTGCCTACCCGGCAGACCGAGCATCGGGCATAGCCCTGCCGAACCTTTATAAAGATCCGCCCTTCCGTCAGTTTGGGATGGACAAGATCGGTTCTGCCTATGAGCCGGTCGCCCACGGCAAGATAGTTCAGCTTGATGTCGTGGGGATAGACAGGCAGAATCGGGTCGGGAATGGTGTCGATCAAAAAGGGAAGGGAGTCGAACAGCGTCCGGTTGCTCTGATAATAGCCCTCATAGAGGATCAGCTGACGCCCACCCTTTACCGGGAAAATCAGCATATCGGGGTGATCGGAGACGGGAGCGGGCAGACGGTCGAAGGAGGGAAGGGGAACGAGCGTAATTTCTGCCAATTCTTTGGCATTCCCAATCGAAGTCGCTGCCCGCTTAGATAAAAACAAATAAGGACGGACAAACTGTCCGTCCTTCCATGTCCGGAAAACGACCATTATGCGTTTTCAGCTACTACCTCGGTAGTCTCAGTCTCAACAACCGGCTCAAGAACGATCTCGTCAACAGTAGCAGGTGCCGGAACCTTAATCGTGCGCTGAACACGATCCAGCTTACCGGAACGCAGGCAACGGGAGCATACATATACGGTCTTGTGAGTTCCGTTTATGTCAGCCTTAACCTTTCTGATGTTGGGCTTCCATGTTCTGTTGGTCTTGCGGTTGGAGTGAGAAACCTTCAAACCGAATACAACGCCTTTTCCGCAGAGTTCACATTTAGCCATTACTCTACACCTCCAATTTCTTCACGAACTTATTTCTAAGATCAACAATCGGTATTATACCATATTCTTTTCAAAATTGCAATAGGAAATTTCAAAAAAATTGATTTTTTTCAGGATTTTTTTGCGTCATCCGGGTCGTTCTCTTTGGAAGAGGCTTCCTTGCTTCCTTTTTTCTTGAAGCTGAACGTGCTTTCGGTTTTATTCAGAATCCTTTTTATGTTGGCATGGTGACCCGCTATGACAATTACGGTCATCAATGTGGAACAGATGATCATGAGTGCCGTCGGTCCGTGTTCGAACAGCAGATTGCTGATCCGGTCCAGCACGATAGGGAAGAAGAAGGCAGCGGTGATGGAACCCATGGAAATGTACTTGGTACACAGAACGACCAGAACAAAGATGGCAAGAAGGATCAGACCGACCAAAGGATCCAGGGTCAGGATGATGGCAATTGCCGTGGCGACGCCCTTGCCTCCCCGGAATTTGAAGAAGGCGGGGAAGCAGTGACCCAGAATGCAGAACAGACCTGCCAGATAAGCGGCACTCTGTGAGATCAGCAGTTTTGGCAGCAGACAGGCGATGACGCCCTTGAGCAGATCGCCCAACAGAGTCAGCAGTGCCGCCCTGTTGCCGAAGATGCGCTTCATGTTGGTGGTTCCCGCATTGTGACTGCCGTAATTTCGGATGTCATCGTGGTAGAACACCTTTGAGATCACCAGTGCAAAATTGATGCTGCCCAGCAGGTAGGCAATGACGGCGAAGACAAAAATCAGCCCCACCAGCAGGAAAAAGGGATACCTGGAGGTGATCTGCCCGTCTGCATAGTCCAGATCGAACAGGCTGGTCAGATAGCCAATGATACGGTCATTGTTGAAGAAAAGCAGATAGAAAAATTCTCTCATATCAGACCTTATCTCCTTCCTCGCCCTTCATACGGATGATGAGCTTGATGGGCGTTCCATTGAAGCCGAATACCTCACGAAGCTGATTCTCAATAAATCGCTGGTAAGAAAAGTGGAAGAGCCGGACGTCGTTGCAGAAGATGACGAAGGTGGGCGGTTGAACGCCGATCTGGGTCATATAGTAGATTTTCAGTCTGCGCCCCTTGTCTGAAGGCGGCTGAACTCTTGCCTGAGCGTCAGCCAGCATATCGTTGAGCATTCCGGTGGTGATACGGGTGCATGCCTGATTGTGAACATACACGATATGCTCGAAAAGCTTGCCGACCCGTTGCCCTGTCTTTGCCGAAACAAAGAGAATCGGCGCATAGGGCATATAGGCAAGGGCGTTCCGAATCTTTTCGGTGAATTTGTTCGTGGTGGAGTTATCCTTCTCGACCAGATCCCACTTGTTGACCACGATGATGGATGCTTTGCCTGCCTCGTGGGCAATGCCGGCAATCTTTTCGTCCTGCTCGGTGATGCCTTGATTGGCGTCAATCAGAATCAGGCAGACATCGGCACGGTCAACCGCCATTTTGGCTCGCAGAACCGAATATTTTTCGATCCGATCCTCGATTTTCGCCTGTCTGCGGATGCCCGCTGTGTCGATGAAAGTGAACTTGCCGAATTCGTTCTCCACATGGGTGTCGATGGCATCCCGGGTAGTGCCCGCAATGTCGGAGACGATCAGCCGCTCCTCGCCCAGAATGTTGTTGATGATGGAGGATTTTCCCGCATTGGGCTTTCCGATGACGGCAACCTTGATGGTGTCGTTGTCCTCCTCAACCTCATCCGACTCCGGAAAGTAGCGGTAGACCGCTTCCAGAAGGTCACCGGTTCCGCTTCCGTGTACGGAAGAGATTGCGATGGGATCGTCGGGGAAGCCCAGCTCGTAGAACTCATAGAATTCTGCGGGAGGCGCACCGACCGAATCGCATTTGTTGACGCCCACAATGACCGGCTTTCCCGACCGCAGGAGCATTCTTCCGATGTCCCGGTCGTCGGCAGTCAGTCCGGCTCGGACGTCGGTCAGGAAAATGATGACATCGGCACTTTCGATGGCGATCTGTGCCTGAAGGCGCATATGCTTGAGGATGACATCGTCACTGACCGGCTCAATTCCGCCGGTGTCAATGAGCATACAGGTGCGACCTGCCCATTCGATCTCGTAGTAGATGCGATCACGGGTGACACCGGGGGTGTCCTCCACGATGGAAATTCGCTCGCCTGCCAGCTTGTTAAATAGGGTGGATTTGCCCACATTGGGTCTGCCTACTATGGCAACGATGGGTTTTGCCATTCTCATGACCCTGCCTTTCTCGTTTTTTTCAAATGATACTCAAAATCCCCTTATCCGAGGATTTTTCCGATAAAATCCTGTCCTGTGGCATCAATGGGAACAATTCTGACCCCAAGTTCCCGCTCAACTTCGGCGATCGAAACGTTGTCCAGGAACAGATCTCCTTCGTCACGGAGCATGGCGGAGGACAGATAAAGGGTGTCCCCCAAATCCTTCCCCTTGAGCTGGGCGATCAGATCGCAGCCGCAGATCAGTCCCGCCACCGTGATGGTTCTGCCGAAAAAGTCGTTCTCAATCAGATAAACCTCGCCCTGCAGATTCGGGCATTTTTTCAGCAGCCGATGAGTGATGCGGCAGATAAAATCGTATGCCGCCCGTCCTGTGGCGATGGAAAAGTGAGCGGATTTTTCGGTGTCGTAATCCTCTTCCAGATAGGGAAGCTCTTCGTCAAACTCTGTCTCCATGGAACGGATCATGCCGACGCCGTTCTCCAGTTGAGGATAGCCGTCGTAGTACTCCTCACCCGGAAGCTCTCTTTCGGCGGTCAGGAAGAATTCGTCCGATGGGTAGAACAGCCGGACCCCGAACTCCTTCAGACAGGATGTCCCGAATCGGTCGATCTGATCAATGACGGCGGACGCCTCGTCTTTTGAAAAGGGAGACAGGGGATAAAGCCCGTCCCGATGCCTGGTCATACCCGCAGGGACGATTGCCACACTACCGATATTGGGGTAAAATGCCTTCAGATCGGCAAGGGTGCGGTCCAGCTCGTCGCCGTCGTTGACCCCTCTGCAAAGGACGATCTGGGCGTTAATGATGATTTTGTTTTCGGCAAGACGGCGAAGATGCCTCAGGGAATCGCCGGCAAAGCGATTGTTCAGCATTTTGCACCGAAGCGCAGGATTTGTCGTGTGAACCGAAATGTTGATGGGGGACATTTTCATCCGGATGATCCGGTCGATGTCCTCATCGGTCATGTTGGTCAGGGTGACGTAGTTGCCCATCAGGAAGGACAGACGGGAGTCGTCGTCCTTGAAGTAGATGGTGTCCCGCATTCCCTTGGGATTCTGGTCGATGAAGCAGAAGATGCACTTGTTGCGGCAGGTCTGCTTCTTGTCCATGAGGTAGGTTTCAAATTCCAGCCCGATGTCGTCATACTCCCCTTTTTGAATGGAGAGGGTAAAAAGCTCGGGACCCCGGTGAATCAGAAGATCCAGCTTCTTCTCGGTGAGATAGAAGCGGTAGTCCAGAACGTCACGGATGTCGTGCCCGTTTACCGAGATCAGAATGTCTCCGGGGAGAACGCCTGCACGCTCTGCCGGTGAGCCTTTGTCAACCGATTGTACCGTAACCATCGCTCAGACAGTCCTTCCTTGTGTTTGGTTAAGATGAAAGCAGGGCGTGTTCATCTTGCAACACGCCCCAAACGCTTCATTAAACTGTTATGCTTCAACCTTCAGAATTTCCTTGCCATTATAGGTTCCGCAGTTCTTGCAAACTCTGTGAGTCAATACATATTCGCCGCACTTAGGGCATTTCTGCATTTCAGGTGCGTCGAGCTTCCAATTGCTGGAGCGTCTCTTGTCTCTTCTTGCCTTGGAGACCTTTCTCTTTGGTACTGCCATGAATCAACACCTCCTAATATTCCTGTACATACCTAAACCTTATTATACACTCTTTTTTTTCATTTGTCAAGTAGTTTTCCCAAAATTGCCAGCCTTGGATCCAATTCTTTTTCATTCTTGGGACAACCGCAGTCGCCTTCGTTGAGATCCTTTCCGCATTTTGGGCAAAGCCCCTTGCAGTCATCCTTGCAATAGAAGACCATGGGAAACTCCAGAAGCAGAGCCTCCAGCAGAACGGGATCGGGGTCCAGATAACCCTTCTCAATCAGAAGGTAGTCTTCTGCATCTTCCTCGTCGGAAAGCGTGTTGCGAATGGCTGCCGGCTTTTCGAAATCCAGGGAGAAGAGACCGGATATTTCTTTAAAGCAACGGGCGCAGTGGGTCGAATAGGGAAGGGTTGCCGTGAGCTTAATTGCCATGTAACCCGACTGATTGGTAAAGGTTCCGACAACGTGGACCTTGTCGGTGAATACCACATCGGACAGATTCTCCGGCGCATCGGTTTGATAGTCAAAGGCAATTTCCCTGACCTCGCCCCGCAGTGCGGTGCTGACATCCAGCTCCATTCTCTCCCCTCCTCTGTCAAAAAAGTGTCACGATATGTATTATAACCAATTTTGATCGGCTTGTCAAGACCTTTATTCAAAAAAATCGGCGATTTTTCGCCGATTTTTTTGTGATATTTAGATAAAAATGTCAATTCAGAGAGCCTTTCTCAGAATCTCCAGGATTTTTTTCTCTTCTCTGGAAACTTTGACTTGACTCAGTCCAAGCAGTTTGCCCGTCTGCTGTTGGGAAAGATCACAGAAATAGCGCATCCGGATGATTTCCTGCTGTCTTGGGGTCAGTCGGCTGATCGCCTCATGGAGGGCAATCCGATCGGTGAGAGAGTCGATGACGTTGTCCCGATCGGCAATCAGACTTTCCAGCGTACTGCCGTCCTCGCCGCCAACCTGCTCGCAAAGGGAATGAATGGGACTGATGGCTTCCAGTGTCCCCGCAATTTCTTCGGGGGAAAGAGAACATTGCGCAGACAGCTCAGACAGGGTAGGCTCTCTGCCGTGCTCGGAAAGAAAGCGTTCCTTTGCCCGCATGATCGCCGCCCCCTGGGATTTGATCGAACGGCTGACCTTGATGATGCCGTCGTCCCTGAGATAGCGGCGGATTTCACCCACAATCAGGGGAACGGCGTAGGTCGAGAACATGGTGTTGTAGGAAAAATCGAAGGACCGTGCTGCCCGCATCAGTCCCACCGACCCGATCTGAACCAGATCCTCGTATTCGGTTCCCCGATCCAGAAAGCGTTTCGCTACCGACCGAACCAGTCCCATGTTCTGTTCCACCAGGGTATCGAGTGCCGATTCGTCCCCGTCCTTCAACCGTTTCAATAGGGTGGTGTTATCCTGTTCCAACAGAGGATCCTTCCTTCATCTGGGATTTCTTGTTATGTATCATCTTCCTCCCCGGGAGGGCTGAATCGCTTGACAAGGGTCAGGGTTGTCCCTTTTCCCGGATGGGAAATGACCGACAGCCTGTCCGACAGGGATTTCATAATTGGGAATCCCATGCCGCCCCGTTCGCCATCGGGATCGGTGGTGTAAAGGGGCTGCATACACTTTTCGATGTCCTCAATGCCGCATCCCCGATCCCGGATCTTCAGCTTCAGCGTACGGTCGTCGTAATATTTCACCGACAGCTCCACCATGCCGCAGGGAAGACCCTTGTAGGCATGAACGATGCAGTTTGTGACGCCTTCAGAGATCAGAACCCTCAGGTCGGACAGCTCCTCAAGGGTAGGGTCAAGCTGGGCGGCGAAGGCACAGACGGCTTGTCTGGCAAAGCATTCGTTCCGGGAGATTGCCTTGAAATTCAGTACCATTTCATTGACGGTTTTCTTTTTCATGTTCGGATATTCCTTTCTTGCAGATCCGACCTGCGGATCCATTTCTTTGACATCATCTGTTCGGGTTGCTTTTTTGGGGGGACGGCAGGGAGACCTCGTCCTTCTGTTCGCTGTATTCGATGGCGATCAGCTGACCCACACCGGCAAGCTCCAATATCTTGACGGTCTGCGGGGTGGGGTCCAGCAGTTTCAGCCGCCCTCCGATCTCCCGGATCCGGGTGAATCGCCCCAGAATCAGTCCCAGCCCAGAGGAATCCATAAAGGACACCTTGGAAAGGTCCATGACCACCTCCAGGGGGCGGCAGTAAAAAATAGCGGTGTCGATCTGTTCCCGGATGTATTTGGCACTGTGATGGTCAATATCTCCGTCGATGGTCACACGCATATTTCTGCCTTCACTTTCGCATTTTACACCTGCAATATCCAACTTCTTCATTCCTTTCTGACATCGTTCCTGCTTTTCTGATTTCGGACAAAAAATATCCTGTAAACATGGGTTCAAACTCGTTGTGAGTTCAAACTCATATTTACAGGATAGCATAGTGAAAGTGAAAATTGTGTCAAAAGCAGGGATCAAATGAAAAAGTTCTTGTTTTTTGTATCATAAAATATTCCGGCTTTTTCAGCCGAAAAGCTGCTCAGTTTTCCTGATAATACCGTAAGGTTTTTTCGATCCAATAGGAGTAGACCGTCCGGGGACTGAGCCGCTCCAGATTTTTCATCTGTTGATATAGCTCCACTCCGTCCGACGGGTCGTGCCACAGATCGGTAAAGACGAAATCAAAGTTGCCGTCCGGCAGATTCTTCTTTGCAAAATCGAAGGCATCCGAGCAGACGATGCGAATCTTTTCGGGATGGGAAAATTGAGGCAGAATCAGGCACTTTACCATCTCAATAAGGGTAGAATCCCGCTCCACAATGCAGACGCTCCCGACATTCTCCTTTTCCGATACCCGATAGGCATAGTAGCCCATGCCAAGCCCCAGACAGAGCACGTTTCCGAAGGCATCGGAAATGGGTCCCTTCATGGTTTCGATCTCGTTTGGGGTGATCAGCATCCACTCCCTGCCGTCTTCCAGCAGGGCGGGAAATCGGAACTCCTCTTCAAAGAATCCGATTTTCGGGATCAATCTTCCGTTTGGGAGAAGGTCGGACTCCCCGCAGACAAAGGCTTCATAGGGCTTGTATCGCTTGGTCTCCAGACGCCATCTGCCAAAGGCTTTCGGGAAAACGGGAACTCCCCTGTAGTAGGGATCGCAGGTGTAGTCCCGGACCGAAAGCCTATGGACCATGGGCAGAAAGGATTCCTCGAACAGTCGGCGATCCTCCTGCCGTTCGTCGGTTTTCAGCCCGCAGGCGGCGGCAAGAACATAGGCGTATGCCTCCACGACGGAAAGTCCGCATTCGTCTGTAAGCTCCCGGATCACCGATCCCTCGATGAAATCGGGGGCAATGTTCAGGTATCGGCTCATGAGGGTAAGAACCCTTTGATTGTCTTTCCGTACGGTTTCGTCAATGCGCATGGTCTGCCGCCTTTCGGATGAGGACTGGTTACGCTTTCGGGAGCTTTGCCAGTGCAGATTTTACCTTTTCCAGCGTCTCGGTGTATCTTGCCAGTTTTTCTTTCTCACCGGCAACCACTGCCTCGGGTGCCTTGGCGATAAAGCCGGGATTGCCAAGCTTCTTGTTCAGACGGTCGATTTCCGCCTGATTTTTGGCAAGCTCACCCTCAAGACGCTCCTTTTCCTTTGCCAGATCCACAATGTCGGCAAGGGGAATGAAGAGGGTCGCCGTATCGGTGACGATTTGCAGGGCACTTTCGTCGCTGTGGGAGCGGACGACGGTAACCGAAGACGCCGATGCCAGCTTCACGAAGAACTTCTCGCACTTTTCGTTGTAAATGTCGGTGCGGTCGGTGGCGATGATGATTGCCGCCTTCTTGGACGGAGGAACGTTCCGCTCCTGACGGCGGTTGCGGACCGCACGGATGGCATCAATCAGTGCCTGCATGGTCTTCTCCTCGGCGGGGAAGGACAGATCGGCATTGGCGGTTGGCCATGCCGATACCATGATCGACTCGCCGACATGGGGCAGGGACTGCCAGATTTCCTCAGTGATGAAGGGCATATAGGGATGAAGCATCTTCAGAACGCCGCTGAGAACATAAACAAGCACCTTCTGCGCCACCTCGTCGGATGCCGTCAGACGGGGCTTGACCAGCTCGATATACCAGTCGCAGTAGACATCCCACAAAAAGTCGTACAGTTTGGACAGGGCAACGCCCAGCTCGTATTTTTCAAGATTTGCAGTGACTTCGGTGATCAGGGTCTGATATTTGGACAGAATCCAGCGATCCTCCGGCTCCAGACGGGAGACCTCGGGAAGTTCGCCGTCTTCAACGGTCAGATTCATCAGAACGAAGCGGGCGGCATTCCACAGCTTGTTGTTGAAGTTTCGGGCTGCCTCGATCTTCTCATCCGAAAAACGCATATCGTTGCCGGGAGCGTTACCGGTGGCAAGGGCAAAACGGAGGGCGTCGGCACCGTACTTTTCGATGACTTCCAGAGGATCAATGCCGTTCCCAAGGGATTTGGACATCTTCCGTCCCTGGGCATCCCGGACCAGACCGTGAATGAAGACGGTGGAGAAGGGTTTCTTTCCGGTGTGCTCCAGTCCGGAGAAGATCATGCGGGCAACCCAGAAGAAAATGATGTCGTATCCGGTGACCAGAACGCTTGTGGGATAGTATTTTTTCAGAAGCTCGGTGTCCTCAGGCCAGCCCATGGTTTCGAAGGGCCAGAGAGCGGAGGAGAACCAGGTGTCCAGGACGTCCTCTTCCTGACGCATGGGTGCGCCGCAGTGAGGACAAACGGTCAGATCCTCCTTGGAAACTTCCATCCTGCCGCATTTGTCGCAGTAGAAGGCGGGAATCCGATGTCCCCACCAAAGCTGACGGGAAATGCACCAGTCGTGGACGTTTTCCATCCAACGGTAGTAGTTGGTGGCAAAACGCTCGGGTTCGAATTTGATGTCGCCGTTCTTGACGGCATCCAGTGCCGGACCTGCCAGAGGTTCCATCTTGACAAACCACTGATCAGAGGTGATAGGCTCCACGGTGTTGTGACAACGGTAGCAGGTTCCAACATTGTGAACATGGGGGGTAACCTTGACGAGAGCTCCCGATGCTTCCAGATCGGCGACCATGACCTTTCTCGCCTCGTAGCGGTCCATGCCGTGGTACTTGCAGTCCGGATAGTTGATTCTGGCATCGTCGTCCAGAACCTTGATGCAGGGCAGATTGTGACGCTGACCAACTAAGAAGTCGTTGGGATCGTGAGCGGGAGTGATCTTGACGCAGCCGGTTCCGAAATCCATCTCAACATAGTCGTCGGCGATGACGGGAATTTCTCTGCCGACCAGGGGAAGAATCAGGGTTTTGCCTACCAGATCCTTGTACCGCTCATCGGCGGGATTGACCGCAACGGCAGTATCGCCCAGCAGGGTTTCGGGACGGGTGGTGGCAACCTCGACATAGCCGCTTCCGTCCTTGAAGGGATAGCGGATGTGCCAGAAATTTCCGGGCTGTTCGGTATACTCTACCTCGGCATCTGACAGTGCCGTGCGGCAATGGGGACACCAGTTGATGATGCGGTTGCCGCGGTAGATCAGCCCCTTGTTGTACAGGTTGACAAAAACCTCACGGACTGCTTTGGAACAGCCCTCATCCATGGTGAAGCGTTCTCTTGTCCAGTCACAGGAGGAGCCCAGCTTCTTCAGCTGACGGATGATGTTTCCGCCGTACTGTTCCTTCCATGCCCAGACCCGCTTCAAAAATTCGTCACGACCGAGATCGTATCGGGTCAGACCCTCGTTCTTTCGAAGATTTTCCTCAACCTTGATCTGGGTTGCGATGCCGGCGTGATCGGTTCCGGGAACCCACAGAACGGAATAGCCCTGCATCCGCTTGAAGCGGACCAGAATATCCTGAAGGGTCTCGTCCAGCGCATGACCCATGTGGAGCTTGCCGGTGACATTGGGAGGCGGGATAACGATGGAAAAGGGAGGTTTTCCGTCGTCCACCCGGGGGGTGAAATAGCCCTTTTCGCACCAGAAGGCGTAAAGGCGGTCCTCGATTTCACTCGGGGAATACTGCTTGCTGAGTTCTTTCATTTTTGTATCGTTCCTTTCTCAAATAGAATCAAAAAAAGCCCGTGCATCCGTAAACAGGACGCACGGGGCGCGGTACCACCTGATTTTTCGCAAAAATGCGAACACTCAATCCCGGAAAAATCCGGGGTGCAGGCATAACGGTCTGCCATCCGTCGAAAACTACTGAAAGATCCCTTGAATCCCTTGACTCTCTTGGATCATATGGATCATTTGGTTCGCTTCCGCCGCTCGGGGGCTACCTTCGGCAGTTCGGCTCACATCGCTCCCAGCCCAGGCGATGCTCTCTGGAAAGCCGGATTCTGCTTACTCCTCCCCGTCTCTGCGTTTGATCGGGTCTTTTATTCCCTGCCATTGTAGCATATTTTCCCTCAAAAGTCAAGATTTATTTTAAAAAAAGATAAAAATGGTGAATCTCGCTAAAAAAAATTGCTTTTTGTTCACGAAAATAGCACTTTTCCATGTTGACAAATTCATGATTTTCTTGTATAATACACTTTGTGTATTTTGCGAAAGGAAGGTGTATCTGTCGAAATGAGGTTTGAAGTGCAAAAAAATCCCATATTCTACTGCAAAATCGGGATTATTTGCCTTTTATATTCGATTATAGCGTATGCACTGGGGGTTCATGCTGTCGTTGCTGTACTGGCAGGGCTCTTGCTCGGAGCTTCGTTGTCTGTACGGATACGTTTTTCGGAGGATACCAGCAAAATTCTGGTTATTCCCATTCTGATCATTACCTCGGTCGCAATTTTTCTTTATATGCAGTATATTATCAGCGCAGGACTTGTCCTGATGAAGCTCCCGATGCTGATTCTCAATGTGATTTTCCTGTTTTCTCTCCAGTTTGTTCTGTTTGCCCTGTGCGGAAGCGTCCGTGCATCGGTGCTGACCATCCTTGGAATTTCGTCTATCGTGGGTCTGATTGACAATCTGGTGGTTCAGACCAGATCCCGTGAGATCTGTTTCTCCGATTTCTGGTCCATTTCCACGGGCATGAGTGTGGTGTCGAGCTATTCCTTCACCCTGCCTGCCGTGACCCTTGGGGCGATTTTCCTGCTCCCGCCCTTCGTGATTCTGATTTTCCGAACCGAATTCTGGCATTATGTGGGGATAAAGCTCCGTCTGTCTGCCGTAGCAAGTGGAAGTGCGGCGCTGGTTGTCATCTCCGTTCTGTTGTCAACCACATGGGGAATCCGACTGATCGGCTTCAACGAGCAGTACTGGCGGTATAATGCCTCTGCCATTAACGGATTCTATCTGAATCTGATTCATACCGCTTCCTCAACCAAGGTGACGGTGCCGTCGGGGTACTCGCTGGACGGCATCAGCCTCCTGCTCAAGGAATATCAGGACAACACCCCCGAAAGTCCCGATACTGCCATTGAGAATCCCCCTGAAACCGAACCCGGAACCACCCCCGGAACCAATCCTGTTCCCGACACATCCTCTCCGGATACCGAGGAACCCCAACAGAAACCCAATCTGATCGTCATCATGGACGAGACCTTCTCCGATCTTCAGTCCGTTTCCAAATGGATGATTGCCAACGGGTACGATGCCGAGGAACTGGTAACCGACATAGAGGTTTTGCCCTTTTGGAACTCCCTGTCCTCCGATTCTTCCAATGTGGAAAAGGGATGGGCGATTTCGTCGGTTTACGGCGGGAATACGGCAAACAGCGAATTTGAATTCCTGACGGGCAACAGCATGGCGTTCCTGCCTGCCAATACCGTTCCCTACAATCTCTATCTGAATAGTGATAACGCCTTCTCGATCGTGGATCTTCTCAATAAGGAGGGCTATCTGACGGTGGGCATCCATCCGGAGGACCCCAGCAACTGGAGCAGAGACAAGATCTATTCCTATTACGGCTTTGAGCAAACCCTGTTCATGGATGGCTTCACCGATCTGACCGATGAAGACTATTATCGGGGTCATATCAGCGACAGTGCTGTGTTCGATCAGATTATCAAGTTGTATGAGGAAAAGGAAGAGGGAACCCCGCTCTTCACCTTTGCCGTCACCATGGCTAACCACGGCGGGTACAGTACCGACGGTTTCGAATCCACCGTTACGATTTTGGGACACGAGAATTACAGTTCTCTTCAGGAGTATCTGTCCTCTATTCACGAGTCCGATCAGGCGATCCGTGAGCTGATCAGCTATTTTGAGTCGGCAGACGAGGACACTATTATCGTGATCTTCGGCGACCATCAGCCCAATATGCCCGATTATATCTACCCGCTCTTCTTCGGAATCGGCGATAATACCGCATCGGAGGAGTGGCAGTCCCGCTATGCGATCCCCTATCTGATTTGGGCAAACTTCGATTTTGAGGACGAGCAGAGTGAAATCACCTCTCTGAACTATCTGTCCGGAAAGATGCTGGAGATTGCCGACATCGAAATGACCGAATATCTGAAGTTTGTCGCCAATCTGCGCAAGATTTATCCCGCCATCTCTGCTGCCGGCTACTGGGACAGCGAGGGAGTCTTCCATTCCCTTACAGGTCAGCACGCCCCCGCAACCGAGAATATGCTTCTGCTGTATGAGTACCTGGAATATAATGCGCTCTTCGATAAGACGGAGAACAAACTGCTTCAGTGGTTTGTCAGGGAAGTCCCGGAAGCTGCCGCCACCCTGCCTGAGACCAAAGAGCAGACCGAATCCCCCTGAATACCGAAATGACCCGATCCTGACCATGGGATCGGGTATATTTTTCTCTTTCTGCGGCATAATAGCCACAGATCGGTGCGCACGAGCTGTTTTTTTGTGCTGATCGAAAAGTGAATGCTTTTGTGTGACGGAAAGGGAAGATAATGATGGATTATAAAAGCAAACGGAAGGTCATTCTCATCGGAGCAGGACTTGTGGGAATGTCCTTTGCCTATGCGGCGATGGTAACCCATGCCTGCGATGAGCTGGGAATTATCGACATTGATAAAAAGAGAGCCTGGGGCGAGGCATCCGACCTCAGTCACGGACTTGCCTTCTCAGGCGGAAATATGAAGATTTACTCCGCCGAATATGAGGACTGCTCGGATGCCGATCTGGCAGTGATCTGTGCAGGCGTTCCCCAAAAGCCGGGGGAGGATCGGATTTCGCTGTATTCCCGGAACTGTCAGGTTTTCGACAGCATTCTGGATCCCCTGAAAGCCAGCGGATTCGGCGGCATACTGCTGATCGCCTCCAATCCGGTGGATATGATGACCCTGTATTCCAGAGAGCATACCGGGTATCCCAAGGAGAGGGTCATCGGCAGCGGAACCACTTTGGACAGTGCCAGACTGCGCTATCTGCTGGGCAGTTATTTCGGCGTTGATCCCAGGAATGTTCACGCTTATGTCATGGGTGAGCATGGCGACAGCGAATTTGTCCCCTGGTCGCAGGCATACTTGTCCACCAAAAGCATTTTGTCCATCGTGAAGGAAAGAAGTGATTTCTCGATGGATCAGCTTTACGGCATCGAAAACGAGGTACGGGAGGCGGCGTATCGGATCATAGAGGCAAAGAGAGCCACCTATTATGGCATCGGCATGGCACTGCTGCGAATCGTCAAGGCGGTTTTGTCCGATGAGGGCAGCGTGCTGACCCTGTCCGCCTGCCTTGACGGAGAATACGGGCAGTCGGGAATTTATGCGGGCGTTCCCTGTATCGTTGGAGCCGAGGGCGTAAAACGGGTGCTGACCCTTGATCTGACCGATGCCGAGCGGGAAAAACTGGCACATTCCTGCGATCTGCTCAGACAGTACAGCGAGACGAGATAGGCAGGATAAAGGGGCAACCTGCGGAAATTTTTTGCCCGGATTGCCCCTTGGGCTCGATTTAAAACGGTTCTGCGTGCTGCCGAAAGGTCGGACTTGGTGAAAAAAACACCTTTTTTTGTTAAATGCCTTGACAGTCCGATTCGCTTATGGTAAAATAAATACAATGGGTAAAATGTGAATTTCATGTTCAGACTTTCGGCAGAATGAAAGAAGCCGATGGGAGGTGATTGAATGGTTGAACTATGGGATGTCTATGACGGACACGGTCGGAAGATCGGAGGCAGGGTCTCACAACGGGGTCAGCATGATCTTCGGGACGGGGAATACCATCTTGTGGTTTACATATGGATCATCAATGACAGAAACGAGATCATTATTTCAAAAAGGCAGAAGGGGAAGACCTTTGAGGGACTCTGGGAATGTACCGGCGGATGCGCCAAGCAGGGCGATACCTCCCTGTCTGCGGCAATCCGGGAGGTCGGCGAGGAACTGGGGCTGTCTCTGGATCCCAAACGGGGAGAGTTATATACCCGGTATCTGCGGGACTATCCCGAGGGAGCCAAGGCAATCTGTGATGTCTGGGTGTTCAGACAGAATTTCACCCCCGATCAGTTCAATCTGCAGTCTTCCGAGGTCAGCGATGTCCGTATCATCTCCCGATCCGATCTTGAGCGCATGAGCCGCCGCAGCGATTTTTCCCGTTATTTCTATCTGCGCAAAATGCTGAGAAAATACTGTGGCTGATTTTCATTGATCGGTATAACCTTTCATTCCGACTCTTTGACTTGAATTTTCTTTTTGCATAGAAGACCTCCCTCTTTCATAAAATGTTTTGAAATGAGGGAGTCTATTGGCGTATTGTACAGAACACTTGGATAATCGAACGGACCGCAGATCCCGGCAGATTCTTTTCTGGCAGATTACCCGTCCGGTTCTGAAAAGCGGGGCGGGAAGGGAGCAGATCAATCGCTTTCTCAGCGACTTCACCGATGCCTATCGGGGCTGCATAGAGGGAAGGCTCCTTCCGATGCTGGAGGAGCAGTATCAGAAGGCGAACCGTGCGGAGCGGATCGCCCGTTTTCCCTATCATGTCCGTCTGTCCTGCCTGTGCAGAGAGATGGATTCGGTCTTTTCCACCCATTTTTCTGCAGAAGTTTTTTCGGGATCGGAAACGGTATCGTTGACTCTGCGCTCCTTCGTCTGGAACAGCGAAAGCGGGAATCTGCTTAATCTGTCCGATCTTGCGGGAAAGCACCTGGCATCGGCAAGATCGGGCTGGTCCTTCTATCTCGCCGCCGACGGACTGCGGCTCTATCGCACCGATCGGCACGGGAAGATCACAAAGCGTGAAAAATACCCCACATAAAAACGGAATCTCCCTCATAGATTGGTAGCAAACCAGATTCGGGGGGATATTCCATGTTTGTTTATTCGGTAAAGGCATCCAGCGTGCGATTTTTCACGGCGATGGTGCTGTCGGTGGCGGTTCTGCTGGCACTGATCCTGCTGATTCCGACCTATGAGCCGGTGTCTGCTGAGGCATCGGGGACGATCAGCTACGACAAGATCAAGAGCGATGAGGATCGGATCAGCTTTCTCAATGGGCTGGGCTGGGAGGTGGAATCCGAGCCTGTAGAGACCAAAGAGGTTACGATTCCGTCAGAATTTGATGCGGTTTTTCTGGAGTACAACAATCTTCAGAAGATGCAGGGGCTGGATCTGTCCCGGTATAAGCGCAAAACGGTGGTTCGCTATACCTATGAAATCACCAATTACAAGGACTACGACGGAACGGTTTATGCCAATCTGTTGATCTATCGGAATAAGATCGTCGGCGGCGACATCTGCTCTGCCGATTCCGGCGGATTTGTGGCAACCTTCGACAATCGGAAGGTCTGACCCAAAGAAAGAATGACTTTTTTGAAAGGCACGGATAAGAGAAAATGACGGAATATACCTATGTCGCCACCTGTCTGTTCGGACTGGAACGGATGCTGGGCGAGGAAATTGATGCACTGGGATATAAGCGGCTGGAAACCATCGACGGACGGGTGATCTTTACCGGCGATGAGGGTGCGGTTGCCAGATGCAATCTCTGGCTCCGCACCGCCGAGCGGCTTTTTCTTTTGGTGGGAACCACCCCTGCCTACACCTTTGATGATCTTTTTGAGGGAGTCCGTGGGATGCCTTGGGAGGACTATGTGGGCAGAGACGATGCCTTCCCGGTCAGTGGGCACTCGGTAGGGAGCGTTCTGACCTCCATTCCCGCTCTCCAGTCGGTGGTTCAGAAGGCGATTGCCGAGCGGATGAAGGCGGCATATGAGATCGACTGGTGTCCCGCCAACGGGGTGAAAATGTCGATCGAATTCTTTATCTTAAAGGATCGGGCATCCCTGATGCTGGACCTTAGCGGAACGGCTCTGCATAAACGGGGGTACCGTCCTGCCGCCAATGCCGCACCCCTTCGGGAGACGCTGGCGGCGGCACTGGTCAAGCTCGCCCGTCCCCGTGAGGATGTGCTGTTCTGGGATCCCATGTGCGGAAGCGGAACCATCCCCATTGAGGCGGCACTGATCATGGCGAACATCGCACCCGGACTCCATCGGCACTTTTCCGCCGAGGAATATGATTTTCTGCCCATGTCCATTTGGGAAGACGCCCGTGAGGAGGCAAAATCGGCGATCCGGGAGACGACCTTTGAGGCATATGCCTCCGATATTGATCCTGCCTGCGTGGAGCTTGCCAAGGAGAACTGCCGCCGTGCCGGTGTCACCAAGTGGGTAAAGGCGTTCGAACGGGATGCTTTGGAGATCAAAACCGGCGGCAGACGGGGAACCATCGTCTGCAATCCCCCCTACGGCGAGCGGCTGTTCACCATGGAGCAGACCGAAAAGCTGTATAGGGATATGGGCAGACACTTTGCCACACTGGACAACTGGCAGATCTACATTTTGACCTCCCATGAGCAGTTCGAGCGTCTCTACGGCAGACGGGCGGATAAGGTCCGGAAGCTGTACAACGGCATGATCAAGTGCGGATATTATCAATTTTTCAAGAAATCCGACGGAAAAATCCCGTCGGACAAGCCCAAATTCAATCATTTTCCGGATAAATCCGGGAGAAAGGAATCCTATGGCAAAGGAACTCAAGACAAACGCAATGCGGATTCTTGACAGCAGGAAAATCCCCTATACGGTCAATCTTTATACCTGCGACGAATTTATCGACGGCGTTCATATCGCCGATCAGCTTGGACAACCCTATGAATCCTCCTTCAAGACTCTGGTGGCAGTGGGAAAGAGCGGGGAGCATTATGTCTTCGTCCTGCCCATTGCAGAGGAGCTGGATTTCAAAAAATGCGCCCAAGCGGTTGGAGAAAAGGCGGTAGAGCTGATCGCAGTGAAAGACATCCTGAAGCTGACCGGTTATGTCCGGGGCGGATGTACCCCTATCGGTATGAAAAAGCTCTTCCCGACGGTGATTCATGAAAGTGCCAAATCCTTTGATACCATTATTATCAGTGGAGGAAGGATCGGAGCCCAGATCATGCTGAGTCCCATGGATCTGGCAACCGTCACCAATGCCCGATTTGGCGATCTGATCCGATAAAAAATCGTTGTTGCAGCAAAAATTGCTGTAACAACGATTTTTTTGCAACGGAAAAGGAATTATTTTCCCATTTCCTTGTATTTGCGGTATTTTTCGGCAACCACCTTCATGTCCTCCATCATCTGCTCCTTGTAGGTGGGATTACCCCGAAGCAGCAGAGAGGGATGGTAGACGGCAGTCATCTCAAAAGAACCCTTCTGAACCCACTGTCCGTGCTCTTTGGTGATCTTGTAGTCGGGGCGAATCAGCCGCATGGCGGAAATCCGACCCAGACAGACGATCATTTTCGGCTTGACCAGCCGGACCTGCTCCCGCAGATAGCTGATGCAGACGTCCTGCTCCTCATCCTTGGGGTCCCGGTTCTTTGGCGGACGGCATTTGAGCATATTGCATATGTAGACATCCTCTCTTGGAATATCCACTGCGGCGAAATATCGGTCCAGAAGCTGTCCCGCTCTTCCCACGAAGGGAATGCCGCTGAGGTCCTCGTTTTCTCCCGGTGCCTCGCCCACAAACATCAGAACGCTGTCCCGATTGCCCGTGCCGAAAACCAGATGGGTCCGGGTGGCACCCAACGGGCATTTCTGACAGCTTTGACAGGTCTTTTCCAGTTCATCCCATGTCATAACTTTTTTCCTTCCTTACTTAACCTTACTTTACTTCTTGCTTTTATCATCATTTTTGAAATTTATAAATCGGAACGATAATAATCGGACAAAACCGGAGTCGGGGCAAAAAAGGCAGGGACGGGTGCGATTCGGGCAATGACGGATTTTTATCCTTCCGAGCTTGCCAGAGCGGACAGCAGACCCACAGCATGACCCTTGCAGAGGGTGATTCCGTGCTCGGATATGTAGCTGGAAAACCCAGGGTCCAGTGCCGTGCCGAATTCGGACAGCAGATCGGACTTTTTGAGCCGCCCATACATTCCGTCAGTAAGCTGCAGATAGTAGCCGCTTTGATCAAAATATGCCGAACTGGATCCCGTAAAATGCAGAGAATCCAGAAGGCGGCAGGCAGATAGCAGGTCTTCGATCCGATGGAAGCCGTAGATGCTCTGCCCTACGTTACGGGACAGGATGGGCAGACCGATGTTCTCCTCTTCTTTCTCCCGATCGGAGACTCTTGTTACATACATTTCACAGCCGCCGGAGCCACTGCCGTATACCTGAACCGAAACGGTATCCACGGCGGCATCAAAACCGGTTTCATGCTTGGCATCGTCCAGAATGGTCCAGAAGGCACGGCGGGTTTCGGTATTGTCGTAGCTGAATTTGTCGAAATCCAAGGCATATTTTTCCATGTCTTCTTTGGTCAGCGTGATTTTCAGTTTATCATTGTCGATTTTCAAAAGCTCCATAATGCTCCTCCATGCGAAATGTCGTCGGAAATTGAAGCCATCCTCGCCATCCTAACGATGTGGAAATCCTTTTTTCAGGGAGAGAATCGCCTCAAGATAGTATACTCTATTATAGTCCATCCGTGACAAAAAGGGAAGAGCAAAATTTCTTGAAAATCTGGGAAAACCTGCCAAAACAGGGAATACAATCAGCCTAAATCGTAGCGATCCTTCATTTCATAGCGAATTCGGCTGTACAGATACAGGGAGAGAGACAGATAAACCAGTCGGAGGATAAAATCCGCAATCCAGTAGGCGGGTAAATAGGGAAGCAGTGCCGCATGAACGACACCGGACAGTGAACTTACCGCTCCGACAATTATGACCGCATCCAGAATTCTTCTGGTGGGAAGGGTGTTCTTTTCGGGATTGCCGCCGATAATGTGACCGTCGGGTGCAAGGGTTCCTCCGGTGTGATCCCGGATGATAGGCAAAATCAGCTTGCGGAGGAAGAGCAGCAGAAGAATAAAGAGGACCGCCTCGACTGCCGCTGCCGCAACCATGCCGAGATAGCCGTAGATAATGCCGAAGTCTCTTCTCATTCGCAGTTCCAGTACCTCCGATACCGTGAACGCTGCACCCTCATCGGTGTCAGAGAGAATGGTACCGTAGAAGGACTGAATAAACAGGAAGGTATAAATCCAAACCGCCACCGATGCCACCAGATTGACGAGACATATTTTTCCGCACTTTCCTGCCTCTTTGGGATAGGCAGAGCGCAGCATCAGAATGGCGATCAGCATCATGGTGAGAAAGACGGCGTGGGGGAGATAGTTGAAACCGTCGAATTTGAACTCGAGAGAGAAGACCGCAGCGACGGACAGAATCGACAGCGACAGGAAGATCCGACTGCGATCCAGCAGGGACTTGTTGCTCAGAACCTCCTGATTGTATCTGGTGTTGAGATTTTCATTAAAATCGGCATCCTTTGAGAGTATGCGGACATATCGGAAGATCCGGATATACCAGACGATGCCGATCAGCAAAGAGATGACGACTGCTACGGCAGTAAAAAGCATCCGGTAGCCGGCAAAGGAGACAATGCCCGTGGCAGTCACAATGCCGTATTCGTCACTGCTCAGGGTGGTAAGTTCGGGCAGAACCGTCAGAACGGCTTTGGCGATGACGAACAGATAGGTGAGAAGTTTGACCTCGGTCAGTCCCACATAAAGGGGGGAGGACAGCACATCCTGACTGTCGTCGCCGGCAGAAAGATCGGTCAGTCCCACGAAAAAGTCACGGAAAGCATGAAGCCCCAGCAAAACTTCGCCGAATCCGAAGCCGAAGGTAAACAGCAGTCCCCAGACTTCAGTGGGATCTGACGCAAAGGAAACGTAGAGAAAGGCGGCGGGCAGCTTGCACAGGGACAGGATGAACAGCCTTCGGAATCCCACATAGGCATCCCGCAGGGTCTGATTGAGTCCGGAT
>JBJDZN010000079.1:0-14051 GCA_051868045.1 Eubacteriales bacterium
GCAACAACGGCAGCGTGAGAGGTCATACCGCCACGGACAGTCAGGATACCCTGAGATGCCTTCATACCGGTGATGTCCTCAGGAGAGGTCTCGAGACGAACCAGAACGACCTTCTCGCCTCTCTTCTTCCATTCAACAGCATCCTCAGCAGAGAATACGATCTTACCGCAAGCTGCTCCGGGAGATGCACCGAGACCCTTGCCGACAGGAGTCGATGCCTTCAGAGCCTTTGCATCAAACTGGGGATGGAGAAGGGTATCGAGGTTTCTGGGGTCGATCATCAGAACGGCTTCCTGCTCGGTTCTCATGCCCTCATCAACGAGGTCACAAGCGATCTTGAGAGCTGCCTGAGCGGTTCTCTTGCCGTTTCTGGTCTGAAGCATATAGAGCTTGCCGTGCTCGACGGTGAACTCCATATCCTGCATATCTCTGTAATGCTCTTCGAGGGTCTTGCAAACCTGCTTGAACTGCTCGAAAGCTTCGGGGAACTTCTGCTCCATCTCGGTGATGTGCATAGGAGTACGAACACCTGCAACAACGTCCTCACCCTGTGCATTGGTCAGGAACTCGCCGAACAGACCCTTTTCGCCGGTAGCGGGGTCACGGGTAAATGCAACACCGGTTCCGCAGTCGTCGCCCATGTTACCGAATGCCATCATCTGTACGTTAACGGCAGTACCCCAGCTGTAGGGGATGTCGTTGTCACGACGGTATACGTTTGCACGGGGGTTGTCCCAGGAACGGAAGACGGCCTTGATTGCGCCGACCAGCTGATCCTTAGGATCTGCAGGGAAGTCAGTGCCGATCTTCGCCTTATATTCAGCCTTGAACTGGCTAGCCAGTTCCTTGAGGTCATCTGCGGTCAGCTCAACGTCGAACTTAACGCCCTTCTTTTCCTTCATGGCGTCGATGAGCTGCTCAAAATACTTCTTGCCGACTTCCATAACGACGTCGGAGTACATCTGAATAAATCTTCTGTAGCAGTCCCAAGCCCATCTGGGATTGCCGGACTTTTCTGCCATGACAGCAACAACGTCCTCATTCAGACCCAGGTTCAGGATGGTGTCCATCATGCCGGGCATGGATGCACGGGCACCGGAACGAACGGATACCAGCAGAGGGTTCTCAAGATCTCCGAACTTCTTGCCGGTGATTTCTTCCATCTTTCCGATGTACTCATTGATCTCCGCCATGATTTCGGAATTGATCTGTCTGCCGTCCTCGTAGTACTGGGTGCAGGCTTCGGTTGTGATGGTGAAGCCCTGGGGAACGGGGAGACCGATGTTGGTCATCTCTGCCAGGTTTGCACCCTTACCGCCGAGGAGCTCGCGCATCTGTGCGTTACCTTCGGAAAAAAGGTAACAATACTTTTTTGACATAGCTCTTATACCTCCAAAATATTTGTTTGCTTATGGTACATGCTTACTCGCACCACCTAATTATACCACAACTTGGGGAAAAATCAATCTCTGGGGAAAATATTTACAAATAATTAACTTTTTCAAAACAGCAAAATCTTTGTCATAGCCTCTTGAAAAAATTCAAAGAATGGTGTACAATAGGAAAGCAAAATGAAAAGCGATGTGGAGACAAGAAAATGAGCAATCTTTTTGATCTGTTTAAGCAAATCGAGACCAAACCCGAAGGAAACAACAGTGCGCCGATTAGCTGGATTGTAGCGGGACTCGGCAATCCCGGACGGGATTATGCCATGACCCGGCACAATGCGGGATTTATGGCACTGGACCTTCTGACGGAGAAGGTTCATGTGTCGGTAACCGAGGGCAAATTCCGCTCCCTGGTGGGCAGAGGAACGGTAGGGGGACAGGGGGTTCTTTTTCTGAAGCCCCAGACTCTCATGAATGCGTCTGGCGAGGCAATCCGGGATGCAGCACAGTTCTATAAGATTTCACCCGATCATATTCTGGTTCTGCATGACGATATTTCTCTTGATGTAGGCAGGATCCGTGTGCGCAGAAGCGGAAGCGCAGGCGGACATAACGGACTCAAGAGTATCATTTATCAGCTCTCCAGCGATCAGTTTCCCAGGGTAAAGATCGGCGTGGGGCAAAAGCCTTTTCCCGAGTATGATCTTGCCGCATGGGTGCTGGGAAAATTTCCCGATGCCGACCTTCAAATGCTGTATGAGGCACTGGAAAAGGCGGTGCTTTCCGTCGAACTGATTCTTGACGGAAAGATCGGCGACGCAATGAACAAGTACAACTGAGAGCATGGGATAACAAAATATGAAAGAAATACTTGACCTGATCCGATCTCAACGGGATTACGCTCAGCTATCCGAACGGCTTTCGGAAAAGAGGGGAAAGAAGCTCCCCCTTCTGGTCACCCAGATGTGCGAGGGAATGCGGGCATCCTTCTTTGCGGCATTGATTTCCGACCGTCCCGTGCGGAGTGTTCCCGCACTGGGTATTCTTCCCGATGAAAAATCTATCGTCCGGCTTGCCGCAGCCCTGTCTGATTTCGGAATCAAAACGAAAATATACCCGGTACGGGATTATGTGCTATGTCATATGACTGCCTCTCATGAGCTTGAGCATGAGAGGCTATCCGTGTTGTATGCCGTCATGACCAACGACTGTGATCTGGTACTGACGACCCCTGATGCGGCAGTTCAGTATACCATGCCTATGGAGACCCTGTCGGCACGGTCCTTTCGGGTTGATCTGTCCGAGCAGGTGGATACCGACCGCCTGAAGAATACCCTCCTTGACTGCGGTTATGTGCCGGTCTCCATGGTGGAATCCCAAGGACAGTTCTCCCACAGAGGGGATATTCTGGATATTTTCCCGCCGAATATGGAAAATCCCGTACGGATTGAACTGTTCGGTGACGAAATTGATCGGATGAGTCTGTTCGATGTCATGTCCCAGAGACGGATTGACGATCTTAACGAGATTTTCATCTCCCCGGTGCGGGAGGTGATCCCCGATCCCATGACACGGAAAAATCTTGCCGAGGTAATCAAAAGACTGCTCAAAAAGAGCAAGTCCGAGAAGGCAAAACAGGAATATGCTCTGGAACTTGAGGAACTGAACAGCGGAAGGGAACTGCTCTCTGTTGATAAATACCTGTCCTATATCTACCCACAGAAACAGTGTCTGCTGGACTATTTCGGCGAGAATGCCCTGCTTATGGTGCAGGACTCCAACGGAGTGACCGAACGTCTCCACTCCTATGTGTTTCAGGAGGATGAATCCTTCAAATTCCTGCTGGAGGAGGGACTTGTGGATCCCGAGTACAGCGTGCATTTTCTGAGAGAGAACTTCTTCCGTGAAATCATCACCGGTCGCAGAAGTATCATTGTGAACTCCTTTATGGTCACCATGGGCGGTATGGAGCTTGGAGACGTATACGCCCTGAAATCGGTGGCAACTCCCGCCTATTCCGACAACCTGAACCTTTTCTATGAGGATCTGGACCGGTATATGAAGACCGGGTATAAAATCCGAATCCTGTGCGACGGCGAACAGGGAGCGAAGAATCTTTTCCGTGAACTGACCGATAAGGGCTATCCTGCCTCAATTGGTGAAGAAGCGGCGCAAATTCGACTGCTTTGCGCTCCCTCTTTGCCCGGATTCGTTGTGGAGACGGCAAAATTCATCGCCCTGTCGGTTTGCAAGGGAAGCGGAGTAGCCGGAAGAAAGACCAAAAACGTCATCAGACATCAGTCGAAAAAAATCAGCAATACCGAGAAAATTCTGTCCTATACCGATCTGAAGGAAGGGGACTATGTTGTTCATACCGTCCACGGAATCGGAATCTATAAGGGTCTGGAAAGTCTGAATGTGGGCGGCAGTCGGCGGGATTTCGTCAAAATTCAGTATGCCGGAACCGACCTGCTCTATCTGCCCTGCAATCAGCTGGATACCCTGTCCAAATATATCGGAGCAAGTGAAGGAACGGTTGTAAAGCTGTCCAAAATGGGGTCCGGCGAATGGGTCAGAACCACCAACAAAGTCAAAGCCGCCACCAAAGAGATGGCAAAGGAACTGATTCAACTGTATGCCGCAAGAATCCGGAAGAAAGGTTTTGCCTTTGCCAAGGATGACGCTCTGGATCGGGAATTTGCCGACACTTTTGAATATGACGAAACCAAGGGACAGCTTGACGCCATTGCCGACATCCGTCGGGATATGGAGGCGGACTGCCCTATGGATCGTCTGCTCTGCGGAGATGTGGGATACGGAAAAACCGAGGTCGCACTTCGTGCCGCATTCAAGGCGGTTCAGAGCGGCAAGCAGGTGGCGATTCTGGTTCCAACCACCATTCTGGCACTTCAGCATTTTCAGACCGTCCAATCCCGTATGCGCAGATTTCCCATTACCGCCGATATGCTGTCCAGATTCCGTACCGCCAAACAGCAGGAGGTCACACTCCGCCGCCTTGAGCGGGGAGAAGTGGACATCGTAATCGGTACCCACCGACTGCTGTCCAAGGATGTGAAGTTCCGGGATCTGGGACTGGTAATCGTGGACGAAGAGCAACGCTTCGGGGTAGCGCAGAAGGAAAAGCTGAAAACCCTTACCGAAAATGTGGACGTCCTGACCCTGAGCGCAACACCCATTCCCCGTACCATGAATATGGCACTCAGCGGAATCCGGGATATGTCGATTCTGGAAGAGGCACCCGGTGAGCGATTCCCGGTGCAGAGCTATGTGACCGAGTATAACGCCGCTTTGATCAATGAAGCGATCCGCAGGGAACTGCGCCGGGGCGGTCAGGTGTTCTATCTGTGCAACAAGATTCCCCACATTCCCGCCATTGTAGCAAGGCTTTCGGATGCCATTCCCGAGGCAAGAATCGGAGTGGGTCACGGGCAGATGGACAAGGAGGATCTTTCCGATGTCTGGCACTCCATGATCGTGGGTGAAACCGACATTCTGGTTTGCACCACCATCATTGAAACCGGCGTCGATGTTCCGAACGCCAATACGCTGATTATCGAGAACGCCGATCAGATGGGACTTTCCCAGCTTCATCAGATCCGCGGGCGGGTAGGCAGGTCCAATCGGCGGGCGTATGCCTATTTCACCTATCCGGAAGGGAAGGTGCTGACCGAGGTTGCCGAAAAGCGGCTGGAGGCAATCCGGGATTTTACCGAATTCGGTGCGGGATTCCGCATCGCCATGCGGGATCTGGAGATCAGGGGTGCGGGGAATATTCTCGGTGCAGATCAGCACGGTCACATGGAGACCGTCGGATACGATCTGTATATGAAGCTCCTGAATGAAGCCATTCTGGAAGAAAAGGGTGAGAGCGTCAAAAAACGGGAGGAATGTACCGTTGATTTCAATGTAGACGCCTATATTCCGGAGAAATATGTGGAGAATTCCAATCAACGGATCGAAGCCTATAAGAAGATTTCGCTGATCCGCAACGATGAGGATCTCTATGATATTGCCGATGAACTGATGGATCGCTACGGAGAAATGCCGAAGGCGGTGGTTTCACTGCTGCATATCTCCCTTCTTCGCAGTTTGGGTTCCGATTGCGGCATTACAAAAATTCTGAATAAGGAGTCCGGAGTCCTGCTCTATCCCCGTGAATTCAAGCTGGAACCCTGGAGTCGGCTTGCGGCAATGTATAACGGAAAGCTCCTGATCAGTCTGGGCAATGTTCCCTATGTGACGGTAAAGCCACCCAAAAATATCGCACCTCAGGATTTTACCGAAAAACTATTAAAAGATTATTTGCAAATTCTTTCTGAAAAGGACTTGAAATCCTCCTGACTTTGTCGTATAATAGCAAAAGTTATGATGATGTAGAAAGGCAGGAATCACTGCTATGGGAATCAAACAAAAAGGGGTCGCCTGTGCCTGTCTGGCGGTTTGTCTGACTCTGGGGACTGCCCTGACGGGTTGCTCCTCAGGCAATTCGGTAGTCGGCTATACAACGGATCAAAAGAATAAATATGCCATTACCGAGGGAATGTATCGCTATTGGATGGTCAGTTGGAAGGAGTATTTCGTCAAGAATTACTCGGATGTGGAAGACACGGAAGAGTATTGGCAGACCGAGGCGGTCGAAGGTATGACCAACGAGGAGTATCTGACCCAGAATATTCAGACCCGTATCATGTATTACTATGTTGCGCAGCCGATTTTTGACGAACTGGGGCTGAAAAACACCTTCAAGGATACCGTTCAATCCAATCTGGACGATATGATCGAGTATTACGGCAGTAAATCCGCCTGCAATGAGGCATTGGATGCCCTGTATGGGATCAATCTGAACACTTTGAAGACAATCTATACCTACGAGGAACGCTACATGGCGGTGAATGAGTATCTGTTCGGCGAAAACGGAGCCTTTTCTGCCACTGCCGATGAACTGGATGAATACTATCGGAATTACTACGTCCGGGCAAAATACATCCTGCTTCTGAAGAATACGAAGTTCCGCCTGGATGAGGACGGTAAGCGGGTAACCGATTCGTCCGGCTATATCATTTACGATGAACTTACCGATGAGGAAAAAGAAGAGGTCAGGGAGACGGCAGTCAAGATCACCGCTGATCTCACGTCCGGCATCGAAGTGGAAGGCTATGCGGACCCCATGGATTACTATCTGCAGGAGTATATGTCGCCCTACTACGAGGACATCCTGTCGACCTATCCCAACGGTTTCTATATCACTGCCGATGAATATACCATCCATACCGCAACCGTGACCGATGCCGTCTTCAACATGGAGGTTGGCGAGGTCCAGATGGTGGAGAATGAGGATTGCTATTTCATAATCAAAAAATATGATCTCATTGATAAGGGCTATATGAGTACGACGGATTCGGCGCAGTTTTCCAATCTGCTGTCTTATTGCAACAGTGCTAAGCTGGCAACCTATTACAGTGAGCTGGCGAAGAATGTTCAGATTGACAGCACCATTGCGGAAAAGTACAGATTGTCGGAAATCTGATTTACGGGCAATGGAGATATTGCCCGATGAATGATAAAACAACAGGCAAATGAAAGGAAATGACAGTATTATGAAAATCAAAGCCGTAACCTTTAATCTTCGCGTGGCTACCCATCATGACCGTCAGAACTTTTTTTTCAACCGCACGCCCTTGATTCTGAAGACCATTCGGAAGGAAAATCCGGATATCCTCTGCTTTCAGGAGGCAAATGACCGAATGCTGGAGTGGCTGAAGGTCAATCTCACCGAATATACGGTGGTAGGGACGGGAAGAGACTCGAACCTCACCGGAGAGGCAAATCCCATTGCTTTCCGCAAGGGAATGTTCTCTCTGTTCTCGTTGGATCAATTCTGGCTTTCTCCTACCCCCGATGTTCCCGGCTCCCGTTACGAAGAGCAGTCGGACTGCCCACGGATCTGTATGGTGGCAACCCTGAAATATCAGGAAGGATCGGAAAAACGGCTTATGCGGGTGTACAATACCCATCTGGATCATATCAGCCAGCAGGCAAGACTTCTTGGTATGGATAGCATTCTCAAGCGGATCGGCAGTGACTATGACCGTATGCATCTGCCCTTGATTCTGACGGGCGATTTCAATGCGAATCCCGACGAGGCGTGCATTCAGAGCGTCCGCAGTTTCGCAAAGGTTCCTCTGACCGATGTGACGGAAAGCATACCGACCTCGTTCCATGGATATGGTCGTCTTTCGGAAAACAACAAGATTGATTATATATTCACCAATGCCGAGAAGTGCGAAGAAACACTTGCATGGACCGCTTTCGAGAACGATGTCTGGCTGTCCGATCATTATCCGATCCATGCAGTTCTTGAAATCTGAAAATTCGGAGAAAATTTGAATTTTTTTTAAAAAAGGTATTGCATTTTCCGTAAAAGTGTGCTATACTAACACCATAGAGAGTATGAAGGAAAGGAAGAGCGTGAAAACGCTCTTCTAATTTTATGATTTGAGGTTGTCAGATGGGAAAAGGAGCATCGAATATTGCGTCCACCGTATGGAAGCTGATTGAACCAACGGTCAGAGAGCAGGGCTTTGAAATCTGGGATGTGGAATACTTGAAAGAGGGTGCCACCTGGTATCTCAGGATTACGATTGACTCTGAAAACGGAGTGGATCTGGACGGTTGCGAACGGGTACACCGTGCCATTGATCCCCTGCTGGATGAGGCAGACCCCATCGAGGATGCCTATCAGCTGGAGGTCAGTTCTCCCGGACTGGAGCGCACGATCCGTCTTCCTGCTCATTTTCTTGCCTGCAGAGGGGAGAAGGTGGAAATCCGCCTTTTCAAGCAGGTGAACGGTTCCAAGCGTTTTGTCGGTATTCTTGACACCGATGAGCAGGCAGAACAGATTACCGTGACAAACGGCTCAGACTCCGTTACCGTTCCGAGAGCCATGATTGCCAAGGCAAACGTTTATTTTGAATTGTAAGATCCTTATTTTGACCGATTGATAAATTGAAAGGAACAGGACATGAACAACGAATTTTTTGAAGCACTTGCACTGCTTGAAAAGGAAAAGGGAATTTCCCAGGATTACATGCTGGAAAAGGTGGAAAATGCGCTGACTGCCGCTTATAAGCGGGAACACGGCGGAGAATCCAACGTGCGCATTGTCATCAACCGTGAAAAGAACGAGATCCGGATGTACCAGCAGAAAGAGGTTGTTGAGGTTGTTGAGAACAGCGAAACCCAGATTTCCCTGACCGATGCTCACAGACATAATCGCAGAGCGGAGCTTGGAACTATCGTGGATATTGAGTTAAAACCCCAGGATTTCCGTCGGCTGTCTGCCCAGACCGGCAAGCAGGTCATCATTCAGGCGGTCAGAGAAGCTGAGCGCGGAAAAATGTATAAGGAATATGAGAGCAAGCGGGAAGAGGTGATGTCGGTTACCGTTCAGAAGATCAATCCTCTGACCGGCGATCTTGTGGTTGACACCGGCACAAGCCATGCAACGCTTTTGAAATCCGAGCAGCTTCCCAACGATTCTTTTGCTGTCGGCGATCATATCAAGGTTTTCCTGACTGAGGTCAGAAAGGAGACAAGAGGTCCTCTTATCACCCTTTCCAGAACTCATCCCAATATGGTCAAGAGACTGTTTGAGCTGGACGTTCCCGAGATTCAGGACGGTACGGTTATCATTCAGGCAATTGCCCGTGAGGCAGGCTCCCGTACCAAGATGGCGGTTTATTCCAGAGATCCCGGAGTAGATCCCGTAGGTGCCTGCATTGGTGCCAGAGGACTTCGGATCGCTTCCATTGTGGAAGAACTCGGCGGCGAGAAAATTGATGTCGTTCGGTACAGTGAGGATCCTGCCCGCTTCATCGCAGATGCCCTGTCTCCTGCCAATGTTCAGGAAGTGGTTCTCGATGGCGAAAAGAGTTGCCGTGTCTATGTGGAACCCGATCAGCTTTCGCTGGCAATCGGAAAGGTCGGACAGAATGCGAGACTTGCCGCAAAGCTGACCGGCTACAAGATTGATATTAAAACGAAGTAATTTCGTCGGAGGTGTTGCTTTTGGCATCCGAAAATGCAAAAATTAAGAGTCAGCCTATGCGGAGGTGTCTGGGATGTATGACATCCTACCCCAAAAAGGATCTGATTCGTCTGGTACGGTCCCCCGACGGAACGGTCAGCTTGGATTTCAAAGGGAAAATGTCGGGCAGAGGAGCCTATATCTGCAAGAATCTGACCTGCTTCAAAAAAGCAAGGAAGGCTAAACGGTTCGAACACAATCTTGAATGTGAGATACCGGATGAGGTATACGATGCTTTGGAGGGGGAGTTTGACACAGATGAATAATCTTTCAGGTATGATCGGTCTTGCCAGACGGGCAGGAAAACTCCGGTTCGGAACCGAGCAGACGGTCGATGCGATCCGATCTCCCGGAAAGCCGAAGCTGGTCTGTCTTTCGTCTGATGCGTCTGAGAATACGGTGAAGAAGATCACCGACGGGTGTCATTATCATCAGGTTGAGTTGGTGGTCTTACCGATTTCCAAGGCTGAACTGGGCAGATGTATAGGAAAAACAATGGAAGTATCCGTTGTGGCAATTATGGATGTTAATTTTCGAAAAGCAATCTTCAAACAACTCGAGGTTACGAATGCAAGCGGTGATATGAACTCCGCAGGAGGTGCAATACATGACAGTCAACAAGATTAAACTTGCAAATCTGGCAAAGGATTTGAATCTGAAGAATAAGGATCTGATTGAGATTCTGGCAGCAGGGGGATATATCAAGACCACCTCGGCAACGCTGTAGCCTGATGAGTTTTCCTACTTGATGGATCAGCTTACCAAGAAAAATCAGATTACCGGATTCGACGATTATCTGGACAAAAAGACGGTAATTGTAGACGAGCGAATCGCAAAGCCCGTCGCACAGACTGCGAAGCCCCAGCCCGCTCCCGAAAAGGGTACAAAGACGGCACCCGTAGCAGCACCCGTACCGGTTTCAGGCGATAAAAAAGAGAACAAAGAGATCCGGAAGGAAGAACCTGCTACCAAGCCTGTGGCTCAGCCGCCGAAAAAGGAGAATCCTGCCCCCGAAAAAGGAGCCGCAAAGCCCGATCAGGCAAAACCTCAGCCCAAGCCCCATACCCCTACGAAAAAAAGAGAGGAAGTCAAGCAGGATCGCTTTGCTGCCGCAAACCCTCTTGCTCCGCAAAATCCTCAGAAACAGCAGAAGAAGGAAAAGTCCGGACAGGAAAAGCAGCGTCCGGTAAACGCATTCCCTGCAAAGCGTCCGATAGATACGACTCCTACTACCGTGACGACCAGCGAAACAGCCGAATATACGGGTAGTAAGAACAAGGTGATCGACACCAGAGGCTCCAGCGTGGATCTCTCCAAGTATGATGAGAAGCTGGAGAAAATTGCAAGCGATCACAGCGGCAATCAGTATGAGAACAATAACCAGCGTCAGAAGCTGAAAAAGCAGAATCAGAAGGGCAATACCCGGAGCGACAGAGAACGTCAGGGTATGCAGAAGATGAAGCAGCAGGCAAGCCAGAAGCCGGTTAAACAGCAGTTGTCGATTACCGTTCCCGATGAGATCACCGTCGGCGAACTGGCATCCCGACTGAAGGTGAATGCCGGTGAGGTTATCAAGCGTCTTCTCCTTCTCGGAACCATGGCGAATGTCAATCAGACCATTGATTATGATACGGCAGAATATATCGCCGTAGAGCTTGGTGCCAAGGTCACAAGGGAAGTCGTTGTTACCATCGAGGAAAAGCTGTTTGATGACAGTGAAGACAGCGAGGAGCAGCTTGAAGAGAGAGCACCTGTTGTCTGCGTCATGGGTCACGTTGACCACGGCAAGACCTCGATTCTGGATAAAATCCGTCACGCCAATGTCACCGCAGGTGAGGCGGGCGGTATCACCCAGGCAATCGGTGCCTACCGTGTTCATATCAACGGTAAGGACATTACCTTCCTGGATACTCCCGGTCATGAAGCCTTTACTGCTATGCGTGCCAGAGGTGCCATGGCAACCGATATTGCCATCCTCGTCGTAGCAGCAGACGACGGTATCATGCCTCAGACCGTTGAAGCAATCAACCATGCTAAGGCAGCGGGCGTTGATATTATAGTTGCCATCAATAAGATGGATAAGCCCGGTGCCAACCCCGAGGCAATTAAGCAGGAGCTGACCAAATACGAACTCGTTCCCGAGGAATGGGGCGGCGATGTCATCTGCGTTCCCGTATCGGCACTGACCGGCATGGGTATCGAAGATTTGCTTGAAAATATCCTTCTGGTTGCCGAGGTCAAGAACCTTCGTGCCAATCCTAACCGTCGGGCAAAGGGTATTGTCATCGAGGCAAGACTCGATAAGGGTCGCGGACCGGTTGCAACCCTGCTGGTTCAGAACGGTACACTGAAGTCCGGCGATGTTGTCATTGCCGGAGCGGCAGTCGGTCGTGTCCGTGCTATGACCGATGATAAGGGCAAGAATATCAAGTCGGCAGGACCTTCCGTTCCCGTCGAGATTATCGGTCTGGCTGAGGTTCCCGAAGCCGGCGACGAGTTTGCGGCAGTTCAGGACGAAAAGATGGCGAGAGAACTTGCTGAACAGCGTAAGAATAAACTCAAGCAGGATGAGTTCAAGGCATCGTCCAATGTGTCTCTGGACGATCTGTTCAGTCAGATTTCCAGCGGTGTCAAGTCGCTGAATATCGTGCTCAAGGCAGATGTAGGCGGATCGGTGGAGGCCGTGAAGTCCTCTCTGCTGAAGCTGTCCAATGATGAAGTCAAGGTCAATGTCATCCATAGCGCAGTCGGTGGAATCAACGAGGGCGATATTATGCTGGCAACCGCATCCAATGCGCTGGTGATCGGCTTCAATGTCCGTCCCGATAAAAATGCGCTGGATATGGCGGCTCGTCAGAAGATCGACATCCGCACCTATCGGATCATCTATGAGTGCATCGAAGAGATTTCCGCCGCCATGAAGGGCATGCTTGCGCCTACCTTCAAGGAAAATCTGCTGGGACACGCCGAGGTTCGTCAGACCATTCATGTTTCCAGTGTCGGAACCATCGCAGGTTCCTATGTGCAGGACGGTAAGATTACCCGAAATGCCCAGATCCGTGTGGTTCGTGACGGCGTGGTGGTCTTTGAGGATAAGATTTCCTCTCTGCGCCGCTTCAAGGATGATGTGAAGGAAGTTGCCTCCGGATACGAGTGCGGTATCGGTCTGGAACGCTTCAATGACATCAAGGAAGGCGACATTCTGGAAGCCTTCGAAATGGTTCAGGTGTAATTGATCAGACAGCGGGGACTCTACGTTTGCAGTCCCCGCTTTTTGAAAAATCGGAAAATGTGTCCGACAGACGCATTTTCCTGGAAATCCTCGGATTTTTTCGGTTTTTCATTGACAAATCCGAAGAAATATGCTACAATAGACCGACTGAGACAAAGGATGTATTCGCCCTATGAAGTATATTTTTTTTGATATTGAATGTGCCAACTGTTACCAGGGAAAGGGAAAGATCTGTTCTTTCGGCTATGTGATTACCGATGAGGCGTTTCACATTACCGAACAGCACGACATGGTAATCAATCCTGCCTCCAAATTCAACCTGGGTCCCGATATCAAACTCGCATATTCCAAGAGCGAGTTCAAGCAGTCGCCCCTGTTTCCCATGTTTTATGATGAAATCGAGGCACTTCTGACCGATCCTGACGGTTTGGTCTTTGGATTTTCCGTTTCCAACGATGCCCGCTATGTCCGGGATGAATGTAAGAGATACAATCTTCCCCCGATCAACTATCAATTTTACGATGTTCAGCAGATGTTCATGGGATTCGAGGGAGTCAAAAATCAGCCCTCCCTTGCCAAAATCTGCGAACAGTACAGCGTTCCCGAATCCCAGGAGATTCACAAGAGTGATCTGGATTCCAAGATGACCATGGAGGTTCTGGAGGCTCTGTGTAAGGCGACCGGAAAGAGCGTTCCCGAGCTGATTGAGGAATATCCCCGTGCCGTCGGCGAGTCGATGGATGGAGAGGTTCGCTGGCTGCATCCGCCTGTGAAGGAAAGTCACGAAGCTTCGGTTTCGCAGGGACAGTCGGGCAGCCGCAAGAAGAACACCATGTCCCTCTATTCGCCTGCCTATAAGCGATTCTGCCGCTATGTGAAGGGACTTGCGGTGAATGACGATCCCGATTCTCTTTTCCACGGTCAGAAAATCTGCATCAGTGCCAATTATGAGGAGCGGCACTGCGTGCAGATGAAGGAGATCGCAGCAAGGATTGCCGACAGAGGCGGACGCTACTGGGTGTATGCCTCTGAGTGCGATCTGTTTGTTTCCTATGATTACATCAAGGCAGACGGCACGGTCAAAAAATGCGCAAGACTTGCCCATGTTCAGGAAGCAATCGAGAAGGGAAAGGAGATTAAAATCCTTCCTCTTGCCGAGTTTCTGGAGCTTCTGGACACCGACGAAGCACAATTGGACGCCCTTCTGCTTCCCGAAGCCGATGAGACAGATTCCGATGAAACGGTGACCGTTGATAGCGAAATTCCGATCGCCGTCAATACCTGATACGATTCCCCCGGACGAAACCGGGGGATGATTATTTTT
>JBJDZN010000080.1:0-13495 GCA_051868045.1 Eubacteriales bacterium
GGATGAATCCCTCCTGAAAGACCTTCGATTCGTTAAGATCAATGGTTCGGATGCTCCCGGCAATGCAGGAAATTTCACCAAGACTCTTTTTTGATGTGAGACATTCGACTGCACCGATCAGTGAAGTGTTCCCGACGGGTCGGACTCTTCCGGCAAGCATCGGGGGAATCAGTCCGATCAGCGATGCCGTGTAGGGATTCAGATAATATCCGAGTCCGCCGGCAAGCCAGAGGGTTCCGATGTCGCTAAGGCGAAGTCCGGCGGCATCCACCAACGCTTCCAATCCCGAACGGATGGCACTTTTGGCAAGCTGAAGTTCCCGGACATCCTTGGGCGTCAGATAGACCGTCGGCTGACCGTCTTTCTCTGCCAAAGTGAAATCCCGATCCATAAATCCTTCCTCGTCGATGACCGAAAGCTCCAGCAGATGGGCGGCAAGATCAATCAGACCGCTGCCGCAGATGCCCGCAGGAGGCGCATCCCCGACGGTTTTGCAGGACAAATGACCGCCCGCCGCATCAACCCGACAGATTGCACCCCTGACGCCGCCCATGCCGCAGGTGATTCCTGCTCCCTCCAAAGCGGGACCCGCCGCAGTGGAACAGGCGACGGCTTTTCCTTTGGTCCGAAGGACCATCTCGCCATTGGTTCCCAGGTCCATCAGCACTGACGGGCGGTCGGTGGGATCGGTGACCAGCAGTCCCGCAGTAATGTCACTGCCGATGAAAGCGGAGGCGGAAGGCAAAACGACGACCCTTTCCACCGGTACCCCAAGCTCCGCTCCGGAAAGCTCGCGGAGTTCGGTGAAGGCAGGGGTGAAGGGGTATTTTCCCATGCCGGAAGGGGAGATGCCGCAGAAAAGATGGAGCATGGTGGGATTGCCTGCCACCGTCATTTTGCCTATGGGGGGTTCCGTCTTTCCGTCGATCAGTTCCACGATCATCCGGGAGACCGCCTCGCAGACCAGTTTTTGCAGGGTTCCGAGATGTCCCCGGTCTGCGGCGGAAATCCGGTTCATGACGTCGGCACCGAAGGAACGCTGGGGATTGAGTCGGGATCGGGTGTCCACGATCTGCCCGGTGTGAAGGTCAACCAGTGCCATGGCAAGGGTGGTGGTTCCGATGTCCAACGCCAGACCGTATGTCCGGGAGCCTTCTCTGTCTTCGGAGTCCTCGGACTTTTCATGAGGGAGCAGATCCTTCTCGGGAGAGTCGGACAGTTGGGTTTCGCCTTCAGTGAGAAGGGCGATTTCGGCACTCTTTCCGGTGCAGACCGCCTTGCAGGACAGAATCATTCCGGCAGAGTCGGCAGTTACGCCTCCAAAGGAACCGGACAGCAGACGGACCCGGCATTTTTGGCAGATACCCAGCCCCCCGCAGTCGGTGTGAATGTCCTCGCCGATTCCGGCAAGATAGTCGGACAGCTGCATTCCCTCGGCTTGTGGGGGAATGTGAATTCTCTTTTCACTCATGGTCCGAAACCTCCTTCCTTATGTTAGCAGGTTAGTTCTTTCTGATTTTATCACATTTTATCGCTGTTGTCAAGATGCCTGCGGGACTGCCCCCTTGACAAATGGTAAGAAATATGCTATCCTGAAGGTACATCCGCCTTTCTGTTTCAACGGAAAGGCAGAATGAAATTTCGGTCGTGACAGGGTATGGAGGTAGGGATGATCGTCAGACAGTACATCAAGGATTTCGAGGATATGGGGCTGGGAATGTTCGTACATTTCGGACTGTACAGCGTCATCGGACGGGGAGAGTGGGCGCAGAATCAGATTCCAATTCCCATGGAGGAATATGTGAAGACCATGTCCGATTTTAAAATCAAGGAAAATTGGGCAGTGGAGTTGGTCAGCACCGCCAAAAATGCGGGATGCCGATACATCACCTTGACCACCCGTCACCACGACGGCTTTTCGCTGTACGACACCTGCGGTCTGAATGAATATGATGCGCCTCATTCTGCCACAGGAAGGGATCTGGTCCGGGAGTTCGTGGACGAGTGCCGCCGTCAGGAGATCGTTCCCTTCTTCTATCATACCCTGCTGGACTGGTGGAAACCCGAATTCAAAACCGATTTCAGGGCATATCTGCGCTATCTCCGGGCAAGCGTAGAGCTTCTGTGCAAGAATTACGGCAAGATCGGCGGATTCTGGTTTGACGGAAGGTGGTCAAACGAGGACGGGGATTGGGAAGAGGATGAACTGTACGGATTGATTCGCTCCTATCAGCCGGATGCCATGATCATCAACAATTCAGGAACCGAACGGCTGGGTGCCACGGGGCATATCGAGCTGGACAGCGTGACCTTTGAGCGGGGCAAAACCACCCGTCGAAAGGATGATGATTGTCCCAAATACCTGGCATCCGAAATGTGCCAGATTTTCGGGGAATATTGGGGGTATGCCGAGAAGTGTCTGCGTTATAAACCCTTTTCCGAGATTCTGACCAATCTGATGGACTGCCGCAGAGCGCACGCCAATTTTCTTCTGAACGTGGGTCCCATGGCTGACGGAAGCCTGCCGCTGAGGGATCGGGGCTATTTTGAGATGCTGGGTGTCTGGATGAGAATCAACGGAAAGGCGGTGTATGACTGCGAACCATGCGATTTTCCCACAGGCTCGGAAGAGGATTTTCTCCTGTACAACCACAAAAACGGTCGGTATTATCTGATCATGATGGGGGAGAGCCATCGTCAGGTCACCTTCACCATGGATAAACCGGTAAAGTCGGTGCGCTGTCTGGACGAGAAACAGGTTACTCCCTTCGTGCAGGAGGGCGATCAGGTTCGCTTCACGGCGGGTCAGTACGCTTTCGGGACCGATCTTGTGGTGAGAGTTGTCGAAATCGGCGTGTGAGACCGTGAAATTGGCACTGTCAGTGGGGCAGAGAAGGGAATTTCGGGAGCCGATTCTGCCATTTTCGTTTGATAAAGAGGAAAATCGGCTGTTTGCCAACGAAAAAAACGCAGATTTTTTGAACTTTTTTCAAAAACCCCTTGACAAAGGCGCATCTTTATGCTATACTCTGTAAAGCAGTTTGCTTTACAGCATATTGGAAGGTCGGATGACGGAATGAGCGAAGAGAACGGGATGTATATCTCCCTTCTGCTGGAGTTCTACGGCTCCCTTCTGAGTGAACGTCAGAGGGAGATTGTCGGGTATACCGTCAATGACGATCTGTCCCTGTCCGAGATTGCCGAGATTACGGGAATCACCCGACAGGGCGTCCGGGATGCCATCTGTAAGGCGACCGCACAGTTGGAAGCCTATGAAGAGAAGCTCGGAATGTACCGTTCCTTCCGTGAGAGACAGACGGACGGCGACAGACTGATCGAGCTTATCCGCTCGATGGGAGGCGATCCTGAGATCACTCAGGAGGCAGAGCTTCTGATCAGACGCATCTGCGGCTGATTGCGGTAATTGCGGGAATGTGATTGTTGAGAAAGGATAGGTTCTATGTTCCAAAGTCTTGTGGACAGAATGAGCGAGGCGTTCAAGAAGTTTCGCAGTAAGGGCAAGTTGACCGAAGCCGATGTCAAAGCGGGCATGCGGGAAATCAAGCTGGCACTTCTGGAAGCGGACGTCAGCTATAAGGTGGTGAAGGACTTTATCGCCTCTGTCAGTGCCCGCGCTGTGGGAACCGAGGTCCTGGAAAGCCTGATGCCTGCTCAGCAGATCGTCAAGATCGTCAACGAAGAGTTGACCAACCTGATGGGAGGTACTGTCTCCAAGCTGGCAGTCTCTCCATCTCCGCCCACCGTCATCATGATGTGCGGTCTTCAGGGTGCAGGTAAAACCACCCATGCCGGAAAACTGGCGGGACTGCTCAAAAAACAGGGTAAGCACCCCATTCTGGTTGCTTGCGACGTTTACCGTCCTGCCGCCATCAAACAGCTCCAGATTGTGGCTGATCAGGTGGGCGTCCCCTGCTTTACGATGGGGGATAAGGAAAATCCCGTCAAGATCGCCAAAGAGGGTGTGGCATACGCCAAGAAAAACGGCTATGATACCGTTTTCATTGATACCGCCGGACGGCTTCATATCGACGAGGATATGATGAAGGAGCTGGTTCGGATCAAGGAAGAGGTACAGCCCACCGAAATCCTTCTGACCATTGACGCCATGCTGGGTCAGGACGCCGTGAATGTGGCGAAATCCTTCAACGATCAGTTGGATGTCACCGGCGTGGTGCTGACCAAGCTGGACGGCGATACCAGAGGCGGTGCCGCACTGTCGGTTCGCCACGTAACCGGAAAGCCCATCAAATTTGCGGGAACCGGTGAAAAGATGGATGCCATTGAACCCTTCTATCCCGACCGTATGGCATCGAGAATTCTCGGAATGGGCGATGTTCTGTCGCTGATCGAGAAGGCAGAGCAGCAGTACGACGAGAAGAAGGCACTTGAACTGGAAAAGAAGATCCGGGAGTCCTCCTTTACCCTGGACGATTACCTGGAACAGTTCCAGCAGATCAAGAAAATGGGCAGCATGGAACAGCTTCTGGGAATGCTTCCCGGTGTCAAAACCTCGGCACTGAAGGATGTGCAGATCGACGAGAAGCAGATTGCCCACATGGAGGCGATCATCCGATCCATGACCCCCGCAGAGCGCATGAAACCCGACATCATCAACGCCTCCCGGAAACGCAGAATCGCAAAGGGAAGCGGCAGGGGAGTCGAGGAGGTCAATCGACTTCTCAAGCAGTATGAACAGACCAATCAGATGATGAAACAGTTTTCCAAAATGGGAAAGGGCGGCAAGTTTCGTTTTCCCATGCGCTGATAAGCGCACTTTGCGGATTGGCAGTATTTCGGCTAATTCCTGATTCGGAAAGACCGACAGGTGGCAATAGATTATCATTTTCAGATATTTTGGAGGAAGAAAAAATGGCAGTAAAAATCAGACTGAAAAGAGTTGGCGCAAAGAAGGCTCCCTTCTATCATGTAGTTGTAGCAGATTCCCGTTCTCCCCGTGACGGTAAGTTCATCGAGAAGATCGGTACCTATAATCCTATGGTAGAGCCCGCTGAGATCGTGCTGGACAACGAAAAGGTTGAGAGCTGGCTGAAGAACGGCGCACAGCCCACTGAGACCGTCAGAAACCTGCTGAAGAAGAGCGGAATCGTAAAGTAATCAACGTCCCATTGGGATCAGAATCGGAGGATCAGGATGACGGATTTAAAGCAGATTTTGACCGACATAGCCGCCTCCCTTGTTGACCAGCCCGACGAAGTCGAGGTTGTGGTCGTAGACGAAGACGAAAACGAGATGACTCTCGAACTTCGTGTCGCCGAAGGGGATATGGGTAAGGTGATCGGTCGTCGAGGCAGAATCGCCAACGCGATCCGTGCGGTCATGTGGTCGGCCGCTAATGCGGCAGGAAAAAAGGTAAAGGTGGACATCCGATAACTCGGATTCTGCCCTGCAAAAACAGCGCACAGAAGATACTGTGCGCTGTTTTTATAAAAATATAAGATAAACCCCGTCGCCCCATCATGAGGCGGCGTTTATTTTGGAGTTCTCTTTTTCCAAGGTCACCCTCTGTAGTAGCGTTTCACACCCCCTTTTAAAAAGGCTGCTACTGCTTTACCGTTATCTTTTCGCCGTCGGTGGTGACGGTGATGTCGCCCTCGTAGGTGCGGTAGAAGGTCACCGAATAATTCTGGAGCATGGCAGTCAGGGAGGCATCCTCCGGCTCGCCTTCGCAGATGGCGGCATAGGTAATGGCGGATTTGCTGAACAGCTTCCCCAGTTCCTTGGTATAATCGCCGTGATGGGGAATCTTGACAAAGTCATAGGCGGACTCCGCCTCAGGATAAAATTCCGCCAGACGTACCTTGTGGGCGTCTCCCAAAAACAGGAACTTCATATTGCCGTAGCAGAGCGTCGTAATCAGCGAAAAATCGTTCTTATCTTCGTAGGATTTCAGTTCAGGAACCGATACCGACAGCGACAAATCGCCGAAGGTGTATTCGGTGTCGGCAGTCAGACGGTCAAAGGTCAGCTTTTTGGCACTCATCGCCTTGTTCAGCGCACTCATCTCACTGGAATCTCGAAAATAATCGGGACCAATCAACGCTTTTACCTCATAGGAGCGAACGATCTCGGCGGCAGAGCCCACATGATCACTGTCGTAATGGGTCAGAATCAAAAGATCAATCTGATCCCGCCCAGCCTCACTCAGGGCATTTTTAATCGCTTCGCAGTCGTCGGCGTCGGCGGTGTCGATCATGATGGTGGCGTCGGCGGTGTAAATCAGAATGGCATCCGATTTTCCGGTGTTCAGAAGACGGACCGTCAGTCCCGCCTTCACCTTTTCGGAGGGGGAACAGCCGCAGGGAAGCAGGAGGGACAGGATCAGGGTTAAACAGGTCCAGTATTTCAGGATGGTTTTCATGAATGCTCTCCTTCTTGTGGTAGATTTGTGGGTCAGTTCAGACCCCGGAAGCCTTTTCCGATAATTTCACCGGAGTTGAAGATGACCCTTTTGAGTCTTTCCTCTGATGAACGGATGGCATTCCCGACCGACCCGTCGGAATCCGGCTATTGGTCCTTTACCATCTGAACATAGGGCAGGGGACGGTAGCCCATCCGCTTATACAGATTAGCCGCACTTTTGTTGCCCGGCTCAAATTCCAGACGGTAACGGGCAGCGGGATAGACTTTTTCCATCCAGTTAAAGAAGGTGTGTCCGATTCCCTGATCCCGGAACTCCGGCTTGATATACAGCTCGTCAATCCAGATCACGATTCCACCCGCTTCTCTGGAATAGCTTTTGGAAAGGAGAGCGTATCCCAGGATGTCCTCTCCGGCATCAAATAACAGACATTCCAGATACCGATTGGAGGCAATCAGTTCCCAGAAGGCATCCTCGTGATGCTTGTCGTCAACAGGATGAAGAACGGCATCCGAGGCATAGAATTCCCGGCTCATTTCCATAAATGAGTCTTTGTCCTTATGATTGATCTTGCGTATTTTGAATTTCATCTGTCATAACTCCTTAACTATCACTTTTACTTTCTGAACCAGGTGCTGGGAGTCAGCAGGAAGAGCAGGGGATAGATTTCCAGTCTGCCGAATAGCATCGCCATTGACAGAATGATTTTGGAAAAATCCGAATAAAGACCGTAACTGCCGGTGGGACCCACCAGATCAAATCCGGGTCCCACATTGTTCAGACAGGCGATAACGGCGGACAAATTGCATTCCAGTCCGAAGGGTTCCCACGAAATCAGCAGAAAACATACGACAAGCAGGGTGCAGTACAGTGCCAGATAGGAAGAGGCTCCGCTGACGGTAGGCTCATCCAGACGCTTGCCTTCCAGTTTGATGGCACTCACGGATCGGGGATGGAGCAGACGCTGCAGATCCCGCTTGATGGTCTTCAGAAGCAGTACGATACGGGAGACCTTCAATCCGCCGGCAGTGGAACCGGCGCAGCCGCCGATGAACATCAGAATCAGCAGGATTGCCTTGGACAGTCCCGGCCACAGGTTGAAGTCTGCGGTAGCGTAGCCGGTGGTGGTCACAATTGAAGAAACCTGGAAGACGGCAGTCCGCACCGTCTCTCCGAAGGTGGCGTACATGGGATAAATGTTCCAGATCACAAGGATTGAAGAGACTGCTACCACGGAAAGATATACCCAGAGTTCCTGACTCTTGAGAGCCGACAGAACGTGACGGGTCAGGATCAGATAGTACAGGTTGAAATTGACGCCGAATAACAGCATGAAGATGGCAATAACCCATTGAAGATAGGGACTGTATCCCCCGATGCTGTCCGCCCGAACGCCAAAACCGCCCGTTCCCGCCGTGCCGAAGGTGTGAATCAGACTCTCGAACAGATTCATGCCTCCAAGGAGCAGAAGAATCACCTCAATGACCGTCATGCCGATGTAGATCAGATACAGAATCTTGGCAGTGTCCCTGACACGGGGGACCAGCTTGCCCACTACGGGACCTGGCATTTCGGCACGCAGAATGTGGATGGAACGCCCCGACTTCGAGGGCGCAATTGCCACGATCATGACCAGAACGCCCATTCCGCCGATCCAGTGGGTAAAACTGCGCCAGAACAGCAGACCGTGGCTCATGCCTTCAGGACTTGAAAGGATGGAGGCACCGGTGGTGGTAAATCCGCTGACCGTTTCAAAAAAAGCGTCCACATAGGAGGGTATTTCGCCGGCAAGAACGAAGGGAAGGGCACCGATAGCCGACAGCATCAGCCAAGACAGGGCGACAATGAGAAATCCTTCTCTGGCAAAGATAATCTTTGAGCCGGTGCGGCAGATCAGCGTCAGAACCAGCCCAACCGAAAATGCCAGTGCCGCCGTGATCAGAAGACTCCATAGGCAGTCCTCCCGATAGCAAATTGCCACGATGGCAGGCAGGATGAGCAGGATGGACTCCAGCATTGTGATCTGCCCGAGCATATAAAACACCATTTTCCGATTCATGTCCTAAGACCGTGCCTTTCCAAGGAAAGCAGAGAGAAACGTAGAATCTGTAAACCGCTTTCCGCTTTTTCAACTCTTATTTCAGAATATCCGCAAGGTCCAGCAGATGCTGCTTTGCAGCAAGTACCACGACCTTGTCACCCGGTAGAATCACATCACTGCCGGTGGGGATGAAGGGGGTCCGGTTGCGGATGATGCCGGCAATCAGAATATTGGGTTTCAGCCGCAGATCCTTCAGGGGAATGTTCACCAGACGTGACTGATCCAGAACGTTGAACTCTGCTGCTTCTGCCTGATCGTCCATCAGGGTATACAGCGTTTCGATGTTGCTTCCCATGGAATTCTGGAGTGCACGGGCATAACGGAGCAAAACATCGGTGATAATCTTCCGTGGGGAAACGATGCTCTCCAGTCCCAGCCTTTCCGCCAGGGAGGAAATCTCGTCTCTGCCGACTTTGGCAATGACCTTCGGAACCTTCTGAGACTCGGCGAAAAAGGCAAGCAGGATGTTTTCCTCGTCCATGTCGGTCAGCGTTACGAAGGCATCCATATTTGCCAGCCCTACCTCTTTGAGAAGTTCCTGCTTGGCACCGTCTCCGTTGATGATCACCGCTTTGGGCAGGGCATCGGTCAACTCGTCGCACAGTTTCCGGTCGATTTCAATTATTCTGACCGAGTTTCCGGCAAGAATCAGCCGTTTGGCAAGATAGATACCGGTTCGGCTGCCGCCGATGATCATGACGTTTCTCGCCTGCTTCTGCGCCACGCCCATGGAACGCAGCAGCTTTTGAATTTCGGAATGGGAGGCAAGCAGACCGATGCGGTCTCCGTCCCGCAGAATGAAGTTGCCGTCGGGTATGTAAACTTCGCTTCCGCGCTGGACAACGCCGATCAGAAATTTCGCTTTGTATCGGTTCCTGAGTTCGCTGAGTGTTGCATCCAGCAGGGGAGAATCGCCCTTAAGCTTAAGCTCGAGCATCTCAAAATTACCTCTGGAGAAGGATTCAACCTTTGCCGCAGTGGGCAGTTTCAGCATATGGTAAAGTTCCTGAGCCGCCAGATATTCGGGGTTGATCGCCATGGAAAGACCCAGCTGCTGCTTCAGAAAATCCAGACTCTCATCGTTGTATTCGGGATTGCGGATTCTGGCAATGGTGTGTTTTGCCCCCATTTTGCCTGCCAGAAAACAGGTCAGCATATTCATTTCATCCGAATGGGTGACAGAGACCACCAGATCCGCCTTCGGAGCCCCCGCTTCCTTCAGGGTGTCACAGTCGGCACCGTTGCCGCAAACGCTCATGACATCGTGAATGTTGGTGATTTCATCAAGGACGCTCTGACTGGTATCAATGACGGTAATTTCGTGCCCTTCTGCTGCCAGAGAGGCAAGAATTGCCGTTCCGATTTTTCCACAGCCTACCACCAAAATCTTCATACTTTTTTACGACCAAGCCTTTCTAATTGTGACCTGTTTCATTCTTATTCAGAATATTACAAATCATACTATACCACAAAAAAACGGATTTGTCAACAGATTCCGAAAGTTTGCCCATGGGCATTTGATCAGGGAAGAAAGGATTTTCAGAAAATTTCAAAAAAATACGGAATATGAGTTGACATTTTCAAAAAAAAATGGTAGAATAAAAAACAGCGGCAATGGCAGGGCTGTTGCCTCTTCCGAGGTCAAGCGTATCCTTCGTTCTGATCGCTATCCGACCCCGGACACAGATCTATCAAAATAACATTTTTCCGCCAAAAGCGGAACGGGAGACAATCATGAATGATGAGAAAATCCGGCAGTTGTCCGAAACTGCCCGTCAGATTCGGATAAACGCCGTCAAGGCGGTTTACAGCGCAAACAGCGGACATCCCGGCGGATCCCTGTCCATAGCAGAGATGCTTGCCTGTCTGTATTTCAGCGAGATGAACATTGATCCCGCTGATCCGAAAGCCGAAAACCGGGACCGATTCGTCCTGTCCAAGGGACACTGCGCTCCCGCCTATTATTCTGCACTGGCTTTGCGGGGCTATTTTGAGGTTTCCGAACTGACAACCTTCCGTTCTATCAGCGGCAGGCTTCAGGGACATCCCGATATGAAACACATTCCCGGCGTGGATATGTCAACCGGTTCTCTGGGCATGGGCATTTCGGCAGCCTGCGGTATGGCACTTGCCGGAAGAAACCGTTTCCGTGCCTACACCATTCTCGGCGACGGAGAATGTCAGGAAGGGGAGGTCTGGGAGGCAGCCATGCTTGCCGCCCATTATAAGCTGGACAATCTGGTTGCCATGGTAGACTTCAACGGTCTGCAAATCGGCGGAAAGATCACCGATGTCATGAATCCTACTCCTTTTGATCAGAAATTCTCGGCATTTGGATGGGATGTTTCGGTTGTTGACGGACACAATATTGAGGAGATTCTCGGTGCCCTGGCTCATGCAAGAGAGGTCAAGGGTAAGCCCTCTGTGATCATTTGTCATACGGTGAAGGGCAAGGGTGTCTCATTTATGGAGAATAACGCCAAATGGCACGGAAGTGCGCCCAATGCAGAGCAGTATGCTCAGGCGATGAAGGAACTCGGGGGTGAAATCTGATGGCTGTCAAAATTGCAACAAGAGAATCCTACGGTTCCGCTTTGGTCAAACTGGGTGCCGCCAATGACCGTGTAGTGGTGCTGGATGCCGATCTCTGCGAGTCTACCAAGACCGTCTATTTCAAGAAGCAGTTTCCCGACCGTTTCTTTGACTGCGGCATTGCCGAAGCCAATATGATTTCGGTAGCCGCCGGACTTGCCTCCTGCGGAAAGATCCCATTCTGTTCCTCCTTTGCTATGTTTGCCGCCGGTCGTGCCTTTGATCAGGTACGCAATATCGTGGGTTATCCTCATCTGAATGTGAAGATCGGCGCAACCCACGCCGGAATCACCGTAGGTGAAGACGGAGCAACCCACCAGTGTCTGGAGGATCTGGCACTGATGCGGACCATCCCCGGTATGACGATTCTGAATCCCGCCGATGATACCGAGGCGAGAGCCGCAGTCGAGGCGGCGGCAAAATGGAACGGTCCCGTCTATATGCGCTTCGGTCGGTATGCCGTACCGGTGATTTTCGATCCCGCAGACTTCAAGTTTGAGATCGGCAAGGGTTATCTCCTTTGCCCGGGTAAGGATGTTACCATCATCGCCACCGGAATCATGGTAGATGCCGCCCTGAATGCAAGACAGCTTCTGGCAAACGACGGAATTTCCGCCGAAGTCATTGATCTGCCCACCATCAAGCCCATCGACCGTGATCTGATTGTTGCCTCTGCCGCAAAGACAGGCGCAGTGGTCACTGCCGAAGAGCATAACGTGATCGGTGGTCTTGGCGGAGCGGTCTGTGAGACTCTCAGCGGAGCCTGCCCGGTTCCCGTTCTTCGGGTCGGAACCCAGGATGTCTTCGGCAGATCGGGTAAGGTTCCCGAACTGTTGGAGCATTACGGTCTGACGCCTGCCAATATTGCCTCTAAAGCAAAAGCCGCTATTTCCATGAAAAAGTGAGATAGATTCACAGATAAATCAGAAAGGATGGGTCATTGAATGGAAGTCAAGCAGATTCATGATGATGATTTTGATGCCGCCACTGCCGAGGGAACGGTTCTGGTGGATGTGTTTACGACCTGGTGCGGTCCCTGTAAGATGATGGCACCCATTGTTGCCGCAGCAGCCGAGGAATGCCCGGAAGTAAAGTTCTATAAGCTGGACGCTGAGGAATGCCCCGAGGTGTCGCTGAAATATATGATCCGCAGCGTTCCCACGCTTCTGGTCTTTAAAGACGGCGATCTGGTGGATACCTCCATCGGCGTCATCAGTAAAGAGGAACTCCTGGAACTGGTGAAGTAAATTAGAAAGATGAAATTTCCCTTATGATGGCTTGCCATCATAAGGGAAGAAAATCGGGATGTAGCGCAGATGGTAGCGCGCCTGCTTTGGGAGCAGGATGTCGCAGGTTCAAATCCTGTCATTCCGACCAATCCCCTGCATGGGCTTTTCCCTTGCAGGGGGTGAATAAAAGATGGGAGGATTTGAACCTTTCGAACTCCTGTCATTCCGACCAAAATCGCGGTTTTGACCGCAAATCAAGGCCGCAGGGGTAACTCTGCGGCTGATATTTTTGAGGGTAATATGATTTTTGGGATTATAATTGTTGTTGCTGTTATCGTCTTTGCCTTAAAACTGCCTGTTGTTAAAGGTATAATCGGAGAAACGATTATTAAAATCGTTATTGGAAAGAATTCTGCTGATTTGAAAAACCCAAAATTCATCATCAACAACCTTGTATTAGAAACTGCTCCGGGGAAAACATCACAAATTGACCATGTGGTGATCAATCCGAATGGCGTTTTCGTAATAGAAACAAAAAATTACTCCGGGCGCATATACGGTGATGATTACCGGCTAAACTGGACGCAGGTTCTGAATTATGGCAAAGTGAAAAATCACTTTTACAGTCCAGTAAAACAAAATCGCACACACAAATTTGCGATTAAAGAATTGCTCCCGCTAGACACTCCTATTATCCCCATAGTGGTTTTTGTCAAAGGAAATATCAGGTTCATTCAATCACAGAGTGTATATACCGTAGGAGGAATCATACGCAAGTTAAAGACTCCTACCGAAAAATTGCTTTCGTTTGATGAAATGAGATCAATATATGATATACTTGTTAATCATAATAAAAGTAATATGATAAGCAATGCAGAACATATAGAAAACATCGAAAAAATGAAGGAAAATATAGAAAATAACATTTGTCCGCGTTGTGGGAGTGCTCTTGTCGTACGGCACGGTAAAAATGGTGATTTTATGGGTTGCTCAAACTATCCTCACTGTCGCTTTACCAAAAAACTTAATTAGTAACCCCCAAATAAAACCGTGTCTGTGAAAGGATCGAGTTCTCCGGTATAATGAGTACAAGAAGCTCCGATTGGAGCAAATGGAACCGTACAAAAACATACCGGAGGAGGCAAACATGAGTAGCCACAGAGCAGACGCACG
>JBJDZN010000081.1:0-8112 GCA_051868045.1 Eubacteriales bacterium
ACATTGACACCCGCACCGACCGTTGGCGTGCCTTCACGCAGAGCGGCGGCGCATCGTATACCACCGTCAGCGACTTCGGGTACAGCCTGAAGAGGGATTTTTGAGTAAACAAAAGGGACGGGCAGGATAAACCTGCCTGTCCCGGTTACCTTGTCGAAGCTCATCTGCCGGTTGTAGAAGGAGTTTCAGATGGCGTTCCAAGTCATTGGGACGCCATTTGCGCAAATGAATGATTATCTTGATTTACTTCTTTATTTTCGGGCGGTTGGCTTGTCTCCGGGGGGATATAATCGGTGAATCCGAAAAGACGGACCTGTTTTGTACCTACATTTCAATTTCATATCAAAATTAAGGTAAAAGCCAAAAAATAAAGGCAGAAAAACAGCAATTTCCTCTGTTTTTCTGCCTTGGCGGAGAAAGAGAGATTTGAACTCTCGCGCCGGTTGCCCGACCTACACCCTTAGCAGGGGCGCCTCTTCACCACTTGAGTATTTCTCCAAGCCGCTTGGCTATTGTAGCATATTTTTTCGCATTTTTCAAGCCTTTTGACACTTTTTCTTCTGTTAACTTTTTATGAACGAACGCCTTTTGCTCATGCTTCCCGATGTACTCGGGCAAAATGGGAAAACCGGACCCCTATTTTCGTCCGGTTCCCTTCTTTTTCTTCTTCTTTTCCACCGAATAACCGAATTTGCCCAGCTTTCGACCGAGTGCATAATACTCGCCGTGAACATAGGCGAGCAGTCCGGCTTTCTCCAGAGCCAGCCTGCCGCTGTCATCCACCAGATCCTGACGCACGTCCACCGAAACGATGTCCGCAAGGAACAGATCGTGACTGCCCAGCTCGATGATGTCGGTCACCCGGCATTCAATGGACAGGGGGGCGTCTGCCAGAAGGGGAACCCCGATCTGACAGGACTCCTCGGTTTCCAGATGGCAGAGGGCGAATTTGTCCAGATCCCGCCCCGACCGCACCCCGCAGAAGTCGGTGGCTCGTGCCATCGACTCGGTGGTCAGATTGATGGCAAAGACGCCGCTTTCCTTGATCAGATCATAGGAGTATCGGCTTTTTCTCAGGGAAATGTAGGTTTTCGGCGGCTGGGTGTTCACAATCCCTGTCCAGGCGACGGTCAGCACGTTCTGACGCTCCCCCGATCGGCAGGTCACAAGTACGGCGGGAAGCGGTGCCAGCATCGCTCCGCCCTTCCAGGCGATTTTGCTCATGGTTTCAGATTTCCTTTTCGATTTATAATATTCGGGTATTTTAATTGCGCAAAAAAATCGCTGATCCGTCCGGAATTTGTTCAGGATTCTACGATTTAACCCTTCGGCTTTTTGCACAGCATTTATGGCAGTACTTTATTATAACACAAAGAATTCTTACAATCAATAGTGCATATTCACCAAAAAATAACGCTTGTTTCTGTGCAAAAACTCAAAAATGCAAAAAAATAAAATGTTCACAAATTATCTATCGCTTTTTCAAAAAGAGTGTGTTATAATACGAAGGATGAAAATTAGAATAAATAACCCGATTTTTTCTGAGAAGGACTGCGGGAATGCTCAAAATCGGGAAAACGGAAAAGGAGAGTTGATTTCAATGGCAAAACTCAGGGTTTTAACACTGACAAGGCAAAAAAAGCTGAAACAGATGGCGGCAAAACTGTGCGAGGGCAGCGATGTGAAGGTCGATGATATTCCTCCCGCCTATAATGTGGAAAAGGTAAAACTGCTGATCGTCGGCATCAGCCCCAGAATGGCGGACACCAATGTCATGCGCTTCTTCGGTGCACTGGACCCCAGCCGTGCGGCAAACGTTGCCTTCTTCACCGATGCGGCACCTGAGGCACTGACGAAGATCATTGACGCCTGCAAGGAAGGCGGCGTGAACGTCATTGATGACATTCTGACCGTCAAGTGCGGACTGTTTTCTTCTGCCTCTGCCGGCGATCTGGAACAGATCACTCAGTGGGAAAAGAAGATCGAAAGCTCCCTTAGTTGATCTTTTTCCGGCTTCTGCCAAAGGGATCTTTTTTGGAGCGCAGAAGCCGGAATTTGAAAGGATCTGATACAGCAATGATACAAAACCGACGCAGGATGGCGGCATTTTTCGCCTCCCTGACTTTTATCGCAAGCTTGACGGGACTTCTATGGACGGTTGCCGCAGAAAACCAGCCCGAAGACTCTTCCGTCGAGACATCGACGGAAGAGACATCGGAGTCCGAGGAGTCCACATCTCCTGTAATAGGTACGCAGGAAACGGAACCTGTTCCCGCAACGACGGAAGCCCTTTCTGATACGGAGGCTCCCATTGACAGCCGGGAGCCGACCGTTACCGGGGAACCGACTGTCACTGAAGAACCGAATCTTACTGAAGACCCGGATGTCACTGAAGAACCGGATCTTACTGAAGAGCCGGATGTCACTGAAGAACCGACCCAGACTGAGGAACCAAATATCACCGAACAACCACCCATCACCGATGAACCGACAGTAACCGATTCGTCGTCAACAGGTTCGGACGAGCCTGTCACGACACCGGACATCGGAACATCGGCAACCACCCCCGAAATTCCTCCCGTTACAACCGACACCCCTCAGACTGAGGAAGTGACCACCACAACCATAGGACCGTCGACCGATCCGGTCATTTCCACAGATGCCCCTACATCCCAGCCACCGATATCGCTGTCTACAGATACATATTCCCAAGCTCAGACAGAAGCTAAGACCACCACTATCGGGCGGCAGGATTCTTTGCCGGGAACCGAAGACTCAGTGCTTCGCACGGATGAGTCCGACACACCGACGGTGTCGGGAAACAGCTCGTCAGATAATCGGGCAAACGAAAGCAAAATCGGCGTCATTGCCGTGATCTGCTCCGTTCTTGCCCTGATTTCAGGCTTAATTCTCGCTGTTTTAAAATTTATTCATTGATTTCATAAAAATCCGAATCTTTAATCGAGGCTTTATGAAGTAAAAAAACGGAGGTTTTATATGGCAAATATTTGCATTCATTTTTTCGGGACGTTTTCCATCTCATATGGAGAGCATGTGATTTCGGAGGACGATAACCGCTCCAAGAAACTGTGGAAACTGCTCGAATATATTGTGGTCAACCGCACCCGCAGAATTCCCCAGGAGGAGCTGGTACAGCTTCTTTGGGACGATGCGGAGGAGGGCGAGAATCCCCTGTCTTCGCTGAAGACCATGCTCCACAGAGTCCGCAATACCCTGGACCGTCTGGAGGTTATGGACTCCCGCAAGATCATACTCCAGAAGGGCGGAGCCTATTTCTGGAACAATATGCTGGATTACACCACCGATGCCGACGAGTTTGACGAGCTGATGTACAAGATCGCCGACGATCCCGATGCCACCGACCGGATTCTGGAGTATGCGCTCCGTGCATTGGACCTGTACAAGGGGCTGTTCCTCGGCGGAAAATATTCCGATTGCAGCTGGGCGTCCGAACCCTGCAAGCGGTATCATGCAGCGTATGTCCGCACCTTTGAGACGGCAGTCAGCATTCTTCTGACTCAGAGACGCTACGATGATATCATTGCGCTTTCCGAGCGTGCCATTGCCATTGATCCTACTCAGGAACCCTTCTATTACTACCTGATCCGTTCTCATATCGAGAAGGGAGAAAATCTGAAGGCACTCAAACTGTACGAGCAGGTCATTGATCTGTTCTACAACCGTCTGCGTCAGAATCCCTCCGACCGTCTGCGGATTCTCTACCGTTCCATCGCTAAGGTGACCAACGGCGTTGAAGTGGACATCGGACTGATCAACGACAGGCTTTCCGAGCGGGACAATTCCAGCCAACCTCTGTTTGTTGAATATGAGACCTTCCGTTACCTGTATACGGCGGCAAAGCGGATGGGCAAAAAGATGGGGTCTCCCTATCACCTGATGCTGCTGACCATCCACAGCACCGGGTCCAGCTACGCTATGCCCATGGCAAAGCATCAGGACCGTGCCATTTCCATGCTTCGTGAAATGCTCTGCGATCATCTGCATGAGAGCGACATCTGTACCCGATACAGCGTCACTCAGTTCCTGTGTGCCGCTCACTTTGATTCGGATGAGGAGGCACAGAAGGTTGCCGATTCCATCGTTCACGACTTCAAGTATGCCAATCTGGCAGTCAGAGTCGAGGTTTCCGTCAAGATCACCCGTATCGAGTAATCGGGCAAACGCATAATTTCGGTTTTTCCATGAAAAGGCGGTTTAAGCGGCTTTCATGGGAAATAAAGCGGACACTTTTTTGAGAAAGTGCCCGCTTTGCGTTTTTCTCCGATCTGCCGCCGCAACTTGGCGATACTTTTCCGGGCGGCACAAATGTGAACAAACGGTAAATTGTCGGAAGATGCAACTTTGTTTTTGAAGGGACCCATTGCATTTTCGGACAAAAAATGATAAAATGAAAGTGACCGATCGGGGTGTAAATGGGTGAAAGAACGATGATAGTTTGCACACGGTCAACAAAGAATAACAGAAAGAAGGAATTACCAATGGATAACCAATTTGAAAACAACCTTCCGAACGGTACGGAAAACGAAGTGCCTCCTGTACAGAAAAAGCCGAACCTGCTCTCATATCTGAAGAAACCCTTGGTTCTGATTCCTGTGGTTGTCGTGGCGGCAGTTCTGCTGTGTGTGGGAGCGGTCAGCGCAAACTCCAGCAAAGCAGTGACCCATTCTGCAATCAACGATCTCGGCGATCTGGTCAAGGATACCGACCTGGTGACTGCACTGATGAAATCGTATGACAGCAAGGGCAGAGTAACGCTTACCGTGGAGGAGGGGGATCTTCTTCCCACCGATGCCCGGGTTGATCTTTGGATAAACCGGGATGACTCCAAGTTTGTGCTGAAGGCAAATGCCGTCGGAGAGGATGTTACCGTCTACCTGTCCGACACCGACCTCATCGGAGAAACCAGCATTCTTTCGGAAGCCTACGGGCTGAACTTTGAGACCCTCGTTGAAGATCTGGAGGGTGCCGAGTGGTTTGCAGACTATCGTGACGAGATTGCAAAAATGGAGGACAAAATAAACGCCCTTTCCGAGCAGATGTCCGAAATGAAGCAGGCAGGCAAGGATGCCGAAAAACTCATTGATAAGTACTATGATCTGTTCCTTGAGACCCTCTATGATAACGCAAAGGTAACCAGCACCGGCGATTCCGGCAATCGGGTGATCACCATTGTAGTGGATTCCGACTGCCTGGCAAAGTCGATTGAGGATGTATGGAAGAAGGCGGCAAAGGATAAGAAGCTGACCGGCTATCTGGATGATTACATGGGCGTCGAACTGCTGGAGATTTCGGATTACGATGACTGGTCGGAGATTCTGTCCGATGAGGACCTTCGTGAGGATGCCTGCAGTGCCATTGAAAGTCTTGATTTTGAGGTGGAGATCGAAATCACTGCCGGTTCCATTTCCCACAATCTGAAGAAGCTGAAGGTCACCTTGACGTTCGATGATGAGGATGTCGCCACCGTGACACTGGATCGTACCGAGAAAAACGTGACCAAATTCAAGGTTTCGTCAGGCGGTCAGACGCTCATCAGCGCAAAGCTGACGGAGGACGGCGACGATCTGTCGGGCAGTCTCAGCGTATTTGGCGAGGAGGTCTTCTCTTTCAAATGGGATTACGAAAAGAGCGAGAAAAGCTATAAGCTGACGGTTGATCTTCCTTCGAAAGAATTTCATATCGTACTCAAGGGCGATTATGAGGCAACCGGAAAGCGGTTCTATCTGAAGGTGGAGTCGCTTCTCATCGAGCAAGCCGATGTGGCTGTGCTGGATATGAAGCTGAACGTGGCACTGGAGATCGTGGCAGGCGAGAAGACCCCTGATTTCCCCAAGAGCTACGAAAACGTTTTTGATCTGACCGAGGATGATCTGAAGAAGATCAAAGAAGAAGTCATGGCATTCGTCGAAGAATTTGAAAAGAGCGATGAATATCGGAAACTCGACGGTCTGTTCGGCATTCCCGGTACAGCTTATGAGGAGTATGATTACGATGATTAACCCGTCCCGATGACGGAACAGGATGCCACCGGATTGCCGCAGGAATGCGGCAATCCGGTGGCATTTTTTTGATGAAGATTTTCCGACTGACGACACCGAAAAAGGCACCTGCAAGCATTCTCTGCTTACAGGTGCCTTGCTGTTCTGATTTTTGATCCGTCCGATCCGTCCGATCAATCCATGTCGGGGTATTTTACCTTGTCCCACTGACGGATGACCTCTCTCTGGATCTTTCCGGAGATGGTCTTGGGCATTTCGGGGATGAACTCTACGATGCGGGGGTACTTGTAGGGGGCGGTTTCGTGCTTGACGTACTCCTGAAGTTCCTTGACCAGCTCGTCGGAAGGCTCGTATCCCTTGGCGAGAACGATGGTCGCCTTGACCAGATAGCCTCTGGTCTTGGAGGGAACGCCGGTGACGGCGCATTCCAGTACGGCGGGGTTTTCCATCAGGCAGGATTCGATCTCGAAGGGTCCGATACGGTAGCCGGAGGATTTGATGATGTCATCGTTTCTGCCCACATACCACAGATAACCGTCGGCATCCCAGTAAGCCGTATCGCCGGTGTGGTAGATACCGCCTCTCCAGACGAACTTGTACAGCTCATCCTCGTTGATATAGCCGGAGAACAGACCTACCTGCTTGCCGTTCTTGGGAGGAATAATGGCGATCTCACCCGTCTTGCCGGGTTCGGTGATTTCGTTGTTGTCGGCATCCACCAGCCGGATGTTGTACATGGGCGAGGGCTTGCCCATGGAACCGGAACGGTTGTCGTTCACCAGATTTCCGATGATCAGGGTGGTTTCGGTCTGACCGAATGCCTCCTTGATCTCCAGTCCGGTCATCTCCTTGAATGCCTTGAAGACCTCAAAGTTCAGGGCTTCTCCGGCAGTGGAAGCGTGCTCGATAAAGGAAAGATCCCAGTTTTTCAGATTTTCCTTGACCAGGAAACGGTAGATGGTGGGAGGTGCGCAGAAGGTGGTAACCTTGTATTCGCAGAGTCTGTCCAGCAGATCCTTGGCGATAAATTTGTCGAAATCGTAGACAAACAGGGAAGCACCGCACAGCCACTGACCGTAGATTTTGCCCCAGGAAGTCTTACCCCATCCGGTTTCGGCGACGGTCATGTGGAGCTTGCTGACCTGAACGAGATGCCAGTGCTTCGCCGTGATGATGTGACCCAGAGGATAGGTGTAGTCCTGGCAGACCGCCTTGGGCTCGCCGGTGGTTCCGGAGGTGAAGTAGACCAGCATGGTATCAAGCGCGCTGTTTTCGAAGCGGGGAAGTTCGGTGGAGGCTTTTTCTGCCTCTGCGGTCATGTTGATCATGCCCTCCCGATCCTCACGGACGATGTACATCTGTTCAAGAGCGGTCTTTTCGGCTGCCTCTTTGACAAAATCGGCAACCTCTCCTTCGTTGGTGCAGATGATCGCCTTGATGCTTGCCTTGTTGATGCGGTAAACCATGTCCTTGACGGTCAGCATATTGGTGGCGGGAATCAGGATGGCACCGATCTTATGAAGTGCCAGCGTCGTGAACCAGTATTCGTAGTGACGCTTCAGGATGGTCATAACGTAGTCGCCCTTGCCGATGCCGTGGGACAAAAAAACATTGGCATAGCGGTTGGAGTATTCGACCATTTCGCCAAAGGTGATGGTTTTCTTGTCGCCTGCCTTGTTGCACCATTCCATGGCAACCCGATCGGGATCCAACTCTGCCAGCTTGTCGACCACGTCATAGGCAAAGTTGAAATTGTCGGGATAGTGAATATCAAATCCTACCAGCCTGCCTGCCTCATCAAAAGTTTCAGTGCAATACTGTCTGTAAAAATTTTCAATGGCTTCGAATGTGTTTTGGGTTTCGCTCATGTGTTTACCGTGCCTTTCTTTATCTATCAATAATATGGTGTCGGCAGTGCGTTCAGGCATTTGGCTGCGCTTCGGATGAGATTTGGACTGGGGTTGCCTGCGATGCCCGCATCGCCAACGCTTTTATCATACCAGATTTTTTGCCGAATTTCAACCTACTGTGTATTTTTTCGGCTCTACCATTTTAAAAAGCGGCTCTACCC
>JBJDZN010000081.1:8212-13132 GCA_051868045.1 Eubacteriales bacterium
CTCTACCCCAAGTAGAATTGCCGATTTGTGTCCAAAATGTAAACTTAATGAAGATTTTGAATACCCTCTTGCCAACCCGGAATTTTTTTGCTATAATGAAACTGGAATAATAGGATCCGGAGTTGCAGATCAAAATGATAGATGAAGCCAAGCTAAGGCAAACCATTGCCGATAATTTGATTTATTACCGTAAGAGGGCGGGGCTGACCCAGGCGGAGCTTGCCGCTACCCTGAACTATTCGGACAAATCGGTGTCCAAATGGGAACGGGGAGACGGAATCCCTGATGTCATTGTCCTCTCTATTCTGGCGGACTACTACTCGATAGAGGTCGGCGACCTTCTTCACGAGAGGGAGGATCAGCCGCAGGAGGCAAGTCAGGAACCGCCGAAAAAACGCAGTCTGCGGGCGAAGATTCTGGTTCCCATCCTTTCGGTGGGGATCGCATGGCTGTCCGCCACCTTCCTGTTCTTTCTGCTCAAAGTGATTTTCCCCAGTCTCCCTGTGGCGGGACCTGTTTTTACCTGGTGCGTGCCGGTCAGCTTCATTATTCTGACCGTATTTGCGGCGATCTGGTGGAATCAACCCCTGCGATTTGTCTGTATCAGCGGAATCGAGTGGTCGGTTGCCCTTTCCCTCTATCTGACTTTCTGCTTTGCACCCTATATGGTTCTGATTTTTGCCGTCGCCGGCGTCATGGAACTTCTGACCATTCTGTGGTTCATTCTCAGGGCTCCGCGGAAATCCTCCTCCCAAAAAGGGGACAACCGTTCAGAGAAAATGACCGCAAGCTAAACCTTCTGCCTTGTCCCGACCGTCTTTGCCGGAAATGCCGGGTTACATGATCCCGATGAGCGAATTCGGCTCAACAATAAGTCCAAGATAACATAAGTATCAGGATAACAGATATAATTGGAAAGGAACCTTTTTCACGATGAAATGTCCGAACTGTCAGACCGACCTGTTTGTCGGCAGCCGATTCTGCTCCTCCTGCGGAAAGCGATTGGATCAGCCTTCGCCGGATGGACCCTGCATGTCCAGAAATGAGTTTTTCTGTCTGGCACTGCCCCAAAGGTTCCAGTCGTTCCTGCACACGGGCATCTTCCTGACCTATTTTTGCGCTCTGCTTTGCCTGATTTCCTCCATCTGGCATCCGGTTTCTGGATTTCTGCAAGCCATTTTGTGCCTTGTTTTTGCCATTGGACTTCAGGCAAGCAAGTCCCTCATCTGGGCATTGACGGAAATCGTTCTGACCACGGTTTGTCTGGTGGTCGGTCTGGTTATAGACGGCAGTTTTATCAGCCTGCTTGCGATGGTTGCGGGTGTCTTTGCCTGCATCGGAAGCCATGCGCTGTCCGCCTTCTATACTGCCTATGTGGTTGGCGGGAAAACGCCGGAGCTTCGGGACGAAGAAGGTCGTCTTATGGCTCTGAAATACAAAAAGCGGAAGAATTTTTGCCTGATTGCCGGTCTCTGTCTGTGCGTGCTCATGGGGATTATCCTGTCGGTTTCTATTGCGGTACATCTTTCGGGCAGCAGGGAGGATGAAGGCTATACGACGGGAACGATTGCCGAGGACGGCAGTTATGAAAACAGTTTTGCCGGCATCCGCCTGACGCCGGATGAGGAGTGGACCGTGTACAGCGGGCTTGCGCTGGATGACGTTCGTCGGGAATTTAATGCCGGCGGTGCCGATTCCATGGTGTATTATGCTGCCAATGAGACTTTGAATGCGTCGGTACGGTTGGATCTGGTCAAGCAGTCCACCTCGATCATTACCGAAAAGGATTTGCTGGATTCCTATGTCAGCCAGGGACTTGCCGATGCAGAAAGTCAAAACATCGTTTACCGATACCGTGAGTATACGACCGTCACCCTGAACGGGGAAGACTATCTTTGCCTGGATGCCGGCTATTCGGAGGAGGGAAGCACCGAGTCCATCTATGAGTACATTCTCTGCCGCCAGATCGGCACCTATTCGGTAATCTTCACCGTTTACTCCGAAAGCGAGGAAGCCTTTGATTCCTTCCTGGAATGGTTCAAGTGAGGTTCGGCTGTCGGATTGGACTTATCTGAAATGAAAAAATCCTTCTGCCCTTTGGCGGAAGGATTTTTTGTTGGTTGCTTATTCGTCCGTTTTTTGGACGTGCGCCTTGATGGCATGAAAACTTTCGTCGCTGATGACATGCTCAATGCGGCAGGCATCCTCGGCGGCAATGTCTTTCGGAACCCCCATGCCTATCAGCCAGTCGGAGATCAGCGTGTGACGCTCGTAAATCTTTTCGGCAATTTCCTTACCCGGAGGCAGAAGGGTGATATAGCCGCCGGAATCCATCTCAATATAGCCGTTTTCCCGCAGGTTTTTCATGGCGACCGATACCGACGGCTTGGAAAAATCAAGCTCCGCCGCAATGTCGATGGATCGGACGGCTCCCTTGCGTCTGCTCAGAACCAAAATCGCTTCCAGATAGTCTTCTGCGGATTTCTGTATTTTCATGAGATCCCCCTGCCTTTTTACTTTCTATCCTAATTCTATTGTATCACATTTTGCACAAAATTGAAAGGCGTTTTTTGAAATTTTTTTTAATTCTTTTTGAATATTTTTTTCTCTTTTCCTCTTGACAAGCGGGTTAGTTTGTGCTAACATATAGGCAGTTAGGAACTACTAACCATTTTCAGAGCCGTGAAAGGACTTTGAGGGGAAAGAGAAGGGAACGGTGGAAGAACATGATGCCACTGACACTTGCCGCACAGGGGCAGGAAAATATCATACAACGGGTCGGAGGAAGTCCCGAGGTACGCACACATCTTGCGGATATGGGATTTGTCGCAGGAGCGACGGTCTCCATCATCTCCATGATCGGCGGAAACCTGATTGTCAACGTCAAGGAGTCCCGTGTTGCGATCAGCCGTGAAATGGCGTGCAAGATTATGGTATAATGCCCATGACCCGGGAAGACTCGCAGCCTTGCCCGAATCATTCAGACTTGAAAAATCAATAAAACCAAATATAAAAATTTAAGAGAAACAGGAGGATAGGCAGATGAAGACTTTGAAATCTGCGCAGATCGGAGAAACGGTCACGGTTGTCAAGCTCCACGGCGAGGGTGCCGTTAAACGCCGCATTATGGACATGGGGATCACCAAGGGTGTGGAGGTCTACATCCGCAAGGTGGCACCGCTGGGCGATCCGATTGAGGTTACGGTACGGGGTTATGAGCTGTCACTGCGTAAGGCAGATGCGGACATGATCGAAATCGCTTGAGCGGTTTCGGTTTAACCGAAAGTTAGCATAAACTAATCTACTGATTTCGGAAATCAAAAGAAAATATAATGAGAGGAATTTAAGAGATGGAACTGAAGATTGCCCTGGCGGGTAACCCCAACTGTGGTAAAACCACTCTGTTCAATGCGCTGACCGGCTCCAACCAGTTTGTCGGAAACTGGCCCGGCGTTACGGTCGAGAAGAAGGAAGGAAAGCTGAAGAAGCACAGTGATGTGACCATCGTGGACCTTCCCGGAATCTACTCCCTGTCCCCCTATACGCTGGAGGAGGTTGTGGCGAGAACCTATCTCGTAAACGAGCGTCCCAACGCCATTCTGAACATCATCGACGGCACCAACCTGGAGCGTAACCTGTATCTGACCACCCAGCTGACCGAGCTTGGCATTCCCGTTGTGGTCGCCATCAACATGATGGACGTGGTCCGTAAGAACGGGGACAAGATCAACATTCCCGAGCTTTCCAGACAGTTGGGCTGCAAGGTTGTGGAGATTTCCGCACTGAAGAGCGACGGAATCATGGAGGCTGCAGAAGAAGCCGTCAAGGCGGCAACCGAGACCAAAACCGTGCCTCAGCACAAGTTCAGCGGAACGGTTGAGCATGCCCTTGCCCATATCGAAGAGGTAACGGTCCATAATCTGCCCGAGGAACAGCAGAGATTCTACTCCATCAAGCTCTTCGAGCGGGATGAGAAGGTCATTGCATCCATGAATCTGCCCCAAGAGGTACTGGATCATATCGAGAAGGACATCCGGGCGGCAGAAGAGGAAATGGACGATGATGCCGAGTCCATCATTACCAATGAGCGTTATCTTTACATTGCCTCCATCATCAAGGGATGCTATAAGAAGAAGGATGCCGGCAAACTGACGGTGTCCGATAAGATCGACCGGGTTGTTACCAACCGTTGGGCGGCACTTCCCATTTTTGCCGTGATCATGTTCATCGTGTACTACGTTTCGGTGACCACCGTGGGAACCATCTTCACCGACTGGGCAAATGACGGCGTTTTCGGAGACGGATGGCACCTGTTTGCCATCGGCGCAGGCGAGTATGCCGAGAAGGCAGAAGAGTTCGGCGATGCCGCCGGAACCGTCGAAGCCTTCCTGGCACTTGACGCCGAGGGTGCCGACGAGGTTGCCGATGCGCTGGACGTCGAGGCTGAGGATTTTGACGCAGCCGCCGCCCTCGCCCTGCTGAAGACCTATGCAGCACAGTTTACCGATGAGACCGCCGTCTACGAGTACGAGGATGAAGACACCTTCGAGACGGTACAGGAAATCAAGACGGTTGATGATCTGAACGACGCCATTGCCGTTTATGAGCAGTACGAGTGCGCTGAACCCGATCCTGCCGACTACGGCGTATGGGTTCCCGGCATCCCCGTACTGATCGGGAATCTGCTGGATATGGCAGGCTGCCATGAAGGCAACTGGCTGAACAGCCTGATTCTGGACGGTATCGTTGCCGGTGTGGGAGCCGTTCTGGGATTCGTTCCCCAGATGCTGGTGCTCTTTATCTTCCTTGCATTCCTGGAGTCCTGCGGCTATATGGCACGAATCGCCTTCGTTCTGGACAGAATCTTCCGTAAGTTCGGTCTGTCCGGCAAATCCTTCATCCCCATGCTGGTTGGAACCG
>JBJDZN010000082.1:0-40972 GCA_051868045.1 Eubacteriales bacterium
GAGGATAAAGAAATGTTTACCAAGAGTTTATTCAAGATGGGACTGGTGAGGAAGACGGCGGCGGCACTGCTGGCATTGACCTGCTGTGTGGGATGTCTTGTGGGCTGTGACAACGGCAAGACACCGGACAAGGGCGAAGACAGCAATCAGACCACGACGCAGCAGGAGGGAACAGGCGATCCGAACGGTGGGACAGAGAATCCGAACGGTGGGACAGAGAATCCGGACGGCGGGACAGAGGAAAAGTATTATGTTCCGTCTGTTCTATCAGTGACAGCCGGCGGCGAAACACAAGCATTCGAAGTCAAATGGAAAGACAACAGCATGGAGTTTTGTTTCGAAGATAAAGTGGGTGTTTCTGTTGCATTTGACGGCAATGGAAATCAGACTGAACAAATCTTTTATAATGAGGACGGCAGTGTTTACTCACGAAAAGAATTCAAATATGATGATAACGGAAATCAGACGGAAGAGATTGATTATAACTCGGAAGGCAGTGTTTCCCGGCGTTATGAATACAAGTATGACCAAAGCGGCAATCTGACGGAAGAGATTTACTATGATGCGGACGGCAGTATTTCTTACCGTTTGGAATGCAAGTACGACGACAGCGGAAATCTGACGGAAGAGACATGTTATACTTCAAGCGGCAACGTTGCTTACTATTATCGTTACGAGTACGACAGTAACGGTAACCGGATGCGTGCGGTGCATGACTTCTACTTATATGAAGGTGATTCCACCAAATACTATGAGTACAAGTATGATGATAATGGCAATCTGACGGAAGAGATTGAATACAACTCGGACGGCAGTGTTTTTTACCGTTATGAATACAAGTATGACCAAAACGGTAACCGGATGGGTACGATCTGGTATGGAGAAGACGGAAGTGTTGTTATGGAATACATGTACAGTCAATACATCGAAGGAACAAAGGCGCAGCAACAATTTTTCAAGGATTTTGATTTTTTGAAACTTGACGCATAATCATCATATAACCGAATAATCAAGCCCCCTAACCAAAAGCAAAACTTCTTGCTTATGGTTGGGGGTATGTGTTCTTTGATCGGAAAGTTTTGAAAAGTTTTCAGATAAATCCGATACTGCCGCAAATGCAATCAGCGTTTGCGGCAGTTGGCTTATTGCAAAAAAATATGTATTGTTTCGTTTTTTCTCTTGACAATCCGAAATAATTCGTGTATAATATAACAACACTATTTTATGACGAAAGAAGGACAGAACGATGAAAAAATGCGGCAAACTTTTCACACTTTTGCTGGCGGGGTGTGTTCTTTTCGGTTCGCTGATTGCTTGCGGCGGATCGGATTCACCCTCCGATGAAGACAGCGGCAGCAAAAAGACCACGACCCGGCAGGAGGGAACAGGCGATCCGAACGGTGGGACGGAGAAAAAGTATTATGTTCCGGCTAAGCTATCAATGACATCCGACGGTGAAACATTAACAGCCGAGCTCAAATGGCAGGAAAACAGTGTGGACGGCTATGAGGATGGTGTATTGTCTTATCACACGGAATTTGATAACAACGGTAATCCGACGGAAGAGATTTACTATGACTCGGACGGAAGTGTTTACATGCGTTATGAATACAAGTACGACCAAAGCGGCAATATGACGGAAATGGCTCGATATGCCTCGGATGGAAGTGTTTCCTCGCGTTTGGAATATAAGTATGACCAAAGCGGCAATATGACGGAAATGATTTCCTATGACGCGGACGGAAGTGTTTCCTGGCGTTATGAATACAAGTACGATCAAAACGGCAAGCAAACGGAAGAGATTGAATATGATTCGGACGGAAGTGTTTTCTGGCGTACTGAATACAAGTATGACCAAAACGGCAATCAGACGGAAGAGATTGAATATGACTCGGACGGAAGTGTGTCCGGCCGTACTGAATACAAATATGACCAAAACGGCAATCAAACGGAAGAGATTTACTATGACTCGGACGGAAGTGTGTCCGACCGTATGGAATACAAATATGACGACAACGGTAATATGATTGAACAAGCATATTACGATTCAGACGGCGAAATCATGGGAAAATATACGATCGATCAATGGATCGAGGCAACAGAGGCACAGTATAAATCCTACTTAAGACAGTGAATGAAATACCCCGATACTGCCGCAAACGCAAACAGCGTTTGCGGCAGTTGACTTTTTGTAAAAAAACACGGCGATATTCCGTTTTTTTTCCTTGACAATCCGTAAAAATTCGTGTATAATTAAAAAAACACTATTTCATGACGAAAGAAGGACAGAACGATGAAAAAATGCGGCAAATTTTTCACACTTCTGCTGGCGGGGTGTGTTCTTTTCGGTGCGCTGACCGCTTGCGGCGGATCGGATTCACCCTCCGATGAAGACAGCGGCAACAAAAAGACCACGACCCGGCAGGAGGGAACAGGCGATCCGAACGGTGGGACGGAGAAAAAGTATTATGTTCCGTCTATGACATCAAATACATTCGACGGCGAAACAGTAACATGCGAGCGCAAATGGCAGGAAAACAGTGTGGACGGCTATGAGGATGGTGTACTGTCTTTTCACAAGGAATTTGATAACAACGGCAATCGGACGGAAGAGATTTACTATGATTCGGACGGAAGTGTTTCCTCTCGTACCGAATACAAGTATGACCAAAGCGGCAATCTGACGGAAGAGATTCGATATTATTACGGAAGTGTTTACTGGCATTGTGAATACAAGTACGACCAAAACGGCAATCGGACGGAACAGATTGAATATGACTTTGACGGAAGTGTTTCCACCCGTACCGAATACAAGTATGACCAAAGCGGCAATCTGACGGAAGAAATTGCCTATGACTCGGACGGAAGTGTTTACAGTCGTTATGAATACAAATATGACCAAAGCGGCAATCTGACGGAAGAGATTGACTATGATTCGGACGGCAGTGTTTACAGTCGTTATGAATACAAGTATGACCAAAGCGGCAATCTGACGGAAATGATTTCCTATGACGCAGACGGAAGTGTTTCATGGCGTTTGGAATACAATTATGACCAAAACGGCAATCGGACGGAACAGATTGAATATGATTCGGGCGGAAGTGTTCTCGTGCGTATGGAATATAAGTATGACGACAATGGCAATATGACGGAATATACATATTATGCTTCAGATGGCGAAATATTGGCAAAATATGCGACCGATCAATGGGTCGAGGCAACAGAGGCACAGTATAAATTCTACTTTGAGTGAATGAATTAAATACACCAATACTGCCGCAAATGCAATCAGCGTTTGCGGCAGTTGGCTTATTGTTTCATAAAAAACACGGCGATATTCCATTTTCCCTCTTGACAATCCGTAAAAAATCGTGTATAAATAAAATGACACGATTTCATGACGAAAGAAGGACAGAACGATGAAAAAATGCGGCAAACTTTTCACACTTTTGCTGGCGGGATGTGTTCTTTTCGGTGCGCTGACCGCTTGCGGCGGATCGGATGATGTACCCTCCGATGAAGACAGCGGCAGCACAAAGACAAGCAAAACCACGGTCAGCGAAAGCAATCCCGAGTCCGATCCCGATCCCGACCATACTCACCTCTGGAGCGAGTGGGAGGTGACAAAGGAAGCCACCTGCGCCGAAGAGGGCATCTTATCCCGCAGTTGTGAATGCGGCGAAACCGAGACACAGCCCATTGCAAAGCTTGAGCATACTGCGGGGGATTGGCAGACCGTAACTCCCGCAACCCCGGAGGCTCCCGGAAAAGAAGTTCTGCTTTGTTCGGTCTGCGGCGCCGAAATGGATTCACGGGAGATCCTCATGGATCTGGAAGGGTTCTATCATGCCGATTCTGCCGGCTATTACCGGGGGTTTGTATCTATCGGAATGAAGACCGACTATGTGATTTTCAACACCAACAAAGAGGTTGTCTACACCTTTGCCACTGATGAGAATCCCGAGGTCTACGGCGGCGGCTACTTCCTTTCGAAGCAGGGCGACACAGAATATCTGAAGAAGGCAGACGGCACTGTGATCTGCTCCACCGAATCGCTGGGAATTTCGGGATTCGGTCTGAACGGAAACTATACCGCCAATGTCTCCTTCCTGACCGACGGCTATGTCCTTGCCTATAAAGTCAACGAGACCTATGCAGGCGTGACCTATGAGATCGGTATTCTGGGTGTGGACGGCAAATGGATCGTTCCGCTGTCCGCCGATCATCCCATCCTTTCCTCCGGTATGAATTGCTCCGCATCCGCCTTTCAGGAGAAACTGCGGTATATGGGAGAAGGCATCCTGCTGGTTCCCGTTCAGATAAACGGGTACTCCTATGATTATGTGCTTTACAGCATCGGGGACAATGAGGTCTGTCGGTTTACCGTCGACAGCTATGCTCGCAATCTGGACTATATCATGACGGTCACAACGTTTGAGGACGGAGTCATCTACCGCACCTACGGCAGCACAATGTACGAGATTCACAAGGACGGAAAGGTGAAGCTCACCGATCTATTCCCGGACGGCACCTATAATTTCGGCATCTTCGGCTACCATGTGGATAAGGACGGCAGCTATATTGTCCTCAGCGGCAACGGCTGGAATATGGAGCTGCGCCGAAACGGTACTCTGATCAAGTCCTTTGAGGATGTGAACATCACCAACGCCGTCTATGTGGGCGATGTCTGGCTGATCTATATCGTGAATTCCGAAGGCACCCGCTATTACACCTATTTGAAGCCCGACGGCGAATTCCTCTTTGAACCCATCAAGACAGAAGCCTCCTACATCTGCACAGAGGAGGGCATCGGCATTTCCTATGATGACGATAAAGTCGGACAGGCGGACGGAATGAAGATCGTGATCGACAGGGAGGGCAAGGTTCTGTACCAAAGCGAACAATTGACCACCGATCTCTCCATCAAAAACGGCATCATCTGTGAGACGGATGAGTCCGCTTTCGGTTCGGCTTCGTTTGAAAAATATACCCTTTTGACTCAATAAGATAAAAAAACAGCGCATGGAGCGGTCTCAGATACAGATACCTGTCTGTATCGGGACCGCTCCATGCGGTTTCTGACATCGTTTGAAGTTTATACAGCAAACTGGCTGTTCCAGAGGTTGGCATAGAAGCCGCCCTTTTCCAGCAGGGTCTTGTGATCGCCCTGCTCGATGATGTTTCCGTCCTTCATGACCAGAATGATGTCCGCTTCACGGATGGTGGACAGACGGTGAGCGACGATAAAGGAGGTGCGCCCCTTCATCAGTTCGGCGAAGGCATCCTGAATTTTCAGTTCGGTTCGGGTATCAATGGAGGAGGTGGCTTCATCCAGAATCAACATGGGCGGCAGGCAGAGCATGATTCGGGTGATGCAGAGCAGCTGTTTCTGCCCTTGAGACAGGGAGCCGCCGTCCTCTCCGATCTGAGTCTGATAGCCCTTGGGAAGCCGCATGATAAAACTGTGGGAATGGGCTGCCTTGGCGGCGGCGATGACCTCTTCATCGGTGGCATCCGGTCTGCCCATGACAATGTTGTCCCGGATGGTGCCCGATTTCAGCCAGGTTTCCTGTAAAACCATGCCGTATCCCCGCCTCAGGCTGTTGCGGGTGCAGTTGCGGATGTCCACGCCGTCCACCGAGACAGAACCGGAATTCACATCGTAAAAACGCATGAGCAGATTGATCAAAGTGGTTTTGCCGCATCCGGTGGGACCGACGATTGCCACACGCTGACCGGGTTTAACCTGCAGATTGAAATCCTGTATCAGCTTTTTCTCGGGAACATAGGAGAAAGAAACATTATCCAGTTTCACAGCCCCCTTGGCATGAGTGAGGACAACGGCATCCTCTCCGTCGGGAACCTGGGAGGTCTCGTCAATCAGGTCAAAGAGTCGGGATGCGCAGGCAAGGGCGTTCTGAAGTTCGGTAACCACGCCGGTGATCTCATTGAAGGGTTTCGTGTACTGGTTGGCATAGGCAAGCAGGGTTGACAGGGCACCGACGGTGAACAGATCGGGATTCCCGGATTTTGCGGTGAAAACCACGGTCAGTGCGCCGACAAACGCCACTGCCGCATAGACTACGTTGTTTACGAATCGGGTGCAGGGATTGGTCAGGGAAGAAAAAAAGGTGGCACGCAGGGAATATTTTCCCAGCCGTTCGTTGATTTCGTCGAAGGTTTTCAGATTTTCGTTTTCGTGGGAGTATGCCTTGACCACCTTCAGACCGTTCATCATTTCTTCAATGAAGGCAGTCTGCTCCCCTCGGGTTTCGGACTGCTTTAAAAACATGGAATGGGTATGTTCGGCGATAAATTTCGCAACAAACAGGGAAAGCGGGGTCAGAATGACCACAATCAGGGCAATTTTCCAGTTCAGTGCCAGCATAAATCCCAGTGTTCCGAGGATGGTGACGATGCCGGTGAAAAATTGGGTAAAGCCCATGAGCAGACCGTCGGCAAACTGATCGGCATCGGCAATGACTCTGCTGACAATGTCACCGGTGGAATGGCTGTCCAGATAGGACAGAGGCAGAGTCTGAATCTTGTAGAATGCCTGTTTGCGAATGTCACGGACCACGTTGTAGGTGATCTTGTTGTTGCAGACCGACATAATCCACTGGGAGAGGGCAGTCAGTCCTACGGTTATCGCCGCATGAACCAGAATGACCTTGATGGTATCAAAATCGACGGCATCCTTGCCTATGATGCAGTCGATGGCACGTCCGATCAGAATAGGGAAGTACAGGGTCAGTGCTACGGTGACAGCGGCGAGGAGAATGGAGATCAGCAGATAAATCCGATAGCTTTTCAGAGACTTCAGAACCTGCCGGATGACGGAGGGTTTGGTTTTAGCCATAATAGACAATCCTTTCTTGAGTCCCGGGACTCAGCCTATGTCGGAATGGGTTTTCTGCTTCTCATCGGGATACTGAGAGTAGTAAATCTCCTGATAGACAGGGCAGGATTCCAGCAGTTGAGAATGGGTTCCGATTCCGACGGTCTTTCCGTCATCCAAAACGATGATCCGGTCGGCGTGCATCAGGGTTGAGGTGCGCTGAGAAACCAGGAAAACGGTGGGTTTTTCGGGAATCGTGCGGATTGCTTTGCGCAGTGCCGCATCGGTGGCATAGTCCAGGGCAGAGGCACTGTCGTCCAGTATCAGGATCTCGGGATGCCTGACCAGCGCACGGGCGATGGTCAGACGCTGTTTCTGACCGCCGGAGAAGTTCCGCCCCGCTTGGGCAACCTCTGCGTCCAGCCCTCCTTTGGCGAGGGCAACCTCTTTTGCCTGAGCCAACTCCAGTGCCTGCCACATTTCGTCGTCAGTGGCATTCGGATTGCCCCATTCCAGATTGGAACGGATGGTCCCCTTGAACAGGGTCGCCTTCTGCATGACAATGCCGACTTTTTGACGGAGGACTTCGGGATCGTACGCTTTGACATCCAGTCCGTCTATGATGACCTCGCCTTCGGTGGCATCATAGAAGTGGGAAAGCAGATGCACCAACGAGGACTTGCCCGATCCGGTGCCTCCGATGATTCCCACGGTTTCTCCCCGGTTTGCAGTGAAGGAGATTCCTTCCAATGCTTTTCCGCCGGCACCCCGGTAGGTCAGCCCCACATTCCGGAAGGTAATGAAGGGATCATCGGGATGTTCAACCGGTTCCAGCTTGTCGTCCTGCTCGTCGGTTTTCAGCACATCCGCCACACGGTTTGCACAGGCAAGTGCCTTTGTGATGGTGATAATCAAATTGGCGAGCTTGATCAGTTCAACCAGAATCTGAGAAAGGTAGTTGTAGAGGGCAATGACGTCGCCCTGTTCCAGATCGCCGCTTTGCACCCGGGCACCGCCCACCTGAATCAGCCAGATGATGGCAAGATTGATCAGCACATAGGTCAAGGGGTTCATCAGTCCCGAAATCCAGCCGACCCGCCTCTGGGCACGGTTCAATTCGCCGTTTGCTTGGTCGAAACGCTTCTTTTCACTGTCCTCCTTGCAGAAAGCACGAAGGACACGGACACCGGTGAGATTCTCACGGGTTGTGGACAGGACTGTGTCCAGCCGATTCTGGGTCTTTTTGTAGAGGGGAATGGTGATCAGAAGAATGCCGAAAACGACCACCGACAGGGCGGGAATGGTGACGGCAAAGATCAGTGCAGACCTTACATCAATGGTAAATGCCATGATCATGGCACCGAATACGATAAAGGGGGAGCGCAGAAACAGTCGCAGGGTCATATTCACTCCGGACTGCACCTGATTGACGTCGCTGGTCATACGGGTGATCAAGGTGGAGGAGCCTATTCGGTCCATAGCGGAGAAGGTAAAGGATTGAATCTTGTCAAACAGGGCATGACGAACCTTTGTACCGAATCCGATGGCAGCCTTGGCAGAAAAATACTGGGCAGTTACCGAAAAACCGAGTCCGATCAGCCCCAGAGCCAGCAGAATCAGGCAACGGGTGACGATGAAGCCGGTGTCCTGATTTTTGATGCCCACGTTGACGATGGCGGCAACGACAAGAGGCACGAACAGTTCAAAGGTCGCTTCCAGCAGCTTGAACAGCGGTCCCAAAACCGTTTCTTTTTTGTAATCCTTCAGATATTTCAGGAGATCTTTCATGGAAAAGCGGATTCCTTTCTCATTTTATCTTGGTTCGGAAAATTCAGGAAGAGGGAAGAACCGACAAAAAACGGGGCTTGCGCAGTATCTGCGTGCGCAGTATCTGCGAAAGCCCCGCTTTCAGTAACCATTAGATTATTCAGCGTCCTCAGCTTCGCCTTCAGCATCCTCATCCTCAAGGAGAGCACGCATGGAAAGGGAAACTTTCTTCTTCTCGGTGTCAATACCGAGAATCTTAACCTGAACAACGTCATCCAGATGGAGAACCTCGGCAGGAGTTGCGATCTTGCGATCGGCGATCTGAGAAATGTGAATCAGACCGTCAACCTCGGGAACGATCTCGGCAAAGGCTCCGAAGGGAGTCAGTCCGACGATCTTGACCGTAGCAACGTCGCCTTCCTTGTAGGTGCTGGTGAAGATGTTCCAGGGATTGGTCTCCTCGGTCTTGCAGCCCAGGGAGATTCTCTTCTTCTCTGCGTCGAAGGACTTGACATATACCTCGATCTGATCGCCGACAGAAACAACCTCAGCAGGATTCTTGATTCTGGACCAGGACAGCTCGGTAATATGTACCATACCGTCAACGCCGCCCAGATCAACGAAAGCACCGTAGGAGGTCAGAGATTTGACGGTACCGACATACTTCTTGCCAACCTCAAGCTCAGCCCAGATCTTGGCAGCCGCTTCCTTGCGCTCTGCTCTCTGAACAGCCTTGATGGAAGCCGTTGCACGGTTTCTGCCTTCCTCAATCTCAATGATGATGACCTTCTGAGTCGTTCCCTTGAGAGGAGTCAGCTCCTCGCCCTTGGGAATACCGGTCTGGGATGCGGGAATGAATGCCTCGATCGCACCCAGAGCGATCATGCAGCCGCCCTTGTTGATCTTGGTGATCTTGCCCTCGAGAACGGTACCGTTCTCCTTAGCGGCAACGATCTTCTTCCAATCGTCGATTCTCTCGATGCGCTTTCTGGAAAGACCCGCAACACCCTCGATGTCGCTTACCCGAACGACATACGCCTCGATGGAATCTCCAACCTTGTATGCAGGATCAGCGTTAGCAATCTCGTTGTAATCGAGAATGCCCGTAACATTGGCAGACAGATCGACGTGAACTTCTGTGGCAGAGATCGATGTAATCGTTCCGTTAACAATATCCCCTGTATTTAAAGTTTTGAGAGAGTCCTCGAGCAGTGCTTCAAAATTTTCGTTTTCAATGATTTCGCTCATTATGGTTTTTACCTCCTGTATTATATCGCCTGGTGTGGATGCACCGGCGGTAATGCCGATTTTTTCGGCTTTTGCGGCAAGCCGAAGAGCTTCCTCCGGAATATCGGAACCGTCCTCAATGAGAAAGGTCTGTTCCAGATTCCGCTTTGAGACAGAATACAGCTTGGCAGTGTTGGAAGACTCCCTGCCGCCGATAACGAACATCAGATCCACCTTTTTTGAGAGTTGTTCGGTTTCGGACTGTCTATTTTGAGTAGCTCTGCAAATTGTATCATATATTTGAAGATTTGTCAAGTGGTTTTGTGCAATTTCTTGAGCTTTTTTCCACTCTGACAATTTCTGGGTGGTTTGGGCGACCATGACAACCGATTTTTTGTCCAAATTGTTCAAATCCAGCTGGTCGGCACTGCCGGTAACCCTTACCTCTCCCTTCGCATAGGAGACGATTCCCCTGACTTCAGGGTGGCTCTGATCGCCCAATACCAGCAGAGCAGAACCGTCTGCGGTCTGCCTCTCCACAATGCTGTGGATTTTCTTCACATACGGGCAGGTGCAGTCTACCACCCGAAAATAGGGGTTTTCTGCGGCATATCCGGCGAGTTTTTTGCTGATTGAAGCAGTGGAGCCGTGGGCGCGGATAACGATAACCGATGGATTTCCGACATGGCTTTCTTCAAAGATCCGATCAATGTCGTCCTCTTCGATGACCCGAACTCCCTGCTCTTCAAACTGTCGGATAACCCGGGGATTGTGGATCAGTCTGCCCAGCGTGTAGATATGCTCGTCGGGCTTTTTCTCTGCCGAAAGGGAATTCACCGTATCGACTGCCCGTTTGACGCCAAAGCAGAAGCCGGCATTTTTGCCGATCACAATCTCCATTTGCTTTCCTCCTAAATACAGACGGACGATGTCTTCCGTCTGTGACAAGTTTTTTGAACTTTTTTGAAAAAATTTCAAAAAAGTTCGTTACCGATTTGCGTTTGCGGTCTGACCGGCATCTGCCATTTCGAGAATTCTCGAGAAGATCAGTTCGGATGCCTCGGCGAACTCCCGACCCTTTCCGTCCGAGTAAGTAAACTCATCGTACTCAATGGGCTTGCCAATGTGAACGATGGTTTTCCGGAAGGGACAAATCTTCCATTTTTTGTTCTGAAGCAGAACGGGGATGACCTTGACCTTGGCGTGGTATTCAATCATACCGACGCCGTTCTTGGGTTTTGTGGTGTTGGGATTCTTGCCGGGAAATCGCTTACCCTGCGGGAAAATCCCCACAACCTCCCCCTTTTCAAGGAGGGAGATGGTGTTTTTGATGGAGGATACACTTGCCGACGCATCCGATCGGTCAACCGGGAAGGCTCCCAGAAGGGTGATCAGCTGCTTCAGTCCGGGAATCTTAAACAGTTCCTTCTTGGCAAAATAGCGGACCTGTGGCTTGAAACATGCAGCGATAACCACCACATCGCTGTTGGACAGGTGGTTGGAGCAGATCAGAAAGGGACCGCTTTCCGGGCGGTTTTCTGCTCCTATGATTTTGACACGGTACAGCCTGCGGAAGAAACCGCCGAGGCAGGCTCTGGCTACCTTATAAAAGCTCATAATCCATATCTCCTTAGCACTCAGATTCCCGCATCAGCCGATTTTATCCCGAATAATCCGAAGAGCGGCTTCGTAGCTTTCCTTCAGATTCAGGTCGGAGTTGTCCAGAAGAACGGCATCCTCTGCCTTTTTCAGAGGTGCAGTGGCGCGGTTTCGGTCGTTTTCATCCCTTCGGATCATGTCGGCAAGCACCTCGTCGTAGGAGGTTTCGATCCCCTTCTCGCAAAGTTCCCGATACCGCCGCTTGGCTCTCGCTTCACTGGACGAATCCAGGAAAATTTTCACCGTGGCATGGGGAAGAATCACCGTACCAATGTCCCGTCCGTCCATGATGACATTGTTTTTCTCGGCAATGTCCTTCTGTAGGTCCAGAAGGAAGGCACGGACCTCGGGAATTGCCGATACGGTGGATGCCCACATGGAGATTTCGGGCAGACGGATGTCCTCACTCACATCCCGATCCCCAAGGAAAACCCGCTGACTGCCGTCTACATAGCGAAGGGTCAGCTGAATCTCGGGAAGGCAGGCGATAATCCCTGCGGTGTCCGATTTTTCCAATCCCTTTTCAGAGGCATATAAGCCTACGGCACGGTAAAGTGCGCCTGTGTCCACATAAACAAAGGATAATTCAGCCGCAAGCATTTTGGCAAGGGTGCTTTTTCCCGCACCTGAGGGACCGTCCAAAGCGATCTGTATCATAATTTTCTCTTTCCTTTCATCTTTTCCCATATTGCGAAGACTCATATCCGTGGGTCCATAAAGAATTTCCATCGGACAGAATCTGCTCAAATAAGGGGCTGTCCTGAGTTTTTCCGAAAATCCGTCAGATTATGTGACTGCCGCCCGTGCCGCACAGACGGCAGTGGAAAAGGCAATCTGCAGATTGAATCCGCCGGTGTAGGCGTCGGCATCCAGAATCTCTCCTGCAAAATACAGTCCGGAGACCTTCTTGGCTTCCATGGTTTTAGGGGAAACCGCACTGATGTCGATTCCGCCGGAGGTGATAATCGCCTCGGCAATCGGACGGGGACGCTTCAGCTTCAGGGTCAGGTTTTTCAGCAGGTGGACGATGATTGACCGCTCTTCCTTGGTGATGGTGTGAACCTTTCGCTCAGGGGAAATGCCGCTGAGCGAAACAAAGACCGAAATCAACTTGGAAGGGAGCAGGTCGGAGAGGGCATTGGAGTAATTTTTGTTGGAATATTTGGTAAAATCCGAGAGAATACGTCGATCCAGCGTCTGGGCATCCAGGGCAGGCTTCAAATCCAATACCACCCGGATCTGCCCGGGAGCAAAGGTTCCCAGATGAGCGGACAGAGAGAGAACCATGGGTCCGGTGATGCCGAAATGAGTAAACATCATTTCTCCGAAATCTTCGTAGATCAGCCGCTCACCGTCGTATGCACGGAGAGCCGCATTTTTCAGGGACAGTCCCTGGAGGGCAGGGCACCAGCGTTCGCAGACCTCAAGGGGAACAAGGGAAGGGCGAAGCGGAGTGTAAGGGATTCCCAAATCCTTCGCAAAGCGATATCCGTCCCCATCCGAACCGGTCTGGGGATAGGACAGCCCGCCGGTTGCCACGATGACACGGTCAAAGGGGTAGAAAACCGTGGTTTTCAGACCGGTAACTGCGCCGTTTTCGGCTGTAATCTCGCTGACTTTCTCGTTGATCACCCGAACGCCCTGCTGAAGCATTCCCCGACGAAGGGCATCCACAATGTCGGATGCCTTGTCCGAAACCGGGAAGACCCGATTTCCCCGTTCGACCTTCAAAGGAACGCCCAGCGATTCGAAAAATTCCATGGTATCGCGGGGACCGAAACGGCTCGCCGCACCGTAGAGAAAGCGACCGTTTCGGGGAATATTTGAAATGAACTCGCTTATCTCGCACCGGTTGGTTACATTGCAGCGACCCTTGCCGGTGATTCTCAGCTTTCTGCCGAGAGCCGTATTTTTTTCAAACAGGGTGACATCTGCCCCCAAAGCGGCGGCATGATAGGCCGCCATCATACCTGCGGCACCGCCGCCAACAATCCCGATTTTCATAGGTTACCTGCTACTTTATCATTGACACAATAAAATTATTATATCCTTATTTTCAAATAAAGTCAAGAGTTTTCGGTTATGTTTCGAAAATTTTACATATTTTCGACGGCATTGACATACACTTCTTGAGAAAAATACAGATGGAGGCGTAAACATTGGATCAGGAAAGCTATGAACGGCATAAACGGGTTGTATTCTATGGAGCAATTGCGCTGATACTGACCGTTTTCTTTTACTATCTTTTTTTTCGGCTCCTTCTTCCCGGATTTGCCGCATGGCTGGTGGCTTTGCTGCTTCAGCCCATGATCGGCAGCCTGTCCCGTTGGACGGGACTCGGCAGAAAACCGGTTGCCGTCATTCTCTATCTGCTGATTCTGGGACTGATTGCCGTTCTGCTTGTCATACTGTGCAATCGGCTGTATCGGGAGGTACGGGAACTCCTGTCCTACCTTTCGGGAAACGGAGACAGTCTGACTTTCCGTGTTCGGGAGATGGTGGACAGTCTGCTGAAACGCTTCAATTTCATTGAGAATGCCGATGAAATCGGCACGGTGATCACCGATCTCATGTCAACCGCCGTCAGCAGTCTGTCGGCAAAACTGACCGCATTTCTGGGAGGATTCGTATCCAAACTTCCGGGAACCCTGTTTTCCACCCTGATTTTCCTGATGGCGGCATTCTACCTGACCGTGGATTTTGAGGGCTTTGAACGCAAAATCAACGGACTGATTCCAAAGAAAGCGGCACGGATCGTCGGCAACCTTCGGGGTAAGCTGTCCAAGACCGTTGTGGGGTATATCCGAGCCTATCTGATTATCCTGTCTATTACTTTTGTGGAACTGCTGATTTCCTTTTCCATTCTGAAGATACGCTATACGCTGTTGCTGTCTGCCCTGATTTCTCTGCTGGACATTCTTCCGGCGATCGGAGTGGGAACGGTGCTGGTTCCCTGGGCGGGAATCTGTTTTCTTTCGGGAAATCCCGGCAGAGGCATCGGTCTGCTGATCGTCTTCGGCATTGTGGCAGTCCTGCGGCAGATCATGGAACCCCATATCGTCGGCTCCCAGCTCGGGCTCTCGCCACTGCTCAGTCTTCTATCGGTCTATGCCGGCTATCGGCTTGCCGGAGTGGTCGGCATCCTTCTGGCACCCATCGGAGCCATTCTGATCCGTGAGATTTATCTGCTCTACGGCAAGGGAAATTCTGAGCGACCGGCGGCAACAGGAAGATAGTTTAGAATAAGTCATGTGTAAACTCAAAATTCATAAAAGAACAGAGACGAAAACACGGTTCGGCGTGCAATCGTCTCTGCTTTTTCGATGACGATGAAATGTAAGCTGAGATTATTTGATCCACTTGGCAATAGCAATTAAATGCTCCAGCTGTTCGTTGTTCATTCCTTTTGCGGCAGAGAGGAGGTCATTGAGCTTTGTAGGATTGCACTCCTCGGTATCAAAGAATTCTTTGGGTGTGATGTCCAGGTATTCGCAGATGTAAAAGAATACCGTCATAGACGGCAAATTGACGCCGTTTTCGATGTTGTTGATATATCCTGCGCTTTGCCCGATGGACAAGCTCATATCACGTGCCGATACACCTTTGTTCATTCGCAGTTCAACCAGCCGTCGAATGAAGTCTTCTTTTTCCATGTAGTTCACCACCTCTGCTTATCCTATATCATACCCTATATCTCTCAAAAAATATCTAATCAATTCATCAATTTCTATTGACAAAACCAAACTAATTAGATATAATAAAGAAAAATGAATGTTTTGATTAGATATCAAGCGAGAAAAGAGAACAATTCGGCACGACAGCGCCGTTTTGGAATAAATGAATTGTGCCGACGGGAAAACGGCACAGAAGGAGGAGTTTATGAGAAAACCGATTCAATTTTTGACAGTGTTGCGGGCAAGCATTCTGCTGGCGGCAACCCTGATTTCCTGCTCGGGAGAGACGACGGACAATCTGTCCGATAAGGACAAAACGGAGAAAAAGACGACCTCTTCCGCAGAGGAGGTTGTGACGACTTCTTCCGCAGAGGAGGTTGTAAAAACACCGATTGAAGACTTTGAATGGGAGATGACCGACGAAGGTATAACCATTACTGTATACAAGGGCAATGCGAAGGAAGTCGTTGTCCCGTCCATTATTGAAAACAAGATGGTGACTAAAGTTGCAGATTCGGCATTTTCGGGAAGTCCGACTGTTGAATCAATTGTTATGTCAGAATATCTTACTGACTGCAAAATCACATTCAAGAATTGTCCGTCTCTGACCTACTTGGAATATCCCGGTATTGAAGAAGCCAATTTGAATTATATCTATTGTGATACGGTTCAAACCATAGTTCTTCCTGATGCAGTTTCAATCACAATGAACAATAAATCCCTGTCTGCGAATTGCCCCAATCTTACAAAGTTGAATATGCCTTCTTGTGAATATCTTTCAGTAACAACAAATCCTGATTTTGTTAATTACGACGGATATGATAGTACAGCCGCCACTTCAAAATTGACAGAAGTAGTTGTTTCTGAGAGATTATTGACTGAAGCATACATAGGTTATAGAATAATTAATGGTGGGCTTCGTACCCTGCTTTTTATTGATCCGAAGTATTCGGATCAATGTGATTCGGTTCCGGTTCCTATTTCAGAGTATACCTTTTACCTTCACGATATAGATAGAAGTTATAGCCATTTATATTGTATTGAGTTATTTGGTCAAATAACAATCACTGTAAACGGAAAACTTTATTCTTATGAACCATATTTGCAAAATATGGAAGGATGATTCATTCGATAGGTTATTCAACGAGGCGAGAGAACAATTCGGTACATCTGTGCCGTTTTGGAATAAATGAATTGTGCCGACGGGAAAACGGCACAGAAGGAGGACATTATGAAAAGAATCAAACTCAAACACAGGCTCATGGCAATTCTCATGACAGCAATGCTTGTCTTCATGGGAATACCGCTTACGGGATTGACGGCGAATGCTACTACTCGGACGGCAGATGAAGCAATAAGCTGGTGCGATTCCTTAGTCGGTCAAGCATTGGACTATGATGGTGCATATGGTGCACAGTGCGTAGACCTGATACTGGCTTATTACAATTATCTTGGTGTAAGTACAGTATCCGGAAATGCTATTGACTATACATGGAATTCTTTGCCGTCCGGATGGACCCGTATTCAAGGTGCACAGCCTCAGAAGGGTGATATTTTGGTGTATACCAACGATACCTATGGTCATGTTGGTATTTATGCCTCTGAAACACTTATGTATCATCAAGCTCCCAGCTTGGGCGGGTATGTTATGCGTGATGCACACAACTACAATTACTATCCTTCCTATTGGGGTGTAATCAGACCTAATTTTGCCGCAGCTCCGGAAGAAGTAAGCGTTCTCACCCTATCCGGTGTGAACTATCCTACTTACAAAAAGACCGGAGAACCGTTTCAGGTTTTTGGAACTGTTTCCTCTCCTTACTGTCTTCTGTTTGTAGAAGCTTTTGTTCGCAACAGTTCGGGAACGGTAATGTTCTGGAGCGGACTTTGGAATATTGACGATAACGATGTCATTATCGACAGTTCAAAAAAATACTACAATATCAATTCGCAGGATGCCAAGATGACTTTTTCGTCACTTGCCGCCGGAAATTATGAATATGTAATTGATGCTCGGGATGAGAGAGGATATGCGTTTAACGTCGTTTTTCCTTTTACAGTAGGAAGTTCGACAACTACCTCAAAAACTGGTTATTCTTTGGTGGGCAAACACTATTGTGATAGTATGGCTGGAACTCCTTACACATGGGACAGCGGAACGGTAACAAAAGCCGCAACTTGTGTGGACACTGGTATCAAAACATATGTGTGCCGGGAGTGCGGTGCTACTAAGACCGAGACCATCGCCGCTACCGGTGTTCACACACCCGGCGAATGGACGACAACGGTCGCCGCAACCTGTACAACCGCAGGCACGAAAGTTCAGAAATGCACGGTCTGCGGGGCTACCGTCAATACCGCTACTATCGCCGCAACAGGGCATTCCTGGAATGCAGGAGTGGTTACAAAAGCAGCTACTTGCACTCAAAGTGGAGTAATGACTTATACTTGTACTACCTGTGGTGCCACTAAGACCGAGACCATTGCCGCTACCGGTGTTCACACACCCGGCGAATGGACGACAACGGTTGCCGCAACCTGTACAACCGCAGGCACGAAAGTTCAGAAATGCACGGTCTGTGGAACGGTTGTCAATACCGAAACCATCCCCGCTTTGGGACACAGTTATGTGGATACTGTGACGCCGCCCACCACAACCTCTGACGGGTTTACCACTCATGTATGCAGTCGCTGCGGGGACAGCTACATCGACAATATTGTGGAGAAACTCACCGATCCCAACGGTCCCAAAATCGTGATTGACAATGTTTCCGGCAGAGCGGGCGAAGAGATTACCGTCGAGGTATCACTGGAGAATAATCCCGGCATCATCAATATGCAGTTGCTTATCTCCTATGATGCCAATATATTGGAACTTGTCAGCGCAGCCGAAGGAGATTTTGCCGGATTGGCCTACGGTCAGTCGGTTACCCAGAATCCTTATGCCATTTCATGGTCAGACGCCATTCACCCCAATAATACCACAGACGGAGTTTTCACCGTTCTGACATTTCGCATTAAGGAAGACGCAGCAGTGGGAGAGTCGGCGATTACGGTAACCTACATAGATGATAACATCTTCGACCAGGATTTTGAGAATGTGACCTTTGCTACGGTTGGCGGTTCGGTTAGCGTGGTACGGTATATTCCGGGCGATGTTAACGGAGACGGCAGTGTCAACTTCAAGGATTTGGGCATTCTTCAGCAATACCTGAACCTGTGGAGCGTTACCGTTGATATGGACGCCGCTGATGTTAACAAGGACGGCAGTGTGAATTTTAAGGACTTGGGTATTCTTCAGCAATATCTGAACAACTGGGACATCACCTTGAAATAAGAAAGAAGGATTATATCATGAAAAGAATCTTCATACTTCTTTTAACTTGTTTTCTTGTATTTGCATTTATTCCGGTAAACGTTATTTCTGCCGCTGATACGCCCACCTTTGAGGTAGAACAAACATCTGCAAAACCGGGCGAAACGGTACAGTTGACCGTTTCGGTTGAAAACAACCCCGGAATTATCAACTTTCAGCTTCTTGTCTCCTATGATTCCGACGCGCTGGAATTGGTAAGAGCATCCGAAGGGGATTTCGCCGGACTTGCCTATGGTCAATCGGTAAGTCAGAATCCCTATGCGATTTCATGGTCTGATGCAATACATCCCGATAATACCACTAACGGTGTGGCGGTCGTACTGACCTTCTTAGTGAAGGAAGATGCGCCCGCCGGATTGGCGGTAGTCACAGTGGGGTATAAAGATGACAACGTTTTTAATTCTTCCTGGGACAATGTGGCTTTTGATGTAATTCCAGGCGGAATTACGGTTGGATCTTCCGTCCCTTCTTTCTCGTTAGGCAGTACAGACGGAAACTCCCTGTCTACTGAAGATAATTCCGCTTTCCTGTCCAATCGCTATACCGAGGGTGCGGATACCTTTGACCTGCGCCTTGTTCTGGTATCCGAAGAAAGTTATATCGCTTATGGAGATGTGGTAGAAATAACCTTTGTAAAAGACGGAACGGCGCCCTATATTATCACCCGTACCATTGCAGAGGAATATGTTCAGGGCGAAACCATGAAGCTGTATGACAGTGTTATTGCCGCCGGTGAGACCTATACGGCGGCAGAGGGATGTGTTTTGTACGGAGCAGTGATTATCGGGATTCCTTTGGAAGGGTTTGACAGTGTCACCGTTACGGTCTGCCGAGACAGTGACGTCATTGTTACCGGAACACTGAGTTATGAAGCCATAAAGCCCGCAGAATAAGGAGGACACAACCATGGAAAATAATGAAATCAAAAATATATATGAATCCCCTGAGCTGACGGTTCTCCTGACGGACGATTCCGACATCGTTCTTGCATCCTCAGGCAATTTGGAGGAAATTCCTTTCGATCCGAAGTGGTAAGCAGCTCTGGTTACCGATCGTCCGTATGATACGCAATACTTATTCCCCCCATTCCGTTTCCGGAAAGGGGGGAATATCGGTTCTTTATCCATTGGTATACCGGTCAGACATGGTCAGATACGACCGAATAGCGAAAGAGTTCATCTTTGTGGGACCACTGTTTGATGCCGCAGAGCCGCAGATTGGAAACGGTCAGTCCGGTTTCTTAGTACACTTCACGGATCACCGATTTCACGAAGGATTCCCCCGGTTCCACATGACCGCCCGGAAAGGTGATCCCCGGCCAACCGGGATCCACCCGATCCTGCACCAGTATCCGATCCCCGTCGCAGACCATGCACATATTGGTCAGGATGGTTTGTTCGCCCATTTTCATGTTGCTCTTCTCCTTCTATCTGCGAACAAAGGATAAATATCTCGTTCCCTGAAAGGAGAGCGTACCGACATCACCCTCTGCCAGCATACCGAATTCGTCTGACGGAATACACAACTCCATCCGATCCCCGCTTTCCACCTGAAAGGTGGCATAATAGGTGGTATGGGCGGTTGTGTGCATCATTTCACCGGTGTGATGATGGGAATGGGAGACCGATGTCCGTTTTGCAACAACGGTAGCAGTGACGCTCAGCCTTGGAGAATGGTTGTTTTGGTTCCACTGGGTAATGCCCTTGATAAGCGTAAACAGAATGATTCCGACAACAAGGATGAATATCATGAAAAACATGATAAAAAAGAAAACTTCAAACATTTCCGTTTGCTCCTGTTATCTCATTCCCCGAGGCAGTTGACAACCAGTATGTCCTTGTACAGGGCTTCATTATCGTCTCCAACTGTGATCTTGGCAAAATCCTCCGAGGTGCCGGCAAAATTGATCGCCGAAAGGAGGTCGCATCCCGTCAAGGCACTCCGGCGAATCTCAGTCAGCGTTGCGGGAAGATTGAGGGTCTCGAGAGCAAAGCAATCCGAGAAGAGAAACTGATCCAGATAGGTGACGCCGATGCCGACGGTGACTTCGGTAAGGGAGGTGCATTCCTCAAAGCAGTGGGTCGACAGGGTTGTCACCGAATCGGGAATGACGAGAGAGGTAAGGGAGGAACATTTGTAGAATGCAGAACTGCGCAGATTCTCCAGACTGTCGGGAAGGGTAATATCCTTGAGGGCACGGCAGGATTCAAAGGCACTGGTCTCGATGGATCTCGTATTCGGAGAAAGAGTGATTGATTCCAGAGAAGAGCAGAGATAGAAGGTTTTTGCCTGAATGACGGTGACTTTTTCGGGAATCACGATTTCTTTGAGGGAACTGCATCCGTAGAATGCAGAGGTTCCGATCGTTGTGAGCTTGGAGGGCAGTTCGATGGTTTCAAGGGCGGTACAACCCTCGAAGACAGACTCTCCCAGCGTGCGGACGTTGGGTCCGAAATGAACGGTTTTCAGGGCGGTACAGTTTTTGAATGCCGTCTCGCCGATGGTCTGGACGCTGTCGGGCAGCGTGATTTCCGTCAGCCAACTGTTGCCGGCAAAAGAACTGGTTCCGATGGCAGTGATCAGTGTGTCATCCACCACATCGGGGATGGTCAGCTTGCCGGATCCGCTCTGATAGTTGGCATCATAAACCAGCGCACCGCTGTCATCAAAGGAGTAGTAAGGTGCATTTTCAGTGGAAACGAAGATGGCATCGGTTCTGCCGGTGAACTGTATGGAAATGCTGTCCGCTTGCTCTGCACTGTCCTTGTAGTCTCCCAGACTGCGGAAGGCATTGTAGGCAACGGTGTACTTGCCGTCTTCCAGTGCCTCGCACGCCTGAGCATAGGCAGATGCGTTGTCGGGAAGGAAATAGAGAACAATAGCGGCGATCAGACCGCCGACAAACAGACAGCCGATCAGACAGAAGATGACGGTCAGCAACCGCTTCTGCAATGCTTCTCTTTTTGCTGCTTTGATCTCATCCCGACTCAGCGAGCTGCTTTTCTTTGTGTTGGAACTTTTCATGCCAATCCCCCGAACCTTGAAACTGTTGTGATTCGACATCGACTGCGGTGTCCGAATCCGATACCGACGGCAAATCCTCTGAAAATCGTTACAGATTTATGAATTCATGAATGTTTGGATGCCGTTTTTGAAAAACGACTGCCGCAGGATCTGCGACAGTCTGTTCTTGGCGTTCCCGAGGTGACTTGAACACCCGACCTACCGCTTAGGAGGCGGTCGCTCTATCCAACTGAGCTACGGAAACATCTTCTTCGCAAATTTTCGTGCACTCACCTTTCTGCAGGGACCCATTGAACGCAGCCGACCTATTATAACACATTCTTTCCTGAATTTCAAGTATTTTTTAAAAATCTCTTGAAAATTTCACAATTATGTACTATAATAGGAGAGCAGCGTGAGAACACGGAAATGGGAACCTGCGCTGCGGCATATCAGAAGATGTTTACCTAGCTGTTATTTCGGAGAAGGAACGGTCATTAAGGGGGATTTTACTTGACATTTGTACGGAATTTTCTGATTGCATTTGCCATTGCATTTGCACTCTTTCTTCCCATTGCCTATTTTACGGTGAATTATGTGGTGGATGAAATTGAAAAGGGTACCAACCATTCGACGGAAGAGTTGTCCGATTCCTCCGACGGGCAGGATGGGGACGATGGTCCCATGCCGGATGCCGTCGGAAAGCTGTCCCTGCTCCAGATCGTAACCTCGGCGGGGGATCCCACTCAGATTGAGTTTATGACACTGGTTCACTTCAATCTGGACAGCCGGCAGGTGGTGATTACCGTCCTTCCGGGTGATATGAAGGTGCAGGTCAAGGGCGTGGATATGAGTCTGTCTGAGGGATATGGCTTTCAACTGTCCGGCGAATACGACCTTCCCGATGATTACATAGCCGAGGTAGTCACCGCCTGTACGGGCGTGTCCATTGATTGCTACTGCGTGGTGGATCTGAACACCTTTGCCGGCGTTGCCGACAATCTGGGCGGCATCCGGGTGGAATTTGCTGAGGCATTCACCATCTATGACGGCGGTACCCGCTTTTTCCCCAAGGGAGCCAATACGCTGACCACCGCCGATCTGCTTTCCCTGCTGAACTATCAGGGCTATACCTCGCCAAGTACCCGCCTTCAGATGATCTCTGCGGTATGCAAGTCGATCCTGGATGCCAGATGCACCACCGAGGGCTATCTTGAGTTGGATGAAACATGGGCAAAAATCTCTCGGAATATGTTGTCCTATGATCTGGGGTCTTACGATTCCCCACGGGACTTTGCTCATCGCTTCTACAGCTATCGTTTCTGCACCGTTACCCAGCTTGGTGTGCAGGGAAGCTATGTGGATGTAAACGGCGAGCGGCTGTTTTCGGTGGATTATACCAATATGATCGCTCAGATGCGTCAGTACAGTAAATGAATTTGAATATATGCACAAAATGAAAGGAAAAAATAAAAATGAACAACAGCGAAAAGACAATGGACAAAATTGTCGCATTATGCAAGAACAGAGGCATTATTTATGCGGGAAGTGAGATCTACGGCGGTCTCTCCAACTCCTGGGACTACGGACCTCTCGGCGTCGAATTCAAAAACAATGTCAAGAAGGCATGGTGGAAGAAATTCGTGCAGGAATCTCCCTATAACGTAGGTCTGGACAGTGCCATCATCATGAACCCCCAGACATGGGTGGCATCGGGACATCTGGGCGGATTTTCCGACCCCTTGATGGACTGTAAGGTCTGCCGTTCCCGTCACCGTGCCGATAAACTGATCGAGGACTACGCCTTCCAGAACGGGCTTGATGACAATCCCGCCGGCTGGACCGACGAGCAGATGATGAACTACATCAAGGAAAAACACATCACCTGCCCCTCCTGCGGCAGTTCCGATTTTACCTCCATCCGGAAATTCAACCTGATGTTCAAAACCTTCATCGGTGTCACAGAGGATTCCGCCAATACCGTTTATCTGCGTCCCGAGACGGCACAGGGCATCTTTGTCAACTTCAACAATGTGGCAAGAACCACCCGTAAAAAGCTGCCCTTCGGTGTAGGACAGATCGGAAAATCCTTCCGAAACGAAATTACACCCGGCAACTTCGTTTTCCGTACCCGTGAGTTTGAGCAGATGGAGCTGGAGTTCTTCTGCAAGCCGGGAACCGACCTTGAATGGTTCCGCTACTGGAGAGGCTTCGCCGAGAACTTCCTGCTGTCCCTTGGCATGAAGAAGGAGAATATGCGTCTTCGTGATCATTCTCCCGAGGAACTTTGCTTCTACTCCAAGGCAACCACCGATATTGAGTTCCTGTTCCCCTTCGGATGGGGCGAGCTGTGGGGCATTGCCGACCGTACCGACTACGACCTGACTCAGCATCAGAACACCTCCGGACAGTCTTTGGAGTATTTTGATCCCGAAACCAACACCAAGTATATTCCCTATGTCATCGAACCCTCTTTGGGTGCCGACCGTGTGGCACTGGCATTCCTGTGCGATGCCTATGATGAGGAGGTTGTGGATCCCGAGAAGAACGACGTTCGTGTGGTTCTCCACCTCCATCCTGCCCTTGCTCCCGTCAAGGCAGCGGTTCTCCCGCTGTCCAAGAAACTCTCCGATAAGGCTATGGAGGTTTACAACTCCCTTGCCAAGTATTTTAACGTGGATTTCGACGAGGCAGGTTCCATCGGTAAGCGTTACCGCCGTCAGGACGAAATCGGAACGCCCTACTGCATCACCTACGACTTTGATTCGGAGAACGACGGCTGCGTCACCGTCCGTGACCGTGACTCCATGGAGCAGATTCGCCTTCCCATTGCCGATCTGAAGAGCTATCTGGAAGAGAAGATCGCATTCTGAGTCCCAATCGTATCGGTCAGCTCCCGCTTGACTGTTATCAAAAATCGCAAACGGATTTTTCCGTTTGCGATTTTTTTGGTGAAATTATCCAAAATTTTGATAGCTTTACTGTGCATTTGTACAAAATCATGCGATTGCATAAAAAAATGTTGAAAAGCCATTGACAAAATGATAACAATCTGATATAATGCAATCAGCAGATTACGAAAGAGTAGAAAATGATTTCAAATAGTGAGAGGAGGGTTGGAATCTGAGTCTTTCGTATGCAATCATAAAACGAAAGGTGGATCTTATGTTCAAACAATATCCCAAAAAGCTCCTGAAAGCCCTTTTATACCTTCTTTTCTCCGATGCCCTGTCACTGCCGTTTTTCATGATACTGAAAACGGCGCTGGGGGCTATAACGCAGAATCAGACGATTCAATCGGTCTTCTGTCTGATCGTTCCCGCCGTAATCCTGGCGTTTTTTACCTACAAGCGCAGACTCAACTTCCAGGATATGAGACGTGAATATGTGAAGATGTTGGAAAATCGGAGTCCGAGTGCCAAAGAGAGAGTGGTCTATATCTTGAAAAGTTCCGATTTTATCTGTGAACTTTTCGCCTTTCTGACCATTCTGCTGCCGCTTATCATTATATATATGATTGTCTCTATCTGGAATGTGATTCTCGTTATCCCGGCAGTCCTGCTGTTTGTGCTGTGTGATCTGCTTGCCTGGTACTTTGTCTACCGGAATTGGGAATCCGAGCGCATACGCAAATATGATTGAGAAAATAGGTTCCGTTTCCTTTTTGTGGGAAAACGGAACCCATTTTTTGCAGATTTCATCTGAAAAATTTACACCTTACCTTGACAAAGCAGGGATAATGTGGTAAAATAATGTCGGAATTTGTTACATGAAGGAGGTTTTTTCTATGGGCAAACGGATGATAGGCTTGGGTCTTATTCTGTTGATGCTGATTTCCTGCCAAAGCCGCTCTTATTTTCAGGTCGGCGGCAATGAGGGCGGTGAGGACAGTGTAAATTCCACTGTTCAGTCTGAAGTCCTTTCGGACACAGTTCAATCACAGATGTCAAGCTCGGTCCGGCTGACTCCGGTAGAAAAACAGACAACCCCGTTGATAACCACGGAAACCTTGCCGCCAGTGACCGAATGGCTTCCGCAAACGACGGCGGAAGCTGATATAACGCAAGAGCCGACTCCGATCGGAATCCTTCTTCTGGAGTTCACCGATTCGGTTACGAAGGGAAGTAATGCCACCGTAACCATCAAAGGAAAGCCTGATACCGTCTATTCCATCAAGGTCAGGTACTCCTCCGGGTACAGCACGGCAAAGGGTCTGGAGGACCAAACCTCCGACAGTGACGGCATTTGCAGTTGGACTTGGCGGGTAGGTGCTTCCACCAAGTCGGGAAGCTATCCTGTCACCATTTCCGATGGTACCGATACCTATGAACTGACCCTTACCGTCGAATGAATGGATTCACCATAATAAAATTATTCCCCTCGGTCCGTTGAGACCGGGGGGAATGATACTATTTGATGCAGGTTTAATCCTCGTCGTCGTACTGACTGCGCTTTTTCTTGCGAATCGAGAAGAAGATAATAAGTCCTGCGGCAACGACAACGACGGCAATCACAATGATGTACACGGTGAAGCTTGTGTCGGTGCTTTCAATCTTCATCTCTTCCCACAGATCGTTGATGTATTGCAGCGTATCATTGTCCAGATTCCGATAGCCGTACCGGTTGAGTTGGGACTGGAAGTCGAAGTCTTCCTTGTAGAGGGTAGCTATTGCCTCCTCACCCATTTCCTCAATGTATCCGGCATCCTCGCTGACCAGTGAGTTGGGCGATGCGTAGTAGATATATTCTGCATTGGCAATTGCCGCATCCTTGGAGAGCATGAAATTGATGAAGATTTCTGCAAGCTCCCGGTTGGTGCTGGAGGCGGGGATACACATGCTGTCCACGAAGACGTTGGTTACGTCGGGCTGATAGAAACGCAGATCCACGTTCTCGCTCTGGGCATCGACCATGGTGAAATAGTCACCGGCATAGTATGCGCAGATTGCCGCCTCGCCGGATTGCATCTTGTTGAAGACCTCGTCCATAACGAACGCCTGAACGTTGGATTTGCCTTCCATCAGGTGGCTCAGTGCTCTGTCCCACTCTGCCTTATCGGTGGTGTTGACGTCAATACCCTGATCGTACATGGAGATACCGAAGGCATCACGGGAGTTGTTGATCATCAGAATTTTGCCGGCATAGTCCTCGTCCCAGAAGATGGACCAGCCCTTTTCCTCAACAACGGCAGGATCAACCACATTGGCATTGTAGATGATACCCAGAACACCGTAGGTATAGGGAACAGAGTACTCGTTGTTCTCGTCAAAGTAAAGATTCTTGTACGGGTCGCCGATGTACTGATAGTTGGGAATATTGTCGAAATTCAGCTTTGCAAGAAGGTTTTCATCCTTCATACGCTGAATCATATAATCGGAGGGGATAATCACATCATAATCGGTAGCACCGCTCTTGATCTTGGCAAGCATATCCTCGTTGCTGTCGTAGGTGGTATAGTTCACCTTGACTTTCTCGCCGTAGGTTTCTTCATACCATTTTTCGAATTCGGAAACGGTGTCGTAGGTTCCGTCCTTGCCATCGGAAATATACATACCCCAGTTGTAAACATTTAAGGTCTTGGTGTCGCCGCAGCTGCTGAGAGCAAAGCAAATTGCTACCAGAGAAAGCAGCAGGGCGGAAAAAACAATCATCTTTTTCATGAGATCAGTCCTTTCAAATCGGTTATCGGTCCATTATCGCAATCGCATGATGCGTAATATCAGTCAGGTAGTTGCTTTTGCTGCTTTTTGGCGGCACGGAGAGCTTTCCGTTGTTGCTTGCGTTTGGCACGCTGAATCTTTTCATCCTCGTCCCGATTGACCATGTTGGAAAGCAGGAGCAGAACAAAGACCACGACAAAGATCAAAGTGGACAGGGCGTACATATCGGGACGCACGCTCTTCTTGGTCATGGTGTAAATGCGGATAGGCAGGGTCTCGAAACCCGAGCCGATGGTGAAATAGCTGATGACGAAATCGTCCAGCGACAGGGTGAATGCTGTGATCAGTCCGGACAGAATGCCGGGCATAATGGCGGGAATCTCGACCTTCAGAAAGGTCTGAAGGGGCGTACATCCCAGATCCATCGCTGCCTCTGACAGATGCTTGTCCATCTGTCTTACCTTGGGCTGAACCGACAGAAAGACGTAGGGAATACAGAAGGTGATGTGAGCGATCAGCAGGGTAAAGAAGTTCAGCGAGCTTTTGGCTCCGGTCAGACCGCCGACAAAGGCAAACATCAGCATCATGGAGACACCCGTTACGATGTCGGGGTTCATCATGGGCAGATTGGTTACCATCATAACACCCGACTGGAAGTATTTGTTGCGGTATGCCCGCATTCCGACTGCGGCAAGGGTGCCGATGACGGTGGAAATCACAGAAGACAGTACTGCAAGGATAAGGGTGTTCCGCAGTGCCATAATGGATGCCTTGTCGTTGAGCAGACTCCGATACCATTGAAGAGAAAAGCCCGTAAAGACATAGGTGCTGGTGGAATCGTTGAAGGAGATCATCATCATGACGGCAATGGGAGCATACAGAAAGATGAAAACCAACACCACATAGATTTTGGACAGGGTTTTCATACGATCATCCCTCCCGACTCATTACCGTCTGTGAAACGGTTCATCAGCGTCATGCAGATGACGATCAGGATCATCAGTTCAATGGAGATCGCAGCCCCCAACGGGTAATTGTTGGCAGAGACGAACTGCCGCTCGATGGTGTCGCCGATCAGATCAAAGGTACCGCCGCCCAGCTTCTGGGAAATATAGAAGGTGGAGATGGAGGGGACGAAGACCATGGTGATGCCGGAGACAATTCCCGATACCGACAGGGGCAGGATGACCTTGCCAAGAACCTGCAAACGGTTGCAGCCGAGATCGGTTGCCGCCTCGATAAGACGGCTGTCCATTTTGGTCATGACCGTGTAGATGGGCAGGATCATATAGGGCAGGTAACTGTATACCATACCGAAGATGACCGCACCTGAGGTGTTAATCATGGAAAGGGGGGCAAATCCCAGCTTTTGCAGGAAGTTGTTGATCAGTCCCACGTTGCCGATGATGGACATCAGCGAGTAGACGCGGATCAGAAAGTTCATCCACATGGGGAGCATGACCAGCATGATCAGCGTTTTCTGGGTTTTGGGCTTTACCGAAGAGATATAGTAGGCAATGGGGTAGGCGATCACCAGGCAGATCAGGGTTGCAAGAAGGGAAAAGCCTACCGAACGAAGGAAAATACCCAGATATTTCGGGGTAAAGGCATCGGCAAAATTCCGGAGAGTGAAGCCACCGTTCCGATCGCTGAAGGCATAAATAAAGACGAAAATCAGCGGAGCCAGAATGAAGAGGACCGCCCACAGAATATGGGGTGCGACGGCGATTTTCTCAAAGAGATTTTTCTTCTTATTCATCCTCTTCGACTGCCTCCTTTGCAATGGGAGCGTCCGGAGAGGAAAGCGTATCCATTTCATCGCTGAAGGTGGAGTAGTCACCGAACAGGTCGGAGAACTCGGACTTCTTCATGACATGGATCAGGTCCGGGTCAATGGACAGACCGATCTGTTGACCGACATCCGCCTGATGGGTGGATTCGATCATCCACTTGAAGTGATCGACGTCGGCGATGATCTCGTAGTAGTCGCCCTTGAAGGTGGTCTGGGTTACGGTGCCGGTCAGCATTCCCTCCCCGGCAGGCAGGATGTCCACGTCCTCCGGACGGATGACAACATCCACAGGCTCATTTGGCGCAAAGCCTTTGTCGGTGCAACGGAAGGTGTGGTCGGCGAAGGTGACGAGAAAATCCTCGTTCATGATGCCGTCCAGAATGTTGGATTCACCGATAAAATCGGCAACAAAGGCATTGATCGGTTCATTGTATATCTCAACAGGGGTTCCGATCTGCTGGATTCTGCCGTTTGCCATGACGACAACCTTGTCCGACATGGAAAGGGCCTCCTCCTGATCGTGGGTAACATAGATGAATGTGATGCCGGTTATTCGCTGCATGTTCTTCAGTTCACGCTGCATATCCTTCCGGAGCTTTAAATCAAGGGCTCCAAGCGGCTCGTCCAACAGGAGAACCTTTGGCTTGTTGATCAAAGCTCTTGCAATTGCAACCCGCTGCTGCTGTCCGCCGGAGAGAGTGGAAATAGATCGTTTTTCGAATCCCACAAGGTTTACCATTCGAAGCATTTCCTTGACCGATTTTCGGATCTCTTTTTCGGGCAGCTTTTTCAGCCTAAGTCCGAAGGCAATGTTCTCAAAAACGTTCAGATGGGGGAAAAGGGCATATCGCTGGAAAACCGTGTTGATGTTTCGCTTGTAAGGGGGAATATCGGCGATATTTTTCCCGTCAAACAGGACGGTTCCCTCATCGGGATATTCGAATCCTCCGATAATTCGCAGGGTCGTCGTTTTGCCGCAGCCCGAGGGACCCAGGATCGTGACAAACTCGTTGCCCCGAATATCCAGATCAATCCCATCCAGCACGGTTTCACCGTCGAAAGATTTGCGGATGCCCCGCAAACTGATGACCACATCCTCTAGTACCTGATCATACATTTCTTTACCTCTTCTACAGGAAATTTTGCACCTAATTATATCAGATTCTGTCGTAAATTGCAATAGTTTTTGAAAGATTCTTTCGATTTTTTTCTGTTAAATTCAGGTTCAGATTTCCGGGGCAAAACGGTCGCCTTTCAGGAAGACCGAAGCAAACAGCCAGATACAGAAAATCAGCAGGGAAGTCCCGCCATAGCCGAACAGGACGAAGTAGATTGCCGTCAGCCAGAGCAGAATCAGAACTCCGAAGGACAGGAACTTACGGATTCTGACTGCTGTCCGATCGGAAAGAAACAGCGAAAGCAGAACCGCCAGTGCCTGACCGCCGTCCAACGAGGAGACAGGAAGCAGATTGAGCAGTCCGAAAAAAAGATTTGTTTCTGCAAAACCGGTGAAAAAGGGATTCGGAATGGGATAAAGAAGCAGAAACAGGATCAGATTGGCGGCGGGACCTGCCAGATGAACCCACAGATCGGTGGTCGGCGGGCAGATCCGAACCCTTCTGTGAATGATCAGCCCGAAGGGGGTGATCGTCATGCCGTCCACCCGTTCTCCAAGGGCAAGAAGCAGGATCAGATGCCCGATTTCGTGCAAAGCGACGGCAAGAATCACCGACAGGGTTGATGCTGTGGGGTAAAGCAGAATGAAGGCGGAAATGATCAGTGCCGCCGGAAGGGAAATGTGAATGAAAAACAATGCCATCATCTCCGATGAAAGGATTGATTCATCTATACGAATCTTACCGGGTTTTCATGCCGAACCGTCGGTACGGATGATATACCTGTAATACCGGGCGTTTTGAAATAATCCTATTGACATTTATGAAAAATTCAGGTAAAATGAGGAGACATGAAACTCAAATCATCGTTTTTTTGTGGAAATTCCGCTTTTTCTCCCTTGACATAAACAGAACGTTTTTTTATAATGGTGAAAAGATGTCCGAAAAAATCCGTTGTTGGGATGGGAGGATGAATCATGAAAAAAATATTGTCGGTTTTTCTGGCGGCAACCATGATAGGCGCAGCCTTTTCGGGAGTCGCTGCAACTTCGTCCGAGGGCTTTTGCACCAATTTGTCGAATATCCGCATCATAAACGGTCGATGGCAGGAAGAAAGCGGCGGTCTCCATGCGGTCGGCGACGGGGACTGCTTTGCCATTTCGGATACGGAAGCATCCGACTTTGTCTATGAAGCAAAGACGAAAATCAACGGAAACGGCGCAGTCTCCCTGGTTTTCCGATCCAATGACGATGGATCCCAAGCCTATGTCGCCAATGTGGATCTCAACCGTGGCGACGCAAGACTGTTCAAATTTCCTGCCGTGGGCACCTTTGAGTTCGGATCCTACGAAGTCGATCGCTCGGTGAAAGAATACACCCTGCGGGTGGAGGCGGTTCAGAACAGCATCCGCTTCTATGTCAACGGCAATCTCGCCGTAAGTGCCACAGACGAAAGCTACCGGACGGGAAAACTGGGACTTCTGATCTGGAGCAACGATGCCGTTTTTCAGGATGTGTACTATCAGACCGTCAGCGAAAACGACCGCCCACATTTGACGGCACTTTCGATTCAGGATCGTCCCGATGCCCTATGGTTTGATGCCTCTCTTCTCGCCTTTCACGGCAGACTGCCCAATTCTGCCGATCGGGTGGAACTGGTCGTCGGAGCTGAAAATGCGGCGTCTGTCAGCGTATGTGCTGAATACGAAGGTGAAACGGTGGTTCCCGAGACCTCTATCGTAAGCGGCGAGCCGGTTCCGATTCCGCTTGGCGTAGGCGTTACCACCGTAACCTTCCAATTGACAGGAACCTACACGATAAATTATACCGTCTCCCTTCGTCGGTGTGAGCCGATCAGCGGCGATCTGAATGACGACGGGATCGTTGACGAGTCTGATCTTGCAGTTCTGGATGATCTGCTCTCCGGAAGTATTTCCGAAGAAGCCAAACGGCGTGCGGCGGATTTGAACGGAGACGGAAAGATTGATACGGAGGATCGAAAGATGTTGGATGAAAAGATCAAAGAAAATTCCGATGCAGCCTATCTGAGCTACACCGATGTGGTTCAAATGATGACCGATCTGCGGGGACTTGCTGATCCCGTACTTGAGGGTGAGAACGCCGCAGAAAGCACCTCCTACGATCGCCGCTCCTGCTATGACGAGGCGACGGATAAATACATCCAATGGGATGCCAACGACGATTGGGGGACGAGCTTTGAGAGAACCGAAGACGGCGGCGTCATCCTTGCCGATCTTGAAGGACCCGGTGCCATTGTCCGTCTGTGGTCGGCGGAACCCAAAAGCGGTCATGTCAAGATTTACATTGACGGCAGTGCGGTACCTGCAATTGATATGCCCTTTTCCGATTATTTCGGAAGCGCATTCCCCTTCTGCCTGTCCGAAATCTGCTATGACGCATCCGGCGGAAAGGATTGCTATCTTCCCATAACCTACAATCAGTCCTGCAAGGTTGTCGCCTATGGTGATTGGGGACGTTATTTCCATGTGGGCTATCGGACCTTCCCCGACGGTACAACGGTGGAATCCTTCTCGCTCCCTCTCTCGGCAGAGGCGCAGAAGGCACTGGTTGGAACCGATCGGCTGTTTGCCGGAACATACGATCCCACAGGCAGAGACGACAGCGTTTCGACGGTGAGCCGGGAGGTTACGGTTCCCGCACACGGATCAGCCGTGTTGTTTGAGACATCGGATTCGGGTGCCATCGTCAGAATTACCGTAAAATGCGAGGATCTTCAGGGAATCGGCGACGATTGGAAGGCACTTTCGGAGCTGGCGATTTCAGCCTGCTGGGACGGAGAGGAGACTCCATCTGTCTGGACCACGCTCGGAGGCTTTTTCGGCAGTATCTGCGGACTCAATGAGTATTCCTCTCTGCCCATGGGCGTTACCGGAGACGGAACGCTGTACTGCAACTGGTTTATGCCTTACAGCGACGGCGCAAAGTGGGTTCTGCAAAATGATTCCGACCGTGACCGTAAGATCAGCTACAGCATTTCGACGCAGCATCTGACCAAAACCGAAGCGGACGGTCTGCTTCGGTTCCATGCCAAATGGTATCGGCTTGCGGATCCGGATAAGACAAGCGACCGCTGGCCGGACGCCGAATTTCTCGGCGTACAGGGAAGCGGACGGTTTGTGGGAACCTCTCTTCATGTGTATAAAGCCATCGGAACCGGTGACCCTGCCTATAACGCCGATTGGTGGTGGGGAGAAGGCGATGAGAAGTTTTTCGTGGATCACGAAAAATTCCCATCCTGGTTCGGTACCGGCAGTGAGGATTATTTCGGATATGCGTGGGGATGCTGGAAAACCTTTGATTACGCCTACCATGCCCAGCCCTTTACCAACGGCGGTATGTTCGGAATCGGAAACCGTCTGAACAATCGGTTCCACATTATGGACAGCGTTCCGTTTACACAGTCCTTTTCTGCCTGTCTGGAAAAGTATCATCGGGACGGATATGCCTATATGGTCGTTACCGATTTCTGGTATATGGAAAAGGGAAGGGCGGACGGCTATGATCCGGTAACTCTTGAGGAGCGTACAGAGTACTATCAGCTGCCTTATCCCGAATCGGCAGTCTTCTATGAAGGAGAGGAACTGAAGATACTTGACGCCACCGGTATGCAGAAGGCGGAAACGCAGGAAATGTCGGTCTTCGGAAGGAATTGGTCCGGCGGCAGTCAGCTGATTTTCAAAGCGTCCCAATACGCATCTGTTCGGTTTTACATCAATGTGCCGAAAACTTCCAAATACCGGATTTCCGCCAATTTTACCAAGGCAGGCGACTTCGGTGTCGCAGAGCACTTTATCGACGGCAGTCCGTTGGGCGATCCGATTGATCTGTACAATAACGGAGTGATTCGTTCGGATTTGATGACCATCGCCGACGAAATCGAGCTTACGGCAGGTCTTCATATTATTGAGGTGCGGATGAATGACAAGAATCCGGCGTCCTCCGGCTATTTCTACGGGCTGGACTGTCTGGAACTTACCGATGTGGGTGTAAGCGGCTCCGATGCGGACGGCGACGACGGAACTCCCGACGCCGCAGTCACCGACGCAGAAACTTCCGGTCATCCGGATCCGGTTGATCCCGATTTGATCGGTGAATCGGACGACGGCATCCCTCAAGATAACGATGACAGGTCTGTGAATTCGAGCCTTTCTTTGGCGATTGCGCTTGCTTGTGCTGCCGTTCTCGGTATCGGTGTCGGAATCGCATTTTTGGTGAAGAAGCGCAAAAAGTAAACTTGCTCATATGCAAAAAAGCAGAGACTTCGATCGGTTGATCGTTGTCTCTGCTTTTGGTTTGGACCCTTTTTACACTCAAAGATATAGGCTTTTATATTTTCTGGGCGTCAGTTTGACATGATATTTGAAGAACTTTTCAAATAGGGACACATCGCTGAAGCCGACCGCCTGTCCTACAAGGCTGATGGGAATGTCTGAGGTTGTCAGCAATCTTTGGGCGACCGACAGTTTTTTCTGGATGATGTACTGCTTGATGGTTACCCCATGCTGCTCTTTGAAAATTTTGGCAATGTAATCCTTGCTGTAGTGAAAATGATCACTGATTTCTTCAATGCTCAATGGAGAGGAAATATGATTGTTGATGTATTGGATGATCCCCTCCATTTGAATCCTGTCGGACTCGTTCTTTCTTGATTCGTACAGAATTTCAAGCAGCAGAAGAAACGAAGCATCCTGCAAAAAACAGTCGGTGTTCTCCCGTGTACTGTACAGACTCAGATTGTTGAACAAAGTTTGCGCATAGGCGGAATGGGTGGAAATGTGGATGACTTTCGTGTACAGATCATTGTATTTTTCAAGGGTTGAAACGAAGGAAACCGTATAGAAGCTGCATGCCCCCTCGGAGGCACGGCTGCCCGAAAGAAGCGTGTACCTTCTGATCAGGTAGGCGTCTCCTGCCGATAGTTCAACATTTTCACCGTTTACCGTCAGATATAGCTTGCCCTTGGTCACGAAAATCAGCTCAGAAAGATCCAGAAACCGCTCCTTGTGAATCCAGCCGTCCCGTACGCTGATAAAGTAGGTGCTGGTAACGTCAAGTTCTGCCTGCCTGTCGATCTTGTCATAGCTGACACCGGAGGATATATGTATCATATCACCAGATTCCTTTCAGTGTGTGGACGGTGATTTCGGCATTCGGAGTGCCTGCTCTTCCCGTCAGGGTTAAATATCGGATGCCGTAATCGGCAAGGGATGCCGCAACCGAGTAGATCAGTCCGTCGTCAATAAAAATCTCGCAGCCCAGTACATCGGAGATGAGCCTGATTTTAATGTCGCCTCCGGTATAGGACAGGGGCATCACGACGTCATCATATGAGAAGGAATTTTCCGACACCTTTACCTGAAATTCATATCCGAAAAAGTTGATTTCGAAATCGGGTGAATTCTTCGGTGCGGTAATTTCGATGTCATAAGCCTTTCGGTGAAGCGGTCTGTTGAAGCCCTCCGGATTTTGGGTCCTGTAGGTTTCGGTGTTGATGCGCAGGGACTCAAATTCCCGCACGGGCAGAGTCCTGAGACGGTATTCATTTCGGATTTTGGTCAGGGAGACTTCACAGGGAATGCCCATCTGATTCTCGAATACCGATTCGGGGGCATGGAGGACATCCCAAGCCATCCTGATTCGCCGGTTTCCGGTGCCGGAAAAGGTCTGACAGGCGTAGCTGGTCCGCTTTCCGTAAAAATAGGGCTTGACTCCCTGTGAGGGGATAAATCCGGCATTTTTTCCACTTCCGAATTCACCGACCAGATATTTGTCGGAGGCACCGCTGAATATCCATTTGCGGACCCATTTTTCGTTTTCAACCTCAAGCGGATAGATGTCCGGACATTCTGCATCGCCCGGAAGGACGATCTTCTGCTGAGTCTTCCAGTCAAGCAGATCATCGGAGCGAAGCAGGGCATACTCGTTACCGTCAAGATAGAGCGCAAGCAGATAGCACTTCTGCTCCTCGCACCAGATCACCTTGGGATCCCGATTGTCTCCGATGATATGTGAGATGACGGGATTGTTTTTGTATTTCCGGAAGGTTGTGCCCGAATCGGTTGAATATGCCAGACATTGTGTGCTTTTTTTGCCCTGAGAAAGATCAGAGGTGTTTCCGGCAGCCGTGTAGTAGAGAAGAATAACGTTATTATCTCCCTCGCGAAGACCGGTGACATTTTTACGGTCTTCGATAGCACTTCCTGAAAACATGGTTCCCATTTCGTCCGGATAAAGGGCATCTTCCAACTCGTGCCAGTGGATCAGATCGTCGGAAATGGCGTGTCCCCAGGACATATTTCCCCAGGAGCTGCCCGCCGGGTTGTGCTGATAGAACATATGGTATTTTCCTTGATAGCAGATCAGCCCGTTCGGGTCGTTGATCCAGCCGATTCTGGACGTAAAGTGTACCATCGGACGCAGCTCTTCTTTGTAAATGCCGGCTGTGGGAATGGTATCGACAAGGGTGAAGTGTATGTCCGTTCTCGGGTCTGAAGTCAGGGTCAGCGTCAGTCCTTTGAAGCGTTCTACATTGAGATATGTATAGAATCTGGGCGTGTTGAAATCAATATGGGCATCAAAATCAAAAACCAAATGACCGTCCTTGAAAAATCTGATTTTTTTCCTTTTTGCATTCATGTTGACGGGGATGACCATGTACTTGTTTTTTACGGTAATCTGAACATCTGCCATAATTTAACCTGCCTTGCCCTTTGCTTTTTTGTATGATTTTATTATAAACGAGAGGATGCGGATTGTCAAGATCGAAAAAGAAAAAGTCCGAAAAAAAGAATCATATCGTTTTTTCTCCTTTTTTGCGATTTTTCTCTATTGAAAAACAGACGGCAGCGTATTATAATGAAAATACGGGTACGGTCGGCAAAAAACATTTTTCAGACCGAAGAAAAACTATACCGTACATTCTGCCACCGGAGACGCAACGCCTGTGATCCTTCTTTTTCTTGGACCCGGCATTTGCGTTGCTGTGATTTGTCTGAAGAAGAGAAGACTTAGCTGAGCCCGGATCAAAAGATTCAAAGTGCAAATTTCTGAAGGGATTGACTATGAATAATTTTATGAAAATCTTGACCTCTGCGCTTCTTTGCTGTGCAATGCTCTCCCCGTCCGTGACTGCGTTTGCGGCGGAGGGCGGCGGTACAATGGAAGAGCTTTCCAACCTTACCGGTCTCAACGGAAGCTGGACGATGGACAGCGTGATCCGGTCACAGGGATCGGGCGACCTGTTCGCCCTGTCCCAAACGGAGGTTTCGGACTTTGTATTCGAAGCGGACGTTGAGTTCACCTCCCACAGTGGAGCGGCATCCCTTGTATTTTTCTCGGGAGATAATCCGTCAAAGGGGTCCTATGTTGCCAATATTGATCTTTCGGCAGGAAATGCTCGTATTTTCCGCTTTGAAAGCACGGGAAATGCAACCACAAAGGGAGAGTACATTCTGAGCAGTAGCCAAAAGACAAAGAATCGGTTCAATCTGCGGGTGGAGGCGCAAAACGGCAAGCTTCTGTATCTTATCGACGGTACGCCGGTGATCAGTGTCAGTGATTCGTCGGCAAAACCCGGAAGCAAGCTGGGACTTCTGACCTATAATACCGGAATCAACTATTCCAATGTGCGGTATGCTTCACTGGATGAATCGGATGAAAATGTCCCCCGCCTTTCTAGCTTGACGGGTAATGGGATTTCCTTTGACGGCAGTAACTGTCTCAAGCAAACCGTTCCCTACGGAACCGCTTCGCTTCGGTATCAGGTGACGGCATTCGGAAGCGTTTCGGCAGGTATTGCCGGGGATACGGGTGAGACGGTGTCCGTTTCGGGAAATACGGTGACGGTAGGTCAGATTTCGGGCAGTTTTGATCTGCTTCTGGCGGTCACCAAGGGTGAGGTGGTCCGTCACTACTGGATCAAGGTAACGGTTGAAGCCGATCCCGACACCATCTACAATGAGCAGTGGCGTCCCCAGCTTCACTTTTCGCCTCTGGTCAACTGGATGAACGACCCAAACGGTCTGGTTTATGATCCCACAACAGAGACATACCATCTGTTTTTTCAGTACAATCCCTACGGATTGACTATTGCCAATCAGGTGTGGGGACACGCCGTCAGCACCGATCTGGTTCACTGGAAGGAGCTTGGGGTTGCCATCGAACAGGACTCCCTCGGAGCCGTCTTTTCAGGAAGTGCGGTGGTGGATGAGGACAATACCACCGGCTTCTTCACCGACAATAAACCCGGAGAAACCAAGCTTGTCGCCATTTACACCTCCGACGGCGGGGATACTACCCACGGCGTGGAAAAACAGTGTATTGCTTATTCCAAGGATAACGGGGTCACATGGATCAAACCCACCCTTGAGGAAAACGGCTTTGAAAATCCCATTATCGCCAACGATAACAATGTTTACGGACGGGATTTCAGAGACCCGAAAATCTTCCGTTATGACGGCAAATGGTTCATGGTCGTAGCAGGAGGAAGGGCAAGACTCTTCATCTCAGACAATCTCATCGACTGGACCATGGTCTGCGACATGGGCTTCGACTCAGAATGTCCTGATTTCTATCCTCTGGCTGTGGACGGAGACGAAAACAACATCAAATGGGTTTATACGGCATCCGGAAAATGGTACGTGATCGGTCGGCTTGAAAAGGTCAGCGAAACCGAGTATAAATTCGTTGCTGAAGGGGATCGGATCCCCTATAACGGCGGCAGTGAGGTGTATGCAACCCAATCCTATTACAATGACGGATCGGGCAATAACCGCCGTATTGCCATCAGTTGGATTCAGGATTCCTCGGCGTCCGGTCTGTCCGGTAAGGGCTGGAACGGTGCCATGACACTGCCCTATGAGCAGACCCTGAGAACGGTGAACGGCAGAATCATTCTCACTTCGTATCCCGTAGCGGAGGTTGATGCCCAGCGCAGTGAAAAGGTCATTGATCTGGAAAACGTGTCAATCGACGAGGCGGGTAAGGCTTTGTCCGGCAATCCCGGGATCGCCTATGACACCGTGATCACCTTCACACCGGGTGACGGTTCGGTTCTTCAGCTGGATCTGCGCTCCGACGGTCAGTATGCCACCTCACTGGTTTATGACAGTACTGCCCATACACTGCGTGTGGTTCGAGGACGCTCGGGAAGTGCCTCCGGCGTACCCGCCGGCACCATGGAAATGCCGCTCTATCCGGATGAAGACGGTAAGGTGACGATCCGCATTCTCATGGATACGACCGTTCTTGAAGTGTTCGGCAATGAGGGCGAAGCCGCTCTTTGCGGTATGATTTTCCCAGAGGCGGGTGCCATCAATACCATTCTTTCCGTAAGCGGCGATCTTGCAATTGATTCCCTTGAAATGTGGCGAATGGAATCCATCTGGCACAGTGACGCTGAGATTCTGCCCGAGCCGGGAGTCTATTTTGAGGTGTCTTCTTCTGCAATTGCCTTTGAGGAAGCCACTACCGTCACGGCTTATGTGATGGATCAGAACGGCAATCGCACCGATAAAGCCGTCAGTTGGAGCGGCGCAGAGGATTCCCTTGTGAAAACGGTCAGTCAAAAGGACGGAACGATCGTGCTTCAGGGCATCCAAGAGGGAAGTGTCACGCTTCGGGCAACGGTTGACGGTATGACGGCGAGCATCACCCTACCGGTTGCCGATATCAGCTTCCATACCAATCTGGAGGGATGGAGCAGTAATGGCGACTGGTATGTAACAACGGGCGGATACGGAATTTCCGGCAGTAACGGAGACAGCTTTGCTTTCTCAAGCGGTAAGAACAGCGGTACCTTTGTGTACAGCGGCGATGCCGATTTCGGTGGACAGGGCGGATGTCTCGGACTGGTGTTCGCCGTTACGAATCCTGAAAATCCCTCTTCCGGAACCTGGTACGGTGCCAATATTGATACTCATTCTGCACAGCCTGTTATGAAGCTGTTCTGCAATACCAACGGACAGGAGGTCTGGGCAAAGACCTATACCTTCACCAAGACTGCCGATAGCTGGAATCTGACAGTGGAATATACCGAAGACGGAACGCTGATCTATACGGTAAACGGACAGTCGGTCAGCCGCAAGGTGGCGAATCTTGGATCGGGGGCATTGGGTCTGGTTTCCTGGAACGGCGGCGGATGCTTTGACAATGTGAACTATCAGGCAGTCGATGTCGGCGGCGAAACGCCCGATGATGATCTCGGGGAAACGACTTCCGTCACTGAACCGGTGACCACACCGGTAATCGGTTCTCAAAGCGATCCTTCTACCGAGGATCCTATTACAACAGACACGGATAAACCGGGGGATGAGACCCCTTCAACGGGCGTCAAATGGATTTTGCCCACCGTTCTTTCTGCCGTTTCCGTAGTGGCAGTGGCTGCCGTCGTTACGGTTCTGATTGTCCGAAAGAAGAAAAAGTAAGTCATGAGCCCGGAAATGCTGTTGCGATAATGGTATAAAAATCGACCGTTCCATCCCCTTTTTGGGGGTGGAACGGTCAATTGATTTTAGCTCTTTGTTATTATTTGCGGCTTTCTTGCTGCGATTTTCATTCACAGATACTTCAATACAACCCGTCAAACAACGCATGAATAGCGGCATGATCTACTCCATACTTCATTGTCCAGCGATTTACCGGATAAGCACTGTAGGTCTTCATGCTCAAGGGAGGCAGCATATCATGTATACAGGTATGACCTACCGTGACTCCGAAGGAATCCGGGGAGTGCAGGATATTCAGAAATCCCAGCATATCAATAAAGGCATCCAACTGATCCAAAGTCATCTTCAACAGTCCCGATTTTTTGAGCAGAGAC
>JBJDZN010000082.1:41072-48928 GCA_051868045.1 Eubacteriales bacterium
CCGGTCAGTTTCATCATTCCCTGACTGACGGCGGGTAGGTATTTGGCAACCGGTTCGTCCCGGAAATCGAAGTACAACTTGTTATGAAATTTTTTGAGCAACCGGTAGGCATCCGCTTCTGTGCAGGGAGGATCCGGTGAATCCTGATACCTGCGGATCTCCTCCAGGTATGCTTCGTTGATCTTTTTTGAGTTGCTGATTTCGTTTTGAAACAAATCCTGCGGCAATTCAAAAAATTCGATCTTGTCTGACTCTGACATGGTTCGGTCTCCTCTTTGTAAAGAATCGCATGTTAGTGGACAAAAGGGAAGGCGCGGAAATGACAAAAAATGCCATATCCGTTTGATTTTTTAAAATTTGATGGTTACATTTAACGAACGGTTTACATCCGTAGCCGTGCGGATGGCATCCTCCAACTGCATTAAAGGATATTCATGGGTAATCATTTTCTCAAGCGGCCATCGGTTGCTTTTCATGATATTCATGACATCCCTCACATCCTCAGGCATATATCCGCCGGAGCCGATGATCGACTTCTGCGAATAGGTCAGATGGAGCAGATCCAGATTTCGGATTGCTTTGTTTACCGCAACGGAAACGTATCTGCTTTCAATTTTGCCTTGCTCCATAAAGGTTTCGAATACCGATTCTGCTCCTGCTGCGTCAATAAAAATGCTCACATTGGCGGTTTCTCCCTTTAAGGAATGGGCAACACCAAAATATGCCTTTGCTTTACTCATAAGGTCGTCATTACCCATATTGCAGACTTCAAAGCCAAGTTCTCCGGCGATACCAAGACGAAATTCGGAGTAATCGCAGATCATTACCTTCTCAAGCCCAAAATACTTCAAGGTAACAGCCGCCGCAAGTCCGATGGTTCCGCAGCCGAAAACGATTGCTGTATCGCCCGGCTTGGGAGCGGACCGTCTTGCCGCACGGCAGCCGACTGTAAAAGGCTCGATCAGACAAGCCAGCTTGTCGGGAATGGCATCATCCACCGCATACAGAGAATGATTCCGTTTTGCATTGGGAATCAGGATATATTCCGAAAAACCGCCGATGGTACCTGCCCGCCGAGTATCGTTCTTTGCAAACAGGGGATAGGGATATACTCTTTCGTTGAGCTTGAATTCCGTAACATTTTTTCCGACTGCGGCAACACAAGAGATGGTCTCATGTCCGAATTCGCCGCCGATGCTGATACGGTGTCCCGTTCCCGGACCGTGACGGTAGACGGCAACATCCGTTCCGCAAATGCTGGAATAGATATTCCGGATCAAAACATCATTGTCTCCGCACTCCGGTATCGGCAAATCTTTTATCTCGATGTTTTCTTTTCCCCAATAGATGGCAGCTTTCATAACAGACACCTCATAGTTTATATAAAATATTATGATATTTATTATAACATCAAATTGTTAAGAAATTGTATATGCCGTCCACGAATTTTTAAAATAAGAAGTTTTTTTGAATTTTTGTTGTTTTTCTAATCAGTCCAGACCTCTTCTGCCGTTTCTTTGACCAGAGCCAGCTTTGCCCACTGCTGATCCTCCGTGAGCTTGTTTCCGATCTCGCAGGAAGCAAATCCGCATTGCGGACTAAGGCACAGTCTGTCAAGGGCAATGTATTTCGACGCTTCTCGGATTCGGGAAAGGATCTGCGCTTTATCCTCAAGGTCGGAACGCTTGGTTGTAATCAGCCCCAGTACCACCTTTTTGCCTTCTGGAACAGCCCGAAGGGGTTCAAATCCACCGGAACGCTCATCATCGTATTCCAGATAGAAGGCATCCACATTTTCTCTTGCAAACAGGAATTCGGCAACCTTATCGTAACTGCCCTGACTTGCCCATGTGGAGTGGAAGTTTCCACGGCATATATGCGTTGTAACGACAAGATCGTCGGGCTTGCCCTCCACTGCCAGATTGTTCACCTTCAATAACTGTTCCATAACCTCTTGAAGCCCTGCTTCATCGGTTCCGAAGACGAAGGGTGCGCAGGGATCGACGCAAAGTCCCCATGTGCAATCGTCCAATTGAATGTTCCGGCAACCTGCATCGTACAGATCCTTGATTACCTTCCTGTATCCCACAGCAATATCGGTAATGAGTTCGTCATTGTCACCGTAGAATTTTCTAGTTTGCCCGATATTGGATGCAAATATCATCTGTTCCAAAAACTGTGCAGGGGACGGAATGGTTTGCTTGGCAACGGTATTCTCATCCTCCAGTGCTTTTACGAATTTGAAATGCTCCACGAAGGGATGCGTGTTCACCGAAATTCTGCCCGTCAGGTAGGTATCGTCGATCATCGCCGCCTCGCCGTGAAACGGAATTCCCGTCTGCGTTCTGTTATGTCCGACACCGCCGAAGCCCCACATGAAATCGAGATGCCACGTTGATCTGCGAAATTCACCGTCGGTAATCACCGAATACCCGGCGTTTTTCTGCTTGCGCACCAAATCACGGATAGCGTCATTCTCAATCTCAGTCAACTGCTCTCTGGTTATGACTCCGTTTTCAAAGCTCCTTCTTGCTCTTTTCAGATAATCGGGGCGAAGAAAGCTCCCCACATAGTCGTATCTGAAGGGTGAATTGTTTTTGCTCATAATAAGCCTCCTGTGTTTTACTGCTTAACAGTATAGCACAAAAAGGCTGCTATGTGTTAATACCAGTTTTTCATGTCACACCATATCTTAAAACTATGACTGATATTCAGCCATGTACTTTGTCAGATGGGCAAGGTAGCGTTCGCTCATGGCACTTAAGGGTCTGTCTGTGGGTACGATATATCCGATTTCCATTCTCTCATTGCTTTCAAGGGGAATCGCCACAATATTCGTACCGTTCAGGTCACTGCTCAGAATTCCGGAGGAAATGGTGTAGCCGTCAAGACCGATGAGCAGGTTGAAAAGCGTGGCACGGTCGGTCACTACGATATTCTTCGGACTTTCCTCGGTACTGTGAAGTTCTTCGGAATAGTAAAAGGAGTTGTTGATTCCCTGTTCATAGGTGAGTCTTGGGAATGCCTTCAAATCCTCCAGTGTGACGGATGCTTTTGCCGCAAGCGGGCTGTTCCTGCTGACAAACACGTGGGGTGCTGCCGTAAATAGCGGTATAAATTTCAAATCGGCATTCTGAACGATTCGCAGAATGATTTCACGGTTGAAATGACTCAAAAACAGAATGCCGAGTTCACTTCGAGAGGTTCGCACATCTTCGATAATGTCGTGGGTTCTTGATTCTCGCAGGGTAAACTCGTATTCTTTCTCTCTGTACTCTTTGACAAGCGCGACGAAGGCATTGACCACAAAGGCGTAATGCTGTGCAGAGATGGAAAAAACACGGCGGATCGTCTCTTTTTGCTTATATTGTTGTTCGAGCAGGTCAGACTGCTCCACAACTTGGCGGGCGTACGACAGAAATTTGGAGCCATCCTCCGAAAGAAGGACACCACGATTGTTTCGGTAGAAGATCGTGATCCCCATTTCTTTTTCAAGTTCGAACACCGATTTGGACAAACTCGGTTGAGCCACCAGAAGTTTCTGAGATGCAGAAGTAATTGAACCGCATTCTGCGATTGCGATGATATATTTCAGTTGTTGTAGGGTCATAGGTATTCTCCGTTATTTCAGTTACGACTACATGATAGCACAAAATTGTGTCTTTTTCTACCATACTGCATATGAAATCAAACGAAGTACGGATTTTTTTTGAAAAGCTTCGTTATGCGGATAAAACTCAAACAGAATACGCAAAGCAAAAATGCCGATTTCAAAACAAGCTCTGAAAAATCAAAGACATAATTGCGAAATCGGCATTTTCAATTTCTTACATTGCGATAGACAACGCAAAATCCGAGCTGAACGGATGCCGGATGTGTAATCATCCGGATCCGGTCAGCCGCCGCATTGGCTGCTGCCGCTCACCCTTTATTATGGAGAATACGGTTAACACAATTTTGGACGGAACCCCTGTTAAAAAGATGCAATCCCCATTGCAGACCATTAATGATAATCGTTGTTGCTGCTGTTTCTCTTGCGGAAGGCACGGACAATCAAATAAATGGCAAGAATAAGAAGAGCAACCATCACAATAACAGTGATAATGTCCGCCGTTGATACGGTTTTACCAAAGACGTTTTCCATCGTATCAACCACGATCACGGTCGGTATACCCGTCTGCTCTGTAAAGTTTTTGAGAGCATTGCAAACCGTTTCTTCGGATATGGAAAGATCGGTATGATTCGTCAGATGCGAAACGGTCATATTCGAATGATTCGCCTCGGAACGGAAAGAAGACTCCAGATTCAACTGGGAGACCGCATTGGTCATAGTCTCCATGACAGATGCCAGATTAGAGCTCAAGGAATAGGCGTAATACTCGCTGTTGACGGAGTTCAATACCGCACGACCGAAGGTGGTGTATTCATCCCCGAACATATTGTTAATATCGGATTTGATGTTGTCTCCCACCCAGGCGATGGTGTAATATCCGTCTGCTTCTTCGTTTGTGAGAAAAACGATCAGGAGATTGTCCTCGTAGGCGGACGAAGAACCGAACTCAGCGGCATACTGACTGTTGGCATAATCCTGAAAAGCAGTCTCGTCATATCTGATTTCGCCGCCTTTTGAAACGTTGGTGAACGCAGAGCCCAAAAAGCTGAACAACATCACAACAACGACGATAATAAGAAGAATGGGAAGCATAAGCATGCCGATAAAACTGCCTAAGCATCCGCTAAAACCGCCTAAGCAACCGCCTCTTCTTCCGTAAAACGGGCGTCCGAACATATGGGGTCCGGAACCGAATCCACCTCTGGGACCTCCTCCGAATCCGCCGCCTCGAGAACCTCCTCCGAATCCTCCCCCACGGGAGCCTCCTCCGAATCCTCCCCCACGGGAGCCTCCTCCTGGACCTGGCATAATTTTTTCCTCACTTTCTTTTTTCTGAATTTTGAGATCGTTGTAGATCAACATTTGATTTTTCTACCAATCCCTGTCTGTTTTCAGAGGGTATCGGTAATTATTTGCCATTGGTGCGGAAATGATACCCCCTTTGGCACATTTTGCTTACGTGATAAGTGTTTAATGAACCGTTCAGATCCGAACAATTCAATTATACACCTTTTTAATGGAGAAATCAAGTAATGTTCCGAAAAGTCATACATTTTTTACAAACCAATCACATTTGTTTTTACGGCATCTCCGGTTATCGTTTGCGATCGCCGGACAGGGTATCCGCCGTTGGATTTCCATCGTGAAATTGCCTGATTGGTAACGCCGAGAGCAATGGCAAGGTCTTCCTGCTTTCTGCCGTCCCGTTTGCACAGCTCCTTGATTTTTTCGCCGAACATGAATTTGAATGATTCGAAAAAAATTTTATGTTTTTCAAAATTTCAAAAATTTTTTTGCAAAAATTTCGATTTTCCTATTGCAATTTGAAAAACTTTATGGTATAATAGCGCAAACAGCGAATCAACCCCACTTTCACAATCGAATAGCATTCCGATGACGCATACAGGAAAATGCAAATCTGAATTTATTCAACTAAGACCATTCAGATTTCACAGCCGAAGGAGTAACGCTCTCAGGTGTCCGCAAGGATGAGGACTGTATGCCGATGGAACTTTGGAGACGCCCATTTTTATGGGGGCCGAAGGTGCAAGCGTAAAACGCGTAAACTCTCAGGCAAAAGGACAAAGATCATCTGTTTTGACAGACTGTGTTTTTTTGGCGAACCGTTTTACGTGATTCGCCAATTTTTTATTTTCGGAGGAGAACATGGAAAAGTTTCTCGACACGGTCGCATCGGTCAACGACGTGATCAACAACGCCGTCTGGGGTCTGCCCGGACTTATTCTGCTGATCGGTACCGGAATCCTGCTGACCATCGGAACCAAGGTGTTCCAAATCAGCCATCTCGGACATTGGTGGAAGAACACCATTGCCAGCATCTTCAAAAAGGGCAGCAGCTCCAGAACCAACACCGACAAGAAGGCCATTTCCCAGTTTCAGGCACTTTGTGCAGCCCTTGCCGCCACCATCGGTACCGGTAACATCGCCGGTGTCGCTGCCGCCATCGTAACGGGCGGTCCCGGTGCGGTATTCTGGATGTGGTTCGCTGCCTTCTTCGGCATGATGACCAACTTTTCGGAGAACGTATTGGGCATCTATTTCCGTCGCAAGAACAAAAACGGCGAATGGTCGGGCGGTCCCATGTACTACCTGAAGGACGGTCTGGGCAAGAAAAAGGGCTGTAAGCAGATTGCCTCCGTTCTGGCGGTTCTCTTCGCATGCTTTGCCATCCTCGCCTCCTTCGGCATCGGTAACATGGCACAGATCAATAAGATCGTCTTGAACATGGACGCCGCATTCTTCTCAAACGTATCCCTCGGCACCATCCCCGGTACCCAAATTGACATCATCCATCTGCTGGTCGGTGCCGCTCTGCTGATTATTGCCGCACTCATCATCATCGGCGGTCTGCGCAGAATTGCGAAATTCGCCGAAATCGTGGTTCCGTTCATGGCGATTGTATACGTCATCGGCGCACTGATTATCTTGGTGATGAACATCAGTCAGGTTGGCGCAATGTTCACCGCCATCTTTAAGTTTGCCTTCAAGCCCACTGCCGTACTGGGCGGCGGCATTGGCGTGCTGATTCAGAAAACCATGACTCAGGGCTTCAAGAGAGGAGTCTTCTCCAATGAGGCAGGTCTGGGTTCCTCGGTTATGGTACACTCCTCCTCCAGCGTAAAGGAGCCTGTTAAGCAGGGTATGTGGGGCATTTTCGAGGTATTTCTGGATACCTTCGTGGTCTGCACCATGACGGCGGTCGTTGTCCTCTCCACCGGATTCATTGATCTGACCACCGGAGCACCGGTAGAAGGGGTCAACGGTGACACGCTGGTTTCTCAGGCATTCGGTCAGCAGTTCGGCGCGGCAGGCACATGGTTTATCGCCATCGCTATGCTCTTCTTCGCTTTCACCACTGTACTCGGCTGGTCCCAGTACGGCACCAAGGCGGTTGAATACCTGTTCGGACACAAGGGAGCCAAGGTCTACCGGGTGATCTTCGTTGTGATGATCATCTCGGGCGCGGTTATGGAGGGCGGTCTTGCATGGGATCTGTCCGATACCTTCAACGGACTGATGATGATCCCCAACCTGATCGGTGTTCTGGCACTCTTCCCGTTGGTATTGAAAATTACCCGAAACTACATCAACCGTGAGATCAAGAAGAAGGACGAAAAGCCCATGCTTTCCTATCGGGAGGAAGAATAAGCACGAAAAATACCGTAATTTTATGGATTTTTCTCATACAACAAAAAGCAGAGACATCGACGATCAAGCGTTGTCTCTGCTTTTGTATAGGATTTTTTTCATCTCTTTTTATTCATGTGTCATATAGAGCTCAGACATCCTGATTGTCGGAATTTTCTGTTTGAAGGTAGGCGATCAATTCTCTCCCTTCTCGGCAGAGGCGCAGGGCATCCTCTATGGTTTTGATGCCTTCATCCGGGTATTCGAATTCAACGCTCCATTCGGCTTCAACCAAACGCTCCAGAAATCGCAGAGCAACGATTTTACCCAGAATTGCCTTGTTTCGGATTTGGGGATCGGAGCAATTTTCAATGATGAACTTATAATGTCTCATGGATCGCTCCATCAATTCATCAAAATATTCGGCACTGGCATTTTTACTCCGGTTTTCATCAAAAGCCAGAAAATACTCCGAGGTGGCAAGCCATTCCAGATATTGAGGATCATCCGGATACTCCGCAACGGCATCATACGCAGTCTGGTAGCACCCTTCGTGATCACCGTTTTCCCGATATCTGTGATAAGTGATCTCAAG